>DASQXE010000126.1:0-15445 GCA_035639875.1 Gaiellaceae bacterium | reverse complement strand
GCCTCGGTCGCCCATCACGCGGCCGTCGCCGTCGAGCACGGTCGCGCGGTCATGCGGGGCGTCGTGGCGCAAGAGATCCACCACCGGGTCAAGAACAACCTCCAGACGGTCGCCTCGCTCCTGCGACTCCAGGCGCGCTCGGGCGCCACCGATCCGGAGAAGGCGCTGGCCGACTCCGTCAACCGCATCCTGGCGATCGCCGCCGTCCACGAGGTCTTGACCGACCGCCGCGACGAGGACGTCGACCTCGGCGAGCTTGTCGAGCGACTGCGGGCCATGCTCGTGCAAGGGTTGGCCGGTGGAAAGCGAGTGGAAGCGCGGGTCGAGTCGATCGCGCTACACGGCGGGCGGGCCACGGCGCTCGCCCTCGTCTTCAGCGAGCTTCTGCAGAACGCCCTCGAGCATGGCGGCGACGAGGTGCGCGTCGAGTTGGGCCGCGAAAACGGCATCGTCCGGCTGACGGTGGCCGACAATGGCCGGTGGGACGGCTCTGCGGACGGGACGGGACTTTCCATCGTGCGCGCCCTCGTGCGCGACGAGCTGAAAGGCGAGCTGTCGCTCGAGGCGGACGGCGGGCTGCGGGCGGAGGTCGCATTCACGCCGTGAGTTATTCGACGGTCGACGCCGCCGATTGGAAGGAGCGCCGCAAGCCGGTCGCGCGTGCCCTCGGCGCCCGGGCAATCAAGCTGAACCGCTTCGACAACGAGCCCGGACAGGCGGGCACGGAGCACGACGAGCGTGAAAGCGACCAGGAGGAGATCTACATCGCGGTCGGCGGGCGGGGTTGGATCCGGATCGACGGGGAGGAAGTCGAGTTCATGCCCGGCCGCTTCGTCCTCGTCAGTCCCGATTCCACGCGACAGGTCGTGGCGGGCGAGGACGGCCTCGCCTACGTGGTGGTGGGCGCCGTCCCGTGAGGATCCTCCTCGCCGAGGACGAGACCATCATTCGCCTCGACCTCCGTCAAACCCTCGAGCGGGCCGGCTTCGAGATCTGCGGCGAGGCCCGCGACGGGGAAGAGGCGGTTGAGCTCGCCCGCAGCGAGAAGCCGGACCTTGCCGTCCTCGACGTGAAGATGCCCCGCCTGGACGGGATCGAGGCGGCGCGGCGAATCCTGGCCGAGCGCCCCATCCCGATCGTCATGCTGACGGCCTACGGCCAGGACGAGCTCGTGGCCAGAGCCGTCGAGGCGGGGGTCTTCGGGTACCTGGTCAAGCCGTTTCGCGACACCGACCTCCTGCCGGCGATCCAAGCGGCGAAGGCACGGCATGCCGAGCTCGAGGCGCTCCGCCAAGAAGCCGAGTCGCTCGCCGACGCGCTCGCCGCGCGGAAGGTCGTCGAGCGCGCCAAGGGCCTGCTCATGCAGCGGGAGAAGCTCTCGGAGCAGGACGCCTTCAAGCGCCTGCAACGTGCGAGCCAGGTCTCCGGGCGACCGATGAAGGTCGTGGCCGAGGCCCTGATCGCCACCTTCGAGGAGGAATCGCGGGAGTGAGTTTCCCGGCGCGGGTGATCGAGCTCCGCGACGACACGGTCGGCCTCGAGGCCTTCGTCGTCATCGACCATGAGCTCTTTCCGGTGTCGGCGGGCGGGACGAGGATGTTGGCCGACGTGTCCGTGGAGGAGGTCGCCCGCCTGGCGCGCGCCATGACGTGGAAGTTCGCGGCCTGTCGAGCTCGGTATGCCGGTGCCAAGGCCGGCGTCCGTTTCGCCGGCGGCGATCGAGCGGCCGTGATTGATGCCTACCGATGCGCCGTCGAGCCGATGCAGGACTTCTTCCTCACGGGGCCGGACATGGGCACCTCGCCTGCGGACTTCGTCGAAGACGGTGCCGGCGACCTTCCCCTCTGGGCGAAGGAGCACGAAGGCCTGGGCATGGACGACCTGGCGACGGGCCACGGGGTGAAGGCGGCGGCGGAGGCGGGTCTGAGGAGCCGCGGGCGCATGCTGGCGGGCGCGAACGTGGCCGTCGAGGGGTTCGGCAAGGTCGGTGCGGGCACGGCGCGCGCGTGCTCGCGGGCGGGAGCACGGGTCGTGGCGATCAGCACGGTCAACGGGCTCCTGTTCGATGCGGACGGGCTCGATGTCGAAGGCTTGCTGGAGCTGCGCGGACGGCACGGCGACCGGGTGGTCGAGCACGGCGGCGTACCCGTGCGTCCGAGGGAGGAGCTGTTCGAGGTCGAGTGCGATGTGCTCGTACCTGGCGCCCGCCCCGACTCGATCACCGCTGCGGTTGCCGAGCGGCTTCGCTGCACGGTTGTCGCGCCGGGCGCCAACGCGCCCTACACGCCCGAGGCGCTCGAAACGCTCCACCGGCGCGGCATCCTGGCGCTGCCCGACTTCGTCTCCAACTCCGGCGGTGTGCACCTGTACGAGAGCGTGCGGCGAGACGAGGATCCCGCGAGGGCGCTGCAGACGATCGAAGGCTTGGTCGCCGACAGCACCGCGCAGCTGCTGGCGACGGCCGAGTCCGAAGGCGTGACGCCCATGGAGGCGGCCTTTCGAGACGCTCGCGCCTTTCTGCGCGAGGCAACCGGCGCCTCGGACGCCGACGTCGACGAGCTCATCCCGCGCGGCTAGGACGGTACTTCGTCGACGAGCGCTTCCCAGCGCTCCAGCAAGGCGTGGAGGTCCGCTCGGGCGCGACGATGCGCGGCGATGCGGTCGACGTCGCTCCAGTCTGCCGCCAGTTCCGTCTCGATCCGCGCGATGACTTGCTCCTGCGCCTCGATCTGAGCTTCGAGGTCGTGCAGAGGATCGACCTTCGGCTGCGCCGGCGTCGGCGAGCTCCTCCGCTTCGGAGCGACGGGTTCGGGCTCCTCGACTCGAGGCTTGCGCGTTTCGAGGTAATCCACCCATCCGCCGTCGTAGACGCGGACCGTCCGTCCCTCCACGGCCGCCGTCCGGTGGGCGACGGCGTCGATCAGCGCTCGGTCGTGGGTGACGAGGAGCACCGTTCCCGGGAAGGCGTCGAGGGCGGCCTCGAGCGCCTCACGGCTGGCGAGATCGAGGTGGTTCGTCGGCTCGTCGAGGACGAGAAAGTTGGCGCCCGAGGCGACGAGCACCGCAAGCCCGAGCCGCCTGCGCTCTCCACCCGACAGAGCCGCGACCGGCTTCTCGTGCGCATCCCACCCGGAGAAGAGAAAGCGGCCGAGGAGCGACTGAGCCTCGGGACGGTTGAGCTTCGTCATCCGCATCGCGCAGTCGAGTGCGGAGCCGCGCTCGTCGAGCTCCGTCCCGTGCTGGCTGAAATAGCCGATCTCGACTCCGTGGCCGAGCTTGTAGCGACCGGCGACGATTGCCTCGAGGAGCGTTGTTTTTCCGCTGCCGTTCGGGCCCACAAGGGCGACGTGCTCGCCGCGCTCGAGAGCGAGAGCGACGTTCTCGAGGAGCACGTGACCGTCGACGCCGACGGTTTCGCCCTCGAGCTCGAGGACGACGCGCCCGCTTCTCGGAGGGTCGATGAACGAGAAGCCGAGCGCGCGTGAGCGCCGGGTGAGCAGCTCGTGCTCGGTCGCGGCGGCCGACCGCTCGCGTTCGAGCCGGGAGATCTGTGTCAGCTTGGCCTGCGCCTGCTTCGCCTTCTCCTTCTTGTACCGGAACCGGGCCACGAACCGCTCGAGGCGCTCGATGTCGGCCGAGATGCGCTCGGCCGTCTTCTGCGCATGCGCGGCCCGCTGCGCCTTCTCTTGGCGCCACGCGTGCCACGGGCCTGGGAAGAACGTGGCGCGCCCGAGCTCGAGCTCGAGGGTTGCGTTCGTGACGGCTTCGAGGAACCAGCGGTCGTGCGCGACGAGGACGACCGCGGCCCGCAGCGAGGCCAGCTCCTGCTCGAGCCACTCGATGCTTGTGACGTCGAGGTGGTTCGTCGGCTCATCCAGGAGGAGCAGGTCGGGCTCGGCCGCGAGCGCGCGCGCGAGGGAGGCGCGGGTGAGCTCACCGCCCGAAAAGGTTCCGAGCGGCCGGTCGAGGTCGGCGTCGGCAAAGCCGAGGCCGCGGACGACGGCGCTGGCGCGTTCGCGCCAACCGTACCCGCCACCGTGCTCCAGAACGGCCTGCGCTCGGGCGTACGCGTCGAGCGTCGCCCGGTCGTGTGCCCCGCCCGCCATCGCTCGCTCGAGCCGGGCGAGGTCGCGCTCGGCCGCGATGAGATCCGTTGCCCCCGAGAAGACGTAATCGGAGAGCACGCGTCCGCGTTCAGAGTGACGCGGCGGGCGCTGGTCATGGAGCGCGATTCGGGTTCTTTTGCGGAACGCGAGCTCACCGCCGTCGGGCGCGATCTCGCCGGTCAGCATCCGGAGCAGGGTCGTTTTGCCGGCGCCGTTCGGGCCGGCGAGCGCGACGCGGTCTCCGCTCTCGACCTTGAAGCTGACGCGGTCGAACAGCGGCTCGCCGCTCCACTCCTTGCGGAGCCCAGACGCGATCAGGACGGCCACGGCTCTCTAGCGGCGCGCGGCGGCGGCGGTCGCCGAGACCAGCTTGCGCGTAGCGGCGGCGATGTGGTCGGCGTTGATTCCGGCCGCCGCGAGGAGCTCGGCCGGCGTGCCCGACCCGGGCATGTCCTCGACGGCCAGACGAACGATCGGCGGGTGCTCCTCGTCCTCGGCGAATACGCTGAGGACGGCCTCGCCGAGACCGCCTTCGGGCCAGTGGTCCTCGGCGGTCACGATCGCACCCGTCACCTCGGCTGCCGCCCGCAGCGTTTCGGCGTCGATGGGCTTCACGGAATAGAGGTCGATCACGCGCGCGGAGATGGAGTCCTCCGCGAGCGCATCGGCAGCCTTGAGCGCTTCGTGCAATGTGATCCCGGCGGCGACGATCGTAACGTCGTCTCCGTCGCGCACGACCTTGCTTCCTCCGACGGGGAATTCCTCGTCGGCCTCGTAGATCACCGGTGTGTTGCCTCGGGTGGTGCGCAGGAAGACGATGCCTTCCCGGTTCGCCATCTCCGCGACCAGCTTGGCCGTCGAGTTTCCGTCGCTCGGATAGAGGACCGTGCTCCCGTGGACGGCTCGGAATGCGGCAAGGTCCTCGAGCGCCATCTGCGAGGGGCCGTCCTCGCCGATCGAGACGCCCGCGTGCGAGCCGCAGAGGCGAATGTTCGCGCGCGAAATCGCCGCCATGCGGATGAAGTCGTACGCGCGCGTCCAGAAGGCGGCGAACGTGGAGGCGAAGGGCTTCCAACCGCGCACCTGAATGCCGACAGCCGCCGCTGCCATCTGCTGCTCGGAGATGTACATCTCGAAGTAACGCTCTGGCTCGGCCTCGGCGAAGATCTCTGCGAACGTCGAGTTCGACACCTCTCCATCGAGTCCGACGACGAGCCCGTCTGCCCGACCGATCGCGGTGAGCGCCTCTCCGTACGCCTTCCGTGTGGCAACTTCGTCGCCGACCTCGTAACGCGGGAGCGCCAGCGATCCAGTCGTAAACGAGTGGGGCCGGGCCGGCTCCGGCTTCGCAACGTCCACGGTGATGTGGCGGATCCCTCCCAACTCCTCGATCGCGTGGTCGGGATCGTCCAACGCCTTTCCGTGCCAGCCGGGCTTGTCCTCGACTTCCTTCACGCCTTTGCCCTTGATCGTGCGGGCTACCACGACCGTGGGCTGACCGGTCGTGCTCGTCGCCTCTTCGTACGCGGCGTCGATGGCAGCCAAGTCGTGTCCGTCGATCTCGATCGCATGCCAACCGAACGCCTTGGCGCGGTCGGCGTAGGAATCCAGATCCCAGCCGTGCATGGTTTCGCCGCGCTGGCCGAGCCGATTCACGTCGATGATCGCGATGAGGTTGTCGAGCCCCATAAAGGCGGCGTGCTCGAACGCCTCCCACATCGAGCCCTCGGCCATCTCGCTGTCGCCGCACAGGCACCAGACCCGGTACGGGATGCGGTCGAGCTTCTTTCCGGCGATCGCGACACCCACCGAGATAGGGAGACCCTGGCCGAGCGAGCCGGTGGCGACGTCGACCCAGGGAAGAACCGGCGTGGGGTGTCCCTCAAGCCGGCTGCCCAGCTCGCGGAACGTCAAGAGCTCCTGCTCCGTGATGGCTCCGGCGGCTTTGTAGACCGAGTAGAGAAGGGGCGACGCATGCCCCTTGGAGAAGATCAGGTGGTCGTTCGCCGGATTCCTGGAGTCGCCGAAGTCGTAGCGGAAATACTTGGAGAGGAGGACCGCCATCAGGTCGGCCGCCGACATCGAGGATGTCGGGTGCCCCGATTTCGTCACGGCCGCAGCGCGCACGGAATCGACGCGCAGCTGCTGCGCGAGCTCGTGCCAGCGCTCGTGCTCGCTCATTGGCAGCTTCCCGGCCAATGAGCGCGGGGAGGGTGTGTGAGGGAACCGGGAGGTTGCCTCACGGCGGCAAAGAAGGGGGCTCGTGGGAACGCTGACGCGTTCGGGATGCCACGTGGAGCGAGCCGGGGGCGAGCGACGGTCATGGCGGCAATCCTACCCAGGTGATCGCCGGGTAACCCGGGGTTCACAGCTAGGCTAGGTTCGGGTAGGAGAAAGCAACGGAAGGAACGCCAATGGCCAAATCCCGATTGCACCAGCTGGCCGACTACGGCCAGAGCGTCTGGATCGACTTTCTCTCGCGCGACCTGCTTCGAAGCGGCGAGCTCGAGCGCCGGATCCGCGACGATGCCGTCGTCGGCGTCACTTCCAATCCCACGATCTTTCAGAAGGCGATTTCCGCCGGTAGCGCCTACGACGACCAGTTGCGCGACGTGCTCGAGGAGGAGCGCGATCCTAAAGAGGTCTTCCTCAGACTCGCGGTCAAGGACGTCGGTGATGCCCTCGATCTTCTGCGCCCTGTGTGGGACGAAGGCAGCGGGCGGGACGGCTACGTCTCCATCGAGGTCGACCCGAATCTCGCCTACGACACGGCCGCGACGATCGAAGAAGCGCAGCGCCTGCACGACTGGATCGAACGTCCCAACCTCTTCGTGAAGATTCCGGCCACGGAGCCGGGTCTTCCGGCGATCGAGGAGATGATCTCGCGTGGGCGCTCGATCAACGTCACGCTCACCTTTTCGCTCGAGCGCTACGCCGAGGTCGCCGAGGCCTACATCCGAGGCCTCGAGCGGCTCGTCGAGGGCGGCGGTGACCCGAGCGCCGTCGCGTCGGTGGCGAGCTTCTTTGTCTCCAGGGTGGACACCGAAGCCGATCGCAGACTCGATGAGGCGGGAGCCCCCGACGGGCTCAAGGGCAAGCTGGCGGTGGCCAACGCCAAGCTCGCGTACCAGCGCTACAAGGAGGTCTTCGCCGGAGCGCGCTGGGAGGCGCTCGCGTCCAAGGGCGCGACTCCGCAGCGCTGTCTCTGGGCGTCCACGTCGACGAAGAATCCCACCTACTCGGACGTGCTGTACGTCGAGAACCTCATCGGCCCGATGACGGTGAACACGATGCCCGAGGAGACGATCGAGGCCTTCCAGGACCACGGCCGCGTGGCCCCGACGCTCGAGGAGCGCATCGACGAGGCCAAGCGGGTCTTCGACGAGATCGAGCAGGCCGGCGTCGACTACACCGACGTGACCGACACGCTCGAGCGCGAAGGCGTCCAGAAGTTCGCCGACTCGTTCGCCGAGCTGCTCGAAGGCATCCGCGCGAAGTCCGGCGAGCTCGCGGCGGCGTAAGCTCCGCCCGGCAGTGGCTTCCGTCGACACCGCCGAGCTGGTCGAGCGCATCTGGTCGCGCGACGCGACGGTCTGGACCGGGCGCGACGAGAGTCGCTGGCTCGGCTGGCTGGACGAGCCGCGCCGCATGCGGGAGCGCGTGGAGGAGCTCGAGGAGTTCGCGGCCGGCGCGCAGGAGTTCAGCGCGTTTGTTCTCCTCGGCATGGGGGGATCGAGCCTGGCGCCCGAGGTGCTTCGCCGCACGTTCGAGGGCGACACGCTTCACGTGCTCGACACGACGCATCCCGTTGCGATCCGGCGGCTGGCCGACGAGCTCGATCTCGGCAGCACGCTTTTCATCGTCTCCTCGAAATCGGGCACGACCCTCGAGACGCGCTCCCATCTCGAGTTCTTCTGGAAGCGAAACGGCGGACACGGGGAGGCGTTCGTCGCGGTCACGGATCCCGGCTCCGAGCTCGAAGCGCTCGCGCGCGAGCGCGGCTTTCGGTCCGTTTTCGCCGGCGAGCCCACGATCGGGGGTCGCTACTCGGCGCTCTCGGTGTTCGGGCTCGTTCCAGCGGCGCTCATCGGAGTCGACCTGGAGCGCCTCCTTGGCCGCGTGGAGGAGATGGCCGAAGCGTGCCGCCTCGATGAAGGGAATCCGGGGCTCGAGCTCGGCGAGAGGTTGGGCGCCGGCTGGCAGGAGGGGCGCGACAAGGTCCAGATCAACCCGAATCCCGGCGACTTCGGCTCGTGGGTCGAGCAGCTGCTCGCGGAGTCGACTGGCAAGCAAGGCAAGGGCCTCGTCCCGGTCCCCGGTGAGACCTCCGAGGGGCCCGACCGTCAGAGCGAAGAGGTGCGCGTCGCCGACCCTTATGAGCTGGGCCAGGAGTTCTACCGCTGGGAGTTCGCCACCGCCGTCGCCGGCTCGATCATCGGCATCAATCCGTTCGACCAGCCGAACGTGCAGGAGGCCAAGGACCGCACCAACGACGTCCTTTCCGGCCATGCCCCGGTGCCTGGCACCGGGACAGGTCCGGAAGGGTCAGTTGACGAATTGCTCGCGGAGGCGGCGCCGCCTGACTACGTCTGCATCCAGGCCTTCATCGACCCGGCGCGGGAAGCCGAGCTCGAGCCGCTGATCGCGCGCGCCCGGGAGACGGGCTGCGCCGTCACGCACGGCCTCGGGCCCCGCTATCTCCACTCGACGGGACAGCTGCACAAGGGTGGCCCTCCTACCGGCCGCTTCATCCAGGTGCTCGACGACCCGGACGAGGAGCTCGAGATTCCCGGCCGGGATTTCGGCTTCGCCCGCCTCATCCGGGCTCAGGCGGCCGGCGACCTCGCCGCCCTCGCGCAGCGCGGCCGCCCCATCGTTCGCATCGGACTGGAGGAGATTTCATGAAGCTCGGCATGGTCGGCCTCGGCCGCATGGGTGGAAACATGACGGAGCGGCTCCGACGCGACGGACACGACGTGGAGACGTACGCGCGCACGGCGCCGGAGCGCACCGCCGACTCGCTGGTCGAGCTCGCCACCCAGCTCGAGCAGCCCCGCGTCGTGTGGCTGATGATCCCCGCCGGCGATCCGACCGAGCACGCATTCCAGACGCTTCTGCCGCTGCTCGAGGACGGCGACACGATCGTCGACGGCGGCAACTCGAACTTCCGCGACTCGCAGCGACGGGCGGCGCAGGCGAAGCAGAAGGGTGTCTATTTCCTGGACGCCGGTGTCTCGGGCGGCATCTGGGGGCTCGAAAACGGCTACTGCATCATGGTCGGAGGGGACGACGCGGGCTTCCAGCTTGTCGAGCCGGCCATCAAGACCCTCGCGCCCGAGGGCGGCTACGCGCACGTCGGTCCCCCCGGCGCCGGCCATTTCGTGAAGATGGTCCACAACGGGATCGAGTACGGCCTGATGCAGGCGTACGCAGAAGGCTTCGAGATCATGAACGCCTCCGAGTTCGACCTCGACCTCCACGAGGTGGCCGGGATCTGGAGGTACGGATCCGTTGTCCGGAGCTGGCTCCTCGAGCTTCTCTACGACGCGTTCGAGCAGGAAGGGAACGACCTCGAGGGCATCGCGGGCTACGTCGAGGACTCGGGCGAGGGGCGCTGGACGGTCTTCGAGGCCATCAACGAGAGCGTGCCCGCGCCCGTGATCGCGTCCTCGCTCTTCGCACGGTTCGCCTCGCGTCAGGACGAGTCGTTCGGCGCGAAGATCAACGCTGCGCTACGCAAGCAGTTCGGCGGCCACGCCGTCAAAGCCGAATGACCCAGGCTCCCGCAGCCACGCAGGAGAATCCGCTCCTCGCAGGACTACGCAAGCGGCGCCAGGCGGAGCCGTGCGCGCTCACCATCTTCGGCGCGTCCGGCGACCTGACGCAGCGCAAGCTCTTCCCCGCCCTTTACGCGCTCGCGTTTCGGAATCTTCTGCCGGCGAACTTCGGCGTCGTCGGCGTGGCGCGCACCGCCATGTCCGACGACGACTTCCGCGAGAAGATGCGTCAGGCCGTCGCCGAGCACGGGCGGGACGAGTTCCGCCAGGACGTCTGGGACGAGCTCGCGGAGGGGATCCGCTACGTCTCCACTGACTTCGCCGACGAGGGCGGGGAGCAGCACGTCGTCGAATGCCTGAACTCGCTCGACGGCGAGCGCGGGACGGGCGGAAACCGCGTCTATTACCTCGCGGTGCCGCCCTCGGCCATCGAGGCGATCGTGGTCGCGATGGGCCAGCGCCGAGCCACCGGCGGCTGGACGCGCGTCATCGTGGAGAAGCCGTTCGGGCATGACCTCGAAAGCGCCCGTCACCTCAACGAGGTCATCCGCACCTACTTCGACGAGAGCGAGATCTTTCGCATCGACCACTACCTCGGCAAGGAAACCGTGCAGAACATGCTGGTCCTGCGCTTTGCCAACGGGATCTTCGAGCCGATCTGGAACCGTCAGTTCATCGACCACGTGCAGATCACTGTGGCCGAGTCGCTCGGCATCGAAGGCCGCGCGGCGTTCTACGAGCAGGCGGGGGCGATCCGGGACATCGTCCAGAACCATCTCCTGCAGCTCGTTGCGCTGACGGCCATGGAGCCGCCGATCGACTTCTCCGCGGACTCGGTGCGCAACGAGAAGGTCAAGGTTTTGAAGGCGATGCACACCCCCGGGCCCAAGCACGTGATCCGCGGCCAGTACGGACCGGGCTACATCGAAGGCGAGGAGGTGCCCGGATACCGGGAGGAGGAGGGTGTCGCTCCGGACTCCATGACCGAGACGTACGTCGCGGCCAAGCTCTTCGTCGACAACTGGCGCTGGGCCGATACTCCGTTCTACATCCGGACGGGAAAGCGCATGCCGCGCCGCGAAACGACGATCGCGATCGAGTTCAAGCGCGCTCCCCATCCACCTTTCGAGCTCGACTCGGAGGACGGTCTGCGCCCGAACGTGCTCCTCGTCCACATCCAGCCGGACGAGGGCGTGTCGCTCGCCGTCGGCGCGAAGGTCCCTGGCCAGGGGATGACGATCCGCACCGTGCACATGGACTTCCTGTACGGCGGCACGTTCCGGACTGGGCTCCCGGAGGCGTACGAGCGCCTCATCCTCGACTGCCTCCTCGGCGACGCGACGCTCTTTACCCGGGCGGACGAGGTCGAGGAGCAGTGGGCGATCGTCGACGCGATGGTCGCGCCGTGGAAGCGCGACCGGCCCAGCTTCCCGAATTACGCGGCGGGAAGCTGGGGCCCCGCCGCTGCCGCCGAGCTTCTCGCCAGGGACGGGCGCGCATGGCGGATGCACTGACGACGATCCGCGACATCGACCGCGAGCTCGCCCGGCTGCGCGATGCATCGGGCGAGCCGGGCGCGCATCCCAAGCTCCGGACGAGCGTGCTGACGCACATGGCCTGGGTGCCCGAGCGGTGGGTCGAGGCGGCGACGGAGACACTCGCCGGCCTGGCGGAGCGTCACCCGTCGCGCACGATCCTTCTGTTCCCGCGTCCCGAAGACCGCGAGGACAGCCTCGAGGCGGAGGTCGACTTGCGCTGCTTCCTGCGCGGCGGGATCGAGCGCGAGGTCTGCTCCGAGGTGATCTCGATCCGGTTGCGGGGCCGCCGCGCCGCCGCGCCGGCGAGCGTCGTCGAGCCGCTGCTCGTCCCCGATCTGCCCGTCTTCCTGCGCTGGCGCGGTGAATGCCCGTGGGGCTCGCCGGAGCTCGAGGAGCTGGTCGACGTCACCGACAGGCTGATCGTCGATTCGTCGGAGTGGCCCAATCCCGAACAGGGCTACGACCGGCTGGCGCAGCTCCTCGGGCGCGCCGTAGTCTCCGACATCGCCTGGGCGCGAACGGAGCCCTGGCGGAGAGCTGTCGCAACTCTTTGGCCGGAGATCGCAGAGGCCTCGAGCATGCGGGTGGCCGGGCCCCGGGTGGAGGCTCTTCTCCTGGCGCGCTGGCTGGGCGTCCGTCTCGGCCGCGAGCTGGAGCTCGAGCACGAGCCCGCCGGAGAGATCGAGCTCGTAGACGTCGACGGACACGAGGCGACGCCTGCACGGTTCGACCGTCCGACCGCGAGCGATCTCCTCTCCGGGCAGCTCGAGATCTTCGCCCGCGACCGGATCTACGAGGAGGCGGTACGGAGCTTCTCGTCGGTAGCGATCTAGCCGCGCTCGCGTCCAACTGGATCGCGGAGCGAGCGGGTCGCGGGTCGTTTCGGATCGCCCTTACCGGCGGGTCGACCGTCGGACCGGTGTATGAGCGACTCTCGGAGATGGATCTGGACTGGCCGAACTGGCACGTGTGGTGGAGCGACGAGCGCGACGTTCCCCCTGACGACGATCTGTCGAACGAAAAGCTGGCTCGTGCCGCGCTCCTGTCGAAGGTGGCCGTCCCGGAGGAGCAGATCCATCCGCTGCGCTCCACAGAGGTGGAGCTGCCGGAGCGCTTCGATCTCATCCTCCTCGGCATCGGGCCCGACGGCCACACCGCGTCGCTCTTCCCGGGGAAGCCCGAGCTCGAGGCGACCGACCCGGTCGTCTACGTTCCAGAGCCCGGCCACGACCCGATGGTTGCGCGCTACACCTTCACCCTTCCACTCCTGAACAGAGGTCCTGCGGTCGCCTTCATCATCGGCGGAGAGAAGAAGCGGGACATCCTCGCGCGCGTCCTCGCGGGCGACGAGTCGCTCCCCGCCGCTCGGGTGCACGCGCCGGAAACCTACGGGCTCGCCGACAGCGCCGCCTCGAGCGCGAGCCCGACGTCGAGCACGTAACTGTCTTCGTTCCACGGTGCGGCAAGCGAGACCGAGGCCGGCAGGCCGTCCTCGGCCGGTCCGCATGGAATGGCCAGCGCCGGCCAGCCGAGCGCGTTGAAGGGATACGTGAGCCGGATGATTCGCTCTCTCAGCGCGAGGTCGCCGATCCCGGTCGGCGGTGCGACGCACTCGAGCGTCGGAGCCAGTACGAGGTCGAGGCCCTCCGCCGCCGCGCAGAAATCCTCGACGTACTGAGCCCGAGCCGCGAGCGCGCGCTCGCACTGGTCGTCGCTGATCGCGAGGCAACGCTCGATCTTCGTCCGCACGTTGTCGCCGTAGAGATCCGCGTGTTCCGCGAAGAGGTCCCGGTGGACTTCGGCGGCTTCGCGCATGAACGCTGGATACGTCTCCTCCTGAAGAAGGGGCAGGTCGAGCGGCCTGCGCCCACCGAAGAGCGAAGCGGCTGCATCGACACGCGCGCGCACGAGCGGATCGGCTCGGTCCAGCCACGCGACGCCAACCTTTAGGTCCGCTAGGTCGACGTCACGGAACGGAAGCGTCGGGTCGAGCGCCTGCATCATCGCGACGCAACCCGCGACGTCGCGTGCCATCGGGCCCGCAGTGTCGAAGCTCGGCGCAAGCGGCCAGCACCCGTCCATGGGCACGAGGCCGTGCGTGGGCTTGAAGCCGACGATGCCGCAGCAGGCGGCTGGGATGCGAATCGAACCGGCGCTGTCCGTTCCGAGCGCGGCGTCGCAGAGACCGGCCGCTAGCGCCGCCGCGGAGCCTCCGCTCGAGCCGCCGGGGATCCGGTCGCGAGCGACCGGATTCACGACGTCCCCGTAATGCGGATTCTCCGACGTGATGCCGTAGGCGAACTCGTGCAGGTTCGTCTTCCCGACGACGGCGTACCCGTTCGCCTCGAGACGCGCGACCGCGGTGGCCGTTCGCTCCGGGACTTGATCGCGGAAAATGGCCGATCCGTACGTTGTGACCAGTCGGGCGGTGTCGAAGAGGTCCTTGACGCCCAGACGGATCCCGGACCCGACGTTTGCGGGCACGACGAGGAACGCGTTCAGATCGTCAGCTGGCCGCGTTGTAGATGACCGCGATCAGGATCGAGCCTGCGAAGAGGATGAGCGCCAGGCCGAGGAGGGCGAGACCGAGCCGGACGTTCTTGCGCGCGGTTTCGGGATCCATCAGAGGATGAGAGGATCGATCGCCATGGCGACGAAAAGGAGGGCGAGGTACGCGAGAGAGAAACTGAAGAGCCGCCGCGCCCGCGCCGGCGTGGTCTCGCTCCGCAGGGCGAGCGCGAGTGCGATGAACGCCGCTCCGAGCGCCACGGCGGCGCCGAGGTAAAGCCAGCCGACCGTGCGCCAGAAGACCGGCAAGAGCGAGATCACGACGAGCAGAAGCGTGTAGCGGACGATTGACCGCGCGGTTTCCGTCTCCCCCTTCACGACCGGGAGCATGGGGACGCGCGCCGCCTCGTAATCCCGCCGGATGAGAAGCGCGAGCGCCCAGAAGTGCGGGGGCGTCCAGTAGAAGACGATGAGGAAGAGGAAGAGCGCCGGCAGCGTCAGATTTCCCGTGGCCGCGGCCCAACCGACGAGAGGGGGCACGGCGCCGGCAGCGCCGCCGATCACGATGTTCTTCGGGGTCGACCGTTTCAGGTAACGCGTGTACACGACGACGTAGAAGAGGTTGCCGACGAGCGCGAGCAGCGCCGCGAGCACGTTGACGAAGCTCGCGAGGACGACGAAGGAGAGGGCGGAAAGCGCAACGCCGAACTCGAGCGCTCGCTCCGGCGACACGCGGCCGGCGGCGACCGGGCGACGATCGGTTCGCCGCATGTGGGCGTCGATGTCGCGGTCGAAGACGTGGTTCAGGGCACTGGCGCCGCCGCAGGCGAGCGCGAGACCGCCGAGCGTGGCGGCGAAAAGACCGACCGCTGGAACCCCTTCCGCGCCGACGAACATTCCTCCAGCGGCCGTGAGGAGGAGCAGGACCATGATCCGCGGCTTCGTCAGCGTCACGTAGTCGCGCAACGGAAATCGTCGCACAGGCAATGGACCATTTCTTGTTTCGGCACGCGGACGGAAGGCGGATGCAGCCGCGACTGCGCTCGCGGCAAGAGCGACCGCGCCGAGCGCGAGGTGGAGGCCCACGGGAGCGCTCGCCAGGGCGGCGACTCCTGCGGCCGAGAACAAGGCGAACGCGACGCCGGCCGAGAGAACGAGACGAGGACGATCGGGATGCGCGACGCGGGCCATCACGACGACGCCGGCCAGCAGGGCGAGCGTGACGTGCGCGGAGACGTCGTGCGCGAGGGCCCACTCGCCGGTGGTAACGACCAAAGCGACGCCGGTGGTCGCGGCGAGCGACGTCAGGCGATACCACGGGCCCGGTCTCACCGGCGCTGCTCCCGGAGGCGCAGCCGCAGGTCGCGCAGAGGTCGCGCGCTGGAAACGTAGGGCACGCGTTCGAAGTTGTGCGGCGGCGGGGGTGACGTGGTGAACCATTCGAGCGTATCGGCTGTCCACGGATCGCGTCCCACGCGCGGACCGGTCCGCCAGCTGCGCACTGCGTTGACCAGGA
>DASQXE010000125.1:0-62860 GCA_035639875.1 Gaiellaceae bacterium | reverse complement strand
TAGCGCCCGCTCGGGCTCATCGCCGGGCGAGTCTTCGGCGCAAGCGGCGAGGGCTTCACGCGGAAGACGCGCGCGACGTTCGTCGGCAGCCACCAGTTCCAGCGTCCGAACAGCTCCATGGCACTCGGGACGAGCAGCGCGCGGATGATGCTGACGTCCAGCAGGATCGCGGCCGCCAGGCCGAAGCCGAACTGCTGTAGACCGAGGATCTCCCCCACGACGAAGCCCATGAAGGCGGCGAACATGATGAGCCCGGCCGCCGTCACGAGCCGTCCCGTCTTGGCGAGGCCCGAGGCGACGGCCTCCGCGTTCGGCCGGCCGCCGTCCCATTCCTCGCGCATGCGGCTCACGAGGAAGACCTCGTAGTCCATCGAGAGGCCGAAGAGCATGGCGAACAGGAAGATGGGGATCCAGAACTCGATCTGGTCGAAGGACTGGAGACCGAGCGCGTCGCCGCCGCCCCACTTGAAGACGACCACGAGCAGGCCGTACGCGGCGCTAATCGAGAGGAGGTTGAGCACGATCGCCTTCAGCGGCAGGAGCAGCGAGCGGAAAGCGCGCAGCAACAAGAAGTAGGTGAGGACGAGGACGGCTAGCACGAGCCACGGGAAGGCGCCGTAAGCCGTGTCGATCACGTCGACGGAACTCCCCGGGCCACCGCCGGCGTAGACAGAGACGTTCTGCGGGAAGCCGGCGGCTGGCACGATCCGGTCGCGGAAGCGGCGGACGAAGTCCATCGCCTGCGGAGAGCCGTACTCGTGCGCGCCCGTGATCTGCATGTGCAGGTATCGGCCGGTCGCGTCCACGTAGGGAGACGTGCTTTCGCTGCCGGTGACGCCACGCACTTCGGGATCCCGGTCGAGCCGCTCGACAAGCCGCTGCACGGCGGCCTGCACGTCAGGGCTCCGAACCCCGCCGGCCCGGTGCGTGTCGACGATAACCTCCGTCGGCGCGATCGCACCCTCGCCCTGCTCGGCGGCGAGGATGTTGAGACCGCGGACGCTCTCGAGATCCTGCGGAACGCCCTTGTTCGTGCCCGGGCCGACTTGCAGCGACAGGACCGGCAGCGCCACGGCGATCAGGACGGCGGTCGTGGCAAGCGCGATCGGCAGCGGCCGGCGCATGATCAAGCGGGCCAAGCGGCCCCACATGTTGTTCTCCTCATCGGCGCGCCGCTCGATGACGCGCTGTGGAACGAGCCGGATTCCGTCCAGCTTGTCGACGGCGAGGTAGAGGAGCGCCGGAAGAAGGGTCAGCGCGCAGACGACCGAGACGAGTGGGATGAAGAGCCCCCCGATGCCGAATCCGCGCATGAACGGAAGCGGCATGGCAAGCATCACAGCCAGGCCGATTGCGACGGCGGTCCCGCTGAAGACGACCGCGCGCCCGGCGGTCTGCATCGTACGGACGATCGCGTCCTCCTTCGCGCGGCCCGCCCGCCGCTCCTCGCGGTACCGATAGACGATGAAGAGCGAGTAGTCGATTGCGATCCCGAGTCCGATGAGCATGACCAGGTTCTGGAGGTACGTGGAGAGCTCCATGAAGTTGGCGAAGATCCAGATGATCGCGAGCGTCACCGGAATCGCCGCGGCGGCGAAGATGAGGGGCAGGAGCACGGCGAGCGATCCGAAGACGAAGAGCAGGATGAGGAAGGCGATCGGGATCGCCGTGTAGAACTCACCCACCTTCGCGTCGTGGGCGAAGACCTTGTCCGTGTCGGCCGTGATCGCGGCCGCCCCGGTCACGTACGTCTTCGCGTTCGGGATCGACCCGACCGCGTCGCGAACGTCGTCGGTGTAGCCCTTCGCGTCGGCGGGCTCGAGCTTCGAGGTGATGATGGCCTCGACGGTCGAGTCCGAGACTTCCTGGACGGCAACGAGCTTTCCGGTCGGAACGACGGCGGCGGCACGCTTCGCGGCTGCAGCTGCCGCCGGCTCAACGGAGGATGCCGGAACCCCGGAGCCTGCCTGGAAGACGATCTGGAACGAGCCGTCGGACCGCTGCCCGAAGTCGTTCTTGAGCACCTGTTCGGCCCGCTCGGTGTCGCTTCCGGGAATCGAGAACCGGTTCGTCAGGAGGGCGCTCAACCCGCTCATAGCCATGAACGAGACGACGAGGGCGACGGCCCAACCGGCCACGACCGCCCAGCGGTAGCGGATCATCGCGCGGGTCAAACGCTCCAAGAAGGCTCCTTCCCAGAAGGTTAGCGGTGACTAAGTTAGTGCAGGCTACCAGGCTCGTCAAACGCGTGGGCGCACTCGTTTCCGGTCCCGAACACGATCCGCGTTCCTCACCGCAGCCACCCAGACATAGAGCGCGAAACCGAGCGCTGCGGCGCCGACTTTGAGCAGGCGGGCCATGGGTACGATTGTTCCATGCATTCGCGTAGAGACAAGGACCGGCTGCGGAGCGAGATGGAGCAGCTCTTCGCCGACCTCTGCCAGGTGCCGCGGCTCATCAACACGCGGCGCGGCTTTCGCCCGGCCGTCGACGTCTACCGCAGCGCGGACCCGCCCGCGATCATGGTCGTCGTCGAGCTCGCGGGAGTCGATCCCGACACGACCGAGCTCGCCCTCGCCGATGGCACGCTGATCGTCCGCGGCGTACGGCGTCGCCGCCCCGGGGAACACCGGGTTGTGCACATGGAGATCGACTACGGCCCGTTCGAGCGCCAGATCCCGATCGCCGAACCGGTCGACGGGGAAGCTGCCGAGGCGACGTATTCCCGCGGCCTCCTCGTCGTGAGCCTCCCAGTGGCCGAGCGCCCGTCCCGTTCCCTGCGCGTCGAGATCACGAACCGGAGAACGTCGTGAGCACCGTCGAGGAGCCTCACACCGAGCAGACGCCCGGGCCGGTGAGCCACGGGCTGCCGATCCTTCCCCTCAAGGAGACGGTCGTCTTCCCGGACTCGATGACGCCGCTCGCGATCGGACAGGAGCGCTCCATCCAGCTGGTCGAAGAGGCGGTCGCAAACGACCGCGAGATCGCGCTCGTCACCTCTCGGAACGCGGAGGAGGAAGCCCGCTCCGCGGCGGACATCTACGAGGTCGGGACCGCAGCCGTCATCCACAAGATGATTCGCGTCCCCGATGGGACGCTGCGGGTTCTGATCCAGGGCCTGCGCCGCGTCCGGCTCGTTCGCCTCGTCCACGACGAGCCCTACCTCGTCGGCGAGTTCGACGAGCTTCCGGACGTGATCGGCCGCGAGAAAGAGATCGACGCGCTCGCGCGCAACGTCGAGGCGCTCTTCTCCCGCATCATCGGGTTCGTTCCCTACTTGCCCGACGAGCTCCAGCTCGCCGCCGCCAACGCCGAGGACCCGAGCGGTCTCGCCAATCTCATCGCCACGACGATGCGCCTCAAGACGACCGAGAAGCAGGAGCTGCTCGAGGAGGCGGACGTCGAAGAGCGCCTCCGCAAGCTGACGGTGATCCTGAACCGCGAGCTCGAGGTGCTCGAGCTCGGCACCAAGATCCAGTCGCAGGTGCAGTCGGAGATGGAGAAGTCGCAGCGCGAGTACTTCCTCCGCCAGCAGCTGAAGGCGATCCAGGAGGAGCTCGGCGAGGGGGACGAGCAGCAGGCCGAGCTGGCCGAGCTGCGCGGCCAGATCGAAGAGGCCAATCTCCCCGAGGAGGCCGAGAAGCAGGCCCGTCGCGAACTCGACCGCCTGGCCAAGCTACCTTCCGCCGCCGCCGAATACGGCGTCATCCGCACGTACCTCGAGTGGATCCTCTCCCTTCCCTGGAGCAAGACGACCGAAGACGACCTCGATCTCGACAAGGCTCAGAAGATCCTCGACGAAGACCACTACGACCTCGAGAAGGTGAAGGAGCGGATCGTCGAGCACCTGGCGGTCTCGAAGCTGAAGCAAGACCTGTCCGGGCCGATCCTCTGCTTCGTCGGCCCACCCGGCGTGGGCAAGACCTCCCTCGGCAAGTCCATCGCCCGGGCGCTCGGGCGCAAGTTCGTCCGCATCTCGGTGGGCGGGGTCCGCGACGAGGCCGAGATCCGCGGCCATCGGCGCACGTACATCGGCGCCATGCCCGGGACGATCATCCGCGCGCTTCGGGACACGGAGTCGAAGAACCCCGTCTTCATGATCGACGAGATCGACAAGATGGGCGCCGACTGGCGCGGTGACCCCTCCAGCGCAATGCTCGAGGTGCTCGATCCGGCACAGAACTCGAGCTTCCGGGACCACTATCTCGACCTTCCGTTCGATCTCTCGCGCGTGCTGTTCATCTGCACATCGAACCAGCTTGAGACGATTCCGCCGCCGCTGCTCGACCGCATGGAGGTCATCCGCCTGTCCGGCTACACCGAGGACGAGAAGCTCGGCATCGCGAAGAGCTACCTCGTCCCGAAGCAGCTCGAGGCACACGGTCTATCCGCGGAGCAGGTGAGCCTCTCCGACAAGGCCCTCCGCTTCATGATCCGCGAGTACACCCGCGAGGCGGGCGTCCGCAATCTCGATCGCGAGATCGCGGCCCTCTGCCGGAAGGCGGCCAGCGAGATCGCGGCCGGGAAGCGCAAGCGCGTCCGGGTCGACGAGCGGCGCGTCCGCTCCTGGCTCGGACGACCGCGGTTCCACGGCGAGGTGCGGCGCCGTACGTCCGACCCCGGCGTGGCGACTGGGCTGGCGGTCACACCGGTCGGCGGCGACGTCCTCTACATCGAGGCGACGGCCATGCCCGGCGAGGGAAGGCTCATCGTCACGGGTCAGCTCGGCGAGGTCATGCGCGAGTCCGCACAGGCCGCCCTTTCGTGGGTGCGAGGCCATGCGCGCAACCTCGGCCTCGGAGATGACTGGTTCGACGGCAAGGACGTGCACATCCACGTCCCCGCCGGCGCCGTGCCCAAGGACGGCCCGTCGGCCGGCATCGCGATGGCGACCGCTCTCGCGTCGCTCGCGCTCGGACGGCCTGTCTCTGAAGACGTCGCCATGACCGGGGAGATCACCCTCACCGGCCAGGTCCTGCCTATCGGCGGCGTGCGCGAGAAGATCCTCGCGGCCCAGCGGGCCGACATCACGACGGTCGTCCTCCCGAGGGAGAACGAGGGCGACCTGGACGATCTCCCGCGCGAGGTCCGCAAGGAAATGAACTTCGTGCTCGCCGACTCGATCGACGAAGTGCTCGCAGCGGCGTTCCCCGGCGCTAAGGTGCTGGAGTTTTCCTCGGCGGCTCGCGGGTAGATACTCTGCCGCGAACGCGATCGGAAAGGACGAGACGAATGACGAAGGCAAAGGACAAGGTCACGGACGCGGTCGAGTCTGCGCGCCCCTACGTCGAGCGGCTCGCCCGTGACGAGGATCTCCATGACAACGTGAAGCGTGCGTACGAGTCGGCGCGCCGGATCTACGACGAGCTGCTCGGCGACCGCGGCACGACGGGGATGGCGTTCCGAGTAGCGCGCGACAAGGATCTGCAAAAGGAGCTCCGGAAGGCGATCGAGGAGCTGCGCGCGGCGGGCAAACGCGTTCAGGGCAAGGAGTCACACGCAAGCCGGAACGCGACCCTGCTCTTGGCAGGCATCGCGATCGGCGTTCTCTTCAACCCTGCCACGGGTCCCGAGACGCGCCGCTGGCTCAAGGACAAGCTGTTCGGCCCCGAACAACCCTTTGAGTCCTACAACCAGAGCAACGAACAGTAGCCCCCAAAGTCGGTAGGCCACGAGGTCTTCCGTGGGCCGAAATCGCGGCGCAGCCGAAGATTTCGGCCGAGTGACTAGCCGAAGCCAGGTTTCGCTTCGACGATCTTCGGGCCCGGCGGGCCCTCGCCAAACAGCTCACCGACGTCGAGCAGGGTCGTGAACGCTTCGGGCTCGAGCCCGCTCATCGTCGAGATGTCTTCTGCCTGGAGGAGCACCGCGGGCGGCGGCGGCGCCTTGCCGCTCGGCGGCGTCCAGCCTCCGGATCCGAACCCGAGGTCGAGCAGCCTGCGCCACGCGAGCAGATAGGGATACGGGTTGATGACGCCGTCGTACCCCATCGAAAGGAGCTCGACGGGATGAATCTCGAAGTGGAGATGCGTAGGCGTCCCTTCCGCATCGCCCGTGTTGCCGACGAAGCCGATCACGTCCCCCGCGTGCACGTGCGCGCCGTCACGGGCGAGCGGCGAGAAGGCCGAGAGGTGCGCGTAGTAGAACTCGTTTCCCTGCAGGTCCCGTAGCCAGAGGCGGTTTCCGCCGAGCGTGTTCCAGCCGACGAGGAACAGGCTCCCGTCGGAGACCGCCAGGACGGGCGCGCCAAGCGGCGCGAAGATGTCGTTTCCGTGGTGCCAGACGGTGTCGGCCCGTGGAACGCCGAAGTCGTTGCTGAAGGAAGAAAGGCCGTAGACGGGGAAGACGTATCCCTTTGCGGTCAACTGAGGGTGAACGTCGAGGGGAACCGGGTGGACGGTGGGAGGCGGCTGCGGCTGCATCGGCGGCGGCGCCGGCTCGTGCTGCGGAGGCGGAGGGGGAGGAGGAGGCGGCGCGGGCGCCGTCGCGGGTTTGGGCGCTGTCGCGGCGGCCTCCGCGTAGCCGACGTAGATCTCGGTTCCGGCAGGCAAGCCACCGTGATCGGCTGCCAGATGCACGTGGATTCCCGTCACAAACCCGCGGTGCCCTCGGCGCGAGGTCGTGTTCTGTCGCACGACCGCCTGCTCGAGCAGAACCGCGTAGCCCCAGTCGCCAAGCGGCACGCGCATGTTCATGCTCGGCGTGACGGACGATCCCAGCACGACGACATCGCTGAGTGTCGACCCCGAGAGACTGCCGCCCGCGGCCTGCGGTCCGGCGTGCGAGCGGGCCTGGAGATCCACCGACCCGGCCGTGATCTCGCCGCCGAAGAGCGAGACGGACGCGACCGATGTCGAAGCCTCGCCCGTGGCGCGACCCCCGTCGACCACTGCGCGCGTCGCCCCCGAAACAGCGCCGGTCGAGACGGCGCCGCTGCCATAGGAATAGCCGACGAGCGAGGCAGCCGCCTGAGGCGGCGACGAGATCGCAGCAGCCGTCACCGGCGACTTGCCGGGGAGCACGATACGAACGCCGAAAGCGCTGGCCGAGGAGGCCGCGGAGGTCGACGCGGCTCCCGCAGAGCCTCCAACCAAGAGGGTCGCGCACGCCACCAAGACCCCCAGGCAGACCCGCGGTCGCACGGCTGAGAGGTTAGCGCTGCGCACGGTTACTTTGCTATCGGACAGCCCGAGTAATCATGGAGCCGGATGTGCCCCGCCCGTCTAGTCCAACTCGCGCGCGAACCTGCGGAAACGCTCGCGCGCGGCGTCGTCCGGCCCGACCGGCTCTTCCTCCGCGAGCTTGGGGTCGGCCGCGACCTCCCGCGCGACGGCCCTCACCTCTTCGGCGACCGCCGCGTAGTGCTTGGGGTCGGCGAGCAGCTGGTCGACCCAGGTTCGCGAGTCGTCGCGGTCGACGTCGTGATCGACGAGCAGCCTGCCGAGGAGCACGCCGACGCGGATATAGGCGAACGTCCGAAACGCGAGCTGGCGCCGCGGCGACGAGCGGAGGGCGGAGAGCTCCTCGTCCTCGGCTTGGAGCCTCGTGACGAGGTCGCCGATCGGCTCGTCGACAAGTGGGAGCCAGATTTCGTCGTCGGCCATCGAGCGCGATTTTATTCGCGGATCGACCACGCGAGCCGCACCGCCACGACGATCAAGAGGCCCGCGAACAAACGGCGTAGAGTCACATCGGAGAGCGCGTCCGCAAGGACAACGCCCCCCGCCACACCTACCGCCGAGGCGAGCCCGATGCCTATGGCCGGACGCCAGCGCACGTTCCCGTAGCGGTGGTGCTGCCAGGCGCCGACGGCGGCGACCGGGATGATCGCCGCGAGCGACGTCGCCTGAGCCTCGAGATGCGAGAGTCCGACGACGAGTGAGAGCGTGGGCACGAAGAGGATGCCGCCGCCCACGCCGAACATCCCCGAGAGCGCGCCGGCCGCGAAACCGAGCAGGACGGCGAACAGAATCGTCATCCCAGAAGCAGCCTGACTGCGATCCCGACGAGCAGGAGGCTGAGCAGTCCGACGAGAGAGCGCGAAGACACGCGTTGCTGCAGACGCGTACCGGCGATCGTGCCCGCCACGGCAGGCAATCCGACGATGACCGCGTCCGTCCAACTGACCTCCCCGAGGACGCCGAACGACACCATGCCAAACAGCGCTGTGATGCAAATCGCGGCGAGCGAGGTCGCTGTTGCCTGCCCGGGCGCAAAGCCCGCCAGCAAGACGAGCAACGGCACGATCACGATGCCGCCGCCGACGCCGAAAAGCGCGCTGAAGAAACCCGCCGCGACGCCGATCCCCGCGAGGACCGAGGCGGAGCGACTCGCGTGCGGCACAGCCGTATTCTGCTTGCGATGACGGCCGATCTGCTCGCGCCGCTCCGGGAGGCGCCCGAGCAAAGCGCACTCGTCCTCGACGTCGACGGAACGCTTGCCCCCATCGTTGCCCGGCCGGAGCTGGCCGAGGTGCCCACGCGCACCCGGATCGAGCTCGAGCGCTTGGTCGACCGTTATCGGCTGGTCGCATGCGTGAGCGGCCGACCGGGGGTGGACGCCGCGCGCCTCGTCGGGGTGGACGGCGTGCGCTACGTCGGGAACCATGGGCTCGAGCTTCTGGGCGACGCGAAGGAACTGTCGGAGCGCGTGGCGGCATTTCGAGCTTCGGTCGACCGGCCGGTCGAGGACAAAGGGCTCACGCTCGCGTACCACTTCCGGAGCGCCCCGAATGAGGCCGAGGCGCGGCGCGAGCTCGAAGCGGTCGCGGGTGCCGCCGCGAACGCGGGTCTGGACGCGCGCTGGGGACGCAAGGTCCTCGAGATCAGGCCGGCGGTAGACGCCGACAAGGGGACAGCCGTGGTCGCTCTGCTGGAGGAATCAGGTGCGAGGCGCGGTCTGTACGCGGGCGACGACTCGACCGACCTCGACGCGTTCGCGGGCCTCGCTTCGGCCGGGCTCGAGTACGCCGTCCGCGTCGCGATCTCTTCCGACGAGGCCCCGGTAAACCTGCTTGCGCAGGCGGATCTCGTCGCGGACGGGCCCACCGAGTTCGCGAAGCTTTTGGCTCGCCTGTAGCGGGTACGCGGCCTAGGTGCGTTTTCGGCGCGGAGCGAGGCTCGATCCCGGTCAGGTCACAGATGTGCGCGGCCGCCGCATGGGTCCCGGCGGGATCGCCGTGGGCGGTGGCGGGCTCGGTCTGGGAGTCCTGCTCATCTACATCCTCATCTCCGTTCTCTCGGGCGGGGGCGGCCTCGGACAGCTCGGCCCGCTCGAAGACGAGCAGGTCGGCCGAGGCGATACGCCGTCGGCGATCGACTCCGAGTGCAAGACGGGAGCGGACGCGAACCGGCGCGAGGACTGCCGAATTGTCGCCGTCATCAACAGCGTGCAGAAGTTCTGGGACGGCGTGTTCCAGCGTAGCGGCCGGCAGTACCAGAACGTCAATACGGTCTTCTTCACGGATCAGGTGCAGACGGGTTGCGGAGTCGCGAGTTCGCAGGTGGGGCCGTTCTATTGCCCGCGCGACCAGCTCGTTTACATCGATCTCGGCTTCTTCGACGAGCTGTCGCAGTTCGGCGCGCAGGACACTCCGTTCGTGGAGTCGTACGTGCTCGCGCACGAGTACGGCCACCACGTGCAGGATCAGCTCGGCGTGCTTGCCCAAATCGACGGCGATACGCAGGGGCCGGAGAGCAAGGCCGTTCGCTCCGAGCTCCAGGCGGACTGCTACGCGGGCGTCTGGGCGGCCCACGCGGTCGAGACCGGTTTGATCGTCGAGCTCACGCAGCAAGACATCTCGAGCGGGCTCGACGCTGCGGCCGCAATCGGCGACGACCGGATCCAGGAGAAGGCGCAGGGTCAGGTGAACCCGGAGACGTGGACGCATGGCTCCTCGGAGCAGCGGCGCCGCTGGTTTTCGCGCGGTTACGAGACGGGCAGGCCGCCGGCCTGCGACACCTTCACGGGTTCGATCTAGCCTAGGCTGCCGCCGCTTCGCGGAGGAGCTCCCACGCGCGGCGCACGTCATCCTCCGTCGTACGCAAGTTGCCGACGGCGAGGTGGAGCACGAAGCGCCCGTCGAGATACGTGTGGGTAAGGAACGCCTCGCCGGACGCGTTGACCCGCTGCAGAACCGCCTCGTTCTCACCGTCGCTCCCCGTGCGGCGAAAGCAGACCGTGGAGAGCGGGTGCGGCGCGGCGATCTCCCAGCCCGGCTCTTGCTCCACCCATGACGCGAAGAGCTGCGCCAGGCGAACGTGCTCGCGGATCAGTTGCTGTAACCCTTGCCGGCCGAAGCACCGGAGCACGGCCCAGAGCTTGAGCGCGCGAAAGCGGCGACCGAGTGCCGGTCCGTAGTCCTTCAGGTCCGTGACCGCCGAGCGCTCCGGCATGTACGCCGCCTCCATGCCGAAGGCGCGCACGAACGCCTCCGGGCGGCGCGTCCACAGGCACGAGCAGTCGATCGGCGTGAACAGCCATTTGTGCGGGTTCACGACGACGGAGTCCGCACGCTCGCATCCCTCGAGCACCCAGCGAAACTCCTCGCACACTGCCGCAGCGCCCCCGTACGCGGCGTCGACGTGCAGCCACACGCCCGTCCGCTCGCAGAGCTCACTGATCTCCGGGACGGGGTCGACGGAGGTGGTGGATGTCGTCCCGGCGGTGGCGACGACCGCGGTCGCACCGTCGATCTCGGCCGCGAGAACATCTGGCCGCAGGCGAAACTCCCCGTCTACGGGAATTCGGCGGCATTCGAGCCCGAGGAGCCGCGCGGCCCGCTCGACGACGAAGTTCGCTTCGGCGGATGTGAGCACGGATCCCCCCGGTCGAAGCTCGCGCGCGGCGGCGAGCGCGGCGATCGTGGCCGTCGAGGCGGTGTCCTCGATGTGCCCGTGAAGACCTTCCGGTAGACCGAGCAGCTGGCGCAACCAGTCGAGCGCCAGCTCCTCGAGCTCGGTCGCCGCGGGTGACGTTCGCCAGAGCATCGCGTTCACGTTGAGGCCGGCGACGAGGAGCTCCGCGAGGATGCCGGGCTCCGACCCCGAGATGGCGAAATAGCCAAAGAAGCGGGGGTGGTTCCAGTGGGTGATGCCCGGGAGGAGGACGGAGTCGAGGTCGCGGAGCACGTCCTCGAACGGCTCACCCGTCTCGGGCGGTGAGGCGGGCAGCGCCGCCCGGATCTCCCCCGGCCGCGAGCGTGAGAAGACGCGCAGCTCGCGCACGCCCTCCAGGTAATCGGCAACCCACTCGACCGCGGCGGCTCCGTCGCGGCGGAAGTCGCTCACCGCTTCTTCATCCATTTCTTGACCTCGCGCCACGGGCGCGCGTTGACGATCTGGTCGCGTGTCAACCAGCCGCGGCGGGCCTGCGCGACCCCGAGCTGGAGGTTGGCCAGCTCGTCGAGCCGGTGGGCATCAGTGGAGATAACGATGCCGACTCCGGCCTCCGCGGCCGCGCGCGCGTTGACGTCGATCAGGTCGAGGCGGTCGGGCTGAGAGTTGATCTCGAGGAACGTCCCTGTCTCGACGGCCTTCTCGAGCAGCGCCTCGAAATCCACGTCGTAGGCATCCCGCCGATTGATCTTGCGGCCCGTTGGGTGGCCGATGCAGTCGACGTGCGGGTGCTCCATCGCGGCGACGATGCGCTTGGTCAGCTCGGCGCGCGTCCTGTCGAAGCCGGAATGGATCGACGCAACCACCCAGGCCCGCTCGGCCAGCACCTCGTCAGGCATGTCGAGGCTCCCGTCCGCACGAATGTCGACCTCGATCCCGGAAAGGATCTCGATCCCCTCGACGCGCTCGTTCAGCGCCGCGATGTCCTCGCCCTGGCGCTCGAGGCGTCCCTCGCGCAGTCGGCGCGCATGGTCGCAGATCGCCACGTATCGGCGTCCGAGAGCGCGGGCGGCTGCCACCATCTCCTCGAGCGGCGCGCGTCCGTCCGACCAATCAGTGTGGACGTGGAGATCCCCAAGGACGTCCTCGAGCTCGACGAGGTGCGGAAGCTCCCCGTCGCGGGCGGCCGCAAGCTCGCCGCGGTTCTCCCGTAACTCGGGCGGGATCCACGCGTAGCCGAGGAAGTCGTACAGCTCCTCCTCGTCCGCGGCGTGGAAGACGTTGCCCGTCTCTACGTTCTTGACGCCGTACTCGGAGATGGACAGCTTCCGGCCGACCGCCTCCTCCCGCATGGCGACGTTGTGCGCCTTGGAGCCGGTGAAGTGCTGGAGGAGGTTGCCGTAGTTTTCGGGCGGAACGACCCGCAGGTCGAAGCGCAGCGCGTCGTGGGAGACGACGGTGGCCTTGGTCGGGCCGTAGGCGACGATCTCGGCCACCCATGGGAGCTCGGTGAAGTGGGTCGTGAGCGCACCGGGATCGCTGGCCGTCGCGATGATGTCGAGGTCTCGCACCGTCTCGCAGCGACGGCGCACGCTCCCCGCTTCGGAGACGCGCTCGGCCGCCGGGTGCTGGCGCACCTCCTCGACGGCGCGCTCGACCGCCGGCAGGACTCGCCCAAGCAGCGTCTTGCGCTCAATCTTCGCCTTCGGCTTGCCCAGCTCCTTGAGGATCTTCTCCTCGGTGCGCTTCCCGAGCCCCGGCAGGGTGGCCAGCACGCCTTGCTCGGCGGCCGCCCGCAGCTCGGCGGCCGATTGGATGCCGAGCTCCGCATGCAGCTTCCGCGCGGTCTTCGGACCGAGTCCGGGAACGTGCATGACCTCGACGAGCCCGCCCGGAAGCTTCGCGCGCAGCTTGGCGAGCGCGCTCAGGTCTCCCGTTTGCGTGAACTCGACGATCTTGTTCTCGATCGTGGTGCCGATGCCCGACAGGCGCGTCGCCTTGTGGTCGAGCGCGAGCTGGGCCACGGGGACCGCAGACTCCCGGATGCGGGTCGCGGCGCGGCGGTAGGCAGTGAGCCGGAATGCATCGGCGCCGTCGAGCTCGAGCATGTCGGCGAGGAGCTCGAACTGGTCGGCGAGCTCGGCGTTCGAGGGCAGGGGGCGGGCCACGCGGCGATGATACGCGCGTGCGGATCGTGGTCTGCCTACCGACCTACAACGAGCGCGGGAACCTCGAGCCGATGGTCAGGGCGCTCGACGAGGTCCTCCGGCGCCACGAGCTCGACGCACGCGTCCTGGTCATCGACGACTCGTCCC
Organism: Gaiellaceae bacterium; assembly: GCA_035639875.1. GTDB lineage: Bacteria > Actinomycetota > Thermoleophilia > Gaiellales > Gaiellaceae > JAIBJP01. The sequence goes on along the minus strand of DASQXE010000125.1, from coordinate 49,710 downwards.
CGGACGGGACCGGCGAGCTGGCCGACCGGCTCGCGGGCCGGTTTCCGTTCTTGGCCGTGCTCCACCGTCCTCACAAGGAGGGGCTTGGCCCCGCCTACGTCGCCGGCTTCCTTTGGGCGCTTGGAACGGACGCCGAGCGGATCGTGGAGATGGACTGCGACTTCTCCCACGACCCGGAGGACCTTCCACGTCTTGTCGCGGCGACCGAGGACGCCGATCTTGTACTCGGCTCTCGCTATGTGGAGGGCGGCGGGACGCGCAACTGGGGTCTCGGCCGCCGGTTCGTGAGCCGGTTCGGCTCGTTCTACTCGCGCGTGCTCCTCGGGGTCTCCATCGAGGACCTCACCGGCGGCTTCAAGTGCTATCGACGCACCGTCCTCGAGACAATCGGCCTCGAGCGCATCTCTTCGAAGGGCTACGCCTTCCAGATCGAGACCACGTACCGGGCGCTGCAAGCCGGCTTCCGCGTCGTCGAGGTCCCGATCGTCTTCTCGGAACGCGAGGTCGGCGGCTCCAAGATGAGCCGCGCCATCGTCCTCGAGGCCGTGGCCAAGGTGCCTGCGCTGCGCCTACGGGCGTCCCTGGGCCGTCTCTAGCCCTGGCTATAGTGGAGCCGTGGTCAGCGAAGTCTCGGACGCGAACTTCGAGCAGGAAGTGATCCGGTCCGACCGGCCGGTGGTGGTCGATTTCTGGGCGCCTTGGTGCGGCCCCTGCCGCGTGGTCAGCCCCATCATCGACGACCTCGCGGGCCAGCACGGGGACCGCGTCGGCTTCGTCAAGCTGAACGTGGACGACAACCCAATGACGGCGACGCGCTACAACGTCCTCTCCATTCCGACGGTGATCCTTTTCGAGGGCGGCGAGCCGCAGGAGATCGTGATCGGCGCGCGGTCGAAGAGCCACTACGAGAGCGCCTGGCAGCGCTGGCTCTCAGCCGCTGCTTAGCGGCCGGCGGTAGGCGTCCCAGCCGAAGAGGTCTGTGGGCTCTACGCCCGAGCCTTCCTCGACGCGTCCAACGACCGGGAACCCGCTCGCGGCGGCGTCGTTCGGCGTGAGGACGGCGAGGAGCTCGTAGTCGTCACCGAGCTTCCAGAAGGGCACGTCGGCGACCTCGGCGACCCGCGGCGCGAGTGGAACGGCCTTCGGGTCGATGACGATCCGGACACCCGAGCGCGCCGCGATCCGCCCCGCGTCCCGCAGGATCCCGTCCGAGATGTCGATCATCGCGTGGGCCGACTGCGCGAGCCGCCGCCCTTCCTCGAGCCGAAAGACCGGCCGTTTCTGGCGCTCGACGAGCTCCTCGAAGCCGCCGAGCTCGTGCTGCATGGCGTAGAAGCCGGCGGCAGCCCCTCCAAGCGGTCCAGTGACGACGACGTGGTCGCCGGGCCGAGCTCCCGCGCGACCGGGGACGCGGTCGCTTCGCCCGAGCGCGGTGACGGTGATCACCGTTTGCGAGGCCGAGGTGGTGTCGCCGGCGAGGACCGGCACGCCGGGCTCGTTGAGGCCAACGTAGAGATCCGCCACGGCCTCGGCACACACCTCGTCTGGAAGCGCGATCGTCACGACCAAGCCCTCCGGCTCGGCGCCCATCGCCGCGAGGTCGCTCAGGTTGATCGCAGCCGCCTTGTAGCCGAGCTCGCGCCAGGCATCCCACTCGACTGGAAAGTGGATGCCCTCGACGACCGTGTCCTGCGTGACGACGCGCCCATCCGGCAAGACGGCGCCCTCGGCGTCAAGGCCGGAGATGAGTCCGCGCCGCTCGAGCTCCGCGAGGAGCGCGAGCTCACCGAGGTCTGACAGCCGCATCGAGCCCGAAGACGTCGACAGGTCCCGAGCCGACGCCGAGGTCAGCGAGGCCGAACCGAACCGCTTCGGAGGCGACCCGAGCCGCGCCCCGCGTCGCGTCCTCGAGACTCTCGCCGCGCGCGAGAAATGCAGTCAACGCCGCCGAGTGGGTGCAACCCGCTCCGTGGGTTGCCTGGTCCCCGTGGCGGTCCACAGCGATCGGCACGTGGCGCTCGCCGTCGTAGAGCCAGTCGACGGCTTCGGTTCCGTGCCCGCCCGTGACGACAACGGCTGCGGCACCCAGCCCGTGGATGCGCTCAGCCAGCTCCTCGCGGTTCGCCGCGTCGGAATACGGGACTCCCGCGAGCGCGCACGCCTCGTGCAGGTTGGGAGTGACCACGGTCGCCAGCGGAAAGAGACGCTCGACGAGCACGGAGACGGCGTCGTCCTGCAGGAGCTGCGCGCCCGACGCGGCCACCATGACCGGATCGACGACGAGCGGTACGGGCTCCAGCTCGAGGAAATCGGCCACGGTCCCGATGATCGGAGCGCTGAAGAGCATGCCGGTCTTGGCGGCGTCGACGCCGATGTCCGCGAACAGCACGTCCAGCTCCGCCCGGATGAAGTCAGGCGGCGCCTCGTGGACGGCGAGAACCTCCGTCGTGGACTGCGCCGTAAGCGCCACGATCGCGCTCATCCCGTGGCAACCGAGCCGGGCGAACGCCTTCAGGTCGGCCTGGATGCCGGCCCCCCCACCCGAGTCCGACGTGGCGATCGTGAGACAGCGAGGAATCACCTGGAGATCACCGCAGGTGAGGCTAGCATCGGATTCCATGGCGACCGTCACGGCGTCCTGGGACGAGCTCCTCGCGGGCGAAGAGCTGGCCTATCTGACGGAGGTTCCCGCTCGCGAGCCGGAGATCCTCCCGCTTCCCGCCGACCTCCACCCGCGGGTGCGAAACGCACTCGAGGCCGCCGGCCTGACCGGGCTCTACCGGCATCAGCTCGAGGCCTACGAGGCCGCGGGACGGGGTAAGAACGTCGTCATCTCGACCGGCACCGCGAGCGGCAAGACGCTGGCGTTCAACCTCCCGGTCCTGGACGCGCTCGCCGCCGAGCCAAAGCTCCGCGCCCTCTACCTCTACCCGACGAAGGCACTTGCGCAGGACCAAGCGCGCGCCCTGTCCGCCTTCCGCCTGCCGCGCCTCCGCCCGGCCATCTACGACGGCGATACGGAAGCCGAGCGCCGCTGGCAGATCCGCAAATGGGCGAATGTCATCCTCACGAACCCGGACATGCTCCACGTTGGCGTCCTACCGCATCACGACCGCTGGGGCGACGTGTTGCAGAACCTCCGCTACATCATCGTCGACGAGGCCCACGTGTACCGCGGCGTCTTCGGATCTCACGTCGGCAACGTGCTTCGACGCCTGCGCCGGGCTGCCTCGATCTACGGAGCCGAGCCTCAGTTCCTGCTCGCGTCGGCGACGATCGCCAATCCAGGCGAGCTCACGCGATCGCTGCTTGGCCTCGAGGCGACGGTGATCGAGGACGACTCCGCTCCGCGAGCGGCTCGTACGGTCGCCTTCTGGAATCCGCCGCTCGTCGACGAGGCGCTTCAATTGCGCGCGAGCCCGCTCGGGGAAGGCGCGCGGCTCCTGGCCGAGCTCGTCTCGCGTGACCTCCGAACGATCTGCTTCGCCAAGTCGCGCAAGGCCGCGGAGCTCATTCACCGCTTCGCGGCGGAGCGCGTCGGCCCCGATCTGGCGGAGCGGCTCTCGCCCTACCGCGCGGGTTACACGCCTGCGCAGCGGCGCGACATCGAACGGCGTCTCGTCGCAGGAGAGCTCCTCGGCGTGACGGCGACCGACGCCCTCGAGCTGGGCATCGACATCGGGCTGCTCGATTGCGCCATCTCGGTCGGTTTCCCGGGAACGGTTGCAAGCCTGCGCCAGCAGTGGGGGCGCGCGGGCAGGCGAGCGCGCGGCCTCGCCCTGCTCGTGGCGAGCGAGGATGCACTCGACCAGTTCTTCATGCGCGAGCCCGAGTCGCTCCTGGGCCGCCGCGTCGAGGCTGCCATCCTCGACCACGCGAACCCGCGCGTCCTCGACGGCCACGTTCGCTCGGCCGCCTTCGAGGCTCCGCTCGACGACCGCGATGCGCCCTTCCTCGGGGCCGAGGCCCTCGAGCGCGCGGAGACGCTCGCGGACGCAGGCGAGCTGAAGCGCACTAAGGCCGGCTACGTGTGGGCCGGGCGGGAGTACCCGGCTGCCCGCTTCTCGCTCAGGTCGACGACGCCGGATGCCTTCTCGGTCGTCGACGTCGCCACCGGCTCGGTGCTCGGCGTCGTCGAGCGCGAGCGCGCGTACTCCACGGTTCACGAAGGCGCCGTCTACCTCCATCTAGGGCAGACGTATCGCGTGCTCGGGCTCGATCTCGAAGCGCGGACCGCCCTCGTGGAGGCGTTCCAGGGCGACTACTACACACAGGTCAAGAAGGAGACGACCACCGCCATCGAGCGGCCGTACGTCGTCGAGCAGCGCCTCGGGATAGAGGTCTCGTTCGGAACCGTGAGTGTGACCGAGCAGGTCGTGGCCTACCAGAAGAAGGCGATCCGCGACCAGGCGACTCTGGATCTCGTCCCACTCGACCTGCCCGAGACAACGTTTGAAACCGAGGCCGTCTGGTATCTACCCGAGCCGTGGATGCTGGAAGGCCTGGACGACCTCCCGCGCCTGCTCGGCTCGCTGCACGCCGCGGAGCACTCGATGATCGCGCTGCTCCCGCTCTGGGCGATGTGCGACCGCTGGGACATCGGCGGCCTCTCCACAAACCTCCACTTCCAGACAGGCCGCCCCACGGTTTTCATCTATGACGGTCACGCGGGCGGTGTCGGAATCGCCAGGCGCGGTTTCGACCAGTTCGAGGGATGGGTGGCGGACACCGAGCGCCTACTCGCGGGCTGTCCGTGCGAGAGCGGTTGTCCCTCCTGCGTTCAGTCCCCTAAGTGCGGGAACTTGAACGAGTTCCTCGACAAGGCGGGTGCGCTGATGCTGCTACGCCGGATGCTCGCCGGCCAGGCGTAGTGCGAGCTCGACCGCTTCCTCTGGGCTCGCGGCCCGTTCGACGCCGTCGCCTTCCACTTCCCACCCAGGCTCGAGGATGACGACGGGCCGGCCGAGAACGCGCGCGAAACCGATCTCGGCGAGCGTACCCCACCGGCCCCCGATCGCGATCACGGCGTCCCCGGAGGCGACGACCGCGAGATTGCGCGCGTGCCCGATTCCCGTCACTACGACGTGGTCGATCCATTCGTTCGCGTCGGCGCGCGACTCGCCGGGAAGGATGCCGACGGTCGTCCCGCCGCCCGCCTTCGCGCCGCGCGCCGCGGCGGCCATCACCTCGCCGAGCCCGCCGCAGACGACGACACAGCCCGCTTCGGCGAGCAGCCGCCCAACGCGTTCCGCGCGCGGCTCGTGCTCCGCTCCGCTCCCGATGACGGACACCTGCACGTTCCCGAGGAAAGCGAAAGGGCCGGACAGGCCGGCCCTTTCGCGCGTGTCCCAGCGATGCTTGGTTACTTGCTCGGTGCCGGGCAGGTCGCAGTCGGTGTTCCGGTGATCTCGTCGCTGCGCTCGACAGCCGGCGTGCCCACCGGTGGAAGTGGCAGGCTCTGGCCTGCCGCGATCAGCGCATCGCGGGCCGTCGGGTTGTTCCCGCCCGAGTTGGCGGACGTCCCACACGGGCCACCCGGCAGGAAGACGTGATGGAAGGCCGGCGCCGAAGCAGGCGCCGCCAGAGCGACAATTGCAGCGCCGAGCGCGAGCATCCGTTTCATGTCACCCTCCCCTCGAGTCGTTTCGCCCTCGGCTACGACGAAACGGAGACAACGGATTGCGACGTGACGCGGTCGGCGGGACCCTCATACTGGGCGGTGGGTTTGCAGGGAGTTACGTCGCGCGCCTGCTCGGGAAGCGAGGCGCGACGATCGTCAGCCGCGAGAACTTCATGCTGTACACGCCGATGCTTCCCGAGGCGGCCTCGGGGACGCTCGAGCCGCGACACGTCGTCGTGCCGCTCCGGCTCATGTGCCGGCACGCGGAGCTCATCCTCGGGCGAGCCGTCTCGCTCGACGCCGCTGCCCGCGTGGTCGAGATCGAGAGCGAGGTCGGGCCCGCCGAGGTCCACTACGAGTCCCTCGTGCTCGCGCTCGGTGCGGTCGCGCGCACCCTGCCGATCCCGGGCCTCGCCGAGTACGGACTCGGCTTCAAGGGCCTCGCCGACGCGATCCACCTGAGAAACCACGTGCTCCGTCAGCTCGAACTGGCGGACGCGTCGCTCTCGCCCGAGGACGCTAAACGCCACCTCAGCTTCGTGTTCGTCGGAGCCGGCTATGCAGGGGTGGAGGCGCTCGCCGAGCTCTCCGACCTGCTCCGCGACACGGTTCGCTATTACCCGCGCCTGAAAGGCATGCGCCAGCGCTGGGTGCTCGTGGACGCGGCGCCGAAGATTCTCCCCGAGATCCCTGCTCGGCTCGGCGACTACGCCGCTCAGGAGCTTTGGAAGCGGGGCGTCGACATCCGCGTCTCGACCACCCTCGAATCCGTCGAGGAGCACGCCGTCGCCCTGTCGGACGGAACCCGTCTCGAGACCGAGACGCTCGTCTGGACGGCCGGGGTGAAAGCGAATCCGCTGCTCGCCAGGCTGGGCCTGCCGCTCGACGAGCGCGGCCGAGTGATGGTCGACCCGACTTTCCGGGTTGAGGGCATGGACGGCGTCTGGGCGCTCGGAGACTGCGCGCGCGTCCCGAACCAGGCAACGCCGGGCCATTTCGATCCGCCCACCTGCCAGCACGCTCTCCGGCAGGCCCGGCGTCTGGCGAGGAACCTCACGGGGCCTCCGCGCCCGTACCACTACCGCATGCTGGGCCAGGTCGCCACGCTCGGGCGGCACAAGGGCATAGCCGAGGTGCTCAGCCTCCGTCTGCGAGGCTTCCTCGGCTGGTTCGTAACCCGGACGTACCACCTGTACCAGCTGCCGCTTCTGACCAGGAAGCTGCGCGTGGTCACGGACTGGACGGTCGCGCTCTTCTTCCGGCGGGACATCGCCGAACTCGGCATGCTCGGCCACCCGGCGCCGCTGCGCGATGAAGAGTGACTTCGAGCGAGCGGCGGCGTTCGAGGACAGTCTCCGCGACGCGTGCATCGAGCGCGTCGTTCCGTCTCGCTTCGGAACGGCGCTCCTGACGGACACCCTCCCGCGCGTCTGGTCGGTCAACCTCCTGCGCGTGGAGACCGCCGACGCGGAAGCGGACGAGCTGATCGCCGAGGCCGAACGGCTTCTCGGTGAGGCAGGGCTGAATCACCGCCGCCTGCTCATCACCGACGCCGAGCTGGGCCGCCGCCTCGAGGACCCGCTGACCGCGGCCGGCTGGAAGACCGATCACTTCGTCTTCATGGTCTCGCGCCGCGACCCGTCGCGCCAGGCGAACATAGCCCACGTCGTCGAGGTCGAATCCGACGCGCTCACTGCGTTGCGGCGCACGATCCTCGCAGAATGGCTGCCCGATCTGGAGCAGGAGGCCGCCCGCCAGATCATGGAAGCGGAGCGCCGGTACGGCCAGGCGGGCCGTGCCCGGTACTTCGCCGTCGTCGTCGACGGCGTCGTCGTCAGCTCGACGAACCTCTATTCGGACGGCCGTACCGCCCAGATCGAGGACGTGGCCACCCTCCCGCAGCACCGAGGCCGTGGGTACGCGAGCGCCGTCGTCCTCCGGGCACTCGACGAGGCGCGCGCCGCGGGCCACGACTTCGTCTTTCTCGTCGCGGACGCGAGGGACTGGCCCAAGGAGCTGTACGGGCGGCTGGGATTCGACCCGGTCGGCGAGCGCTTCGTCTACCGGCTCACCGAAGTGACCGCAGAGCAGCGCCCAGCGACTGACGCAGGGTGAGCACAGGCTCGTACAGGTCGCCCTGTTGCTCTATCCGAGCGCGGACGACCTCCATGGTGAAGGCGCGCGGATCGAGGTCATCCGTCACCTCGTCCCACCGGAGCGGCGTCGACACCGGAGCGCCCTCTCTCGGGCGCACCGAATAGACGGACGCGATGGTCTTGCCCTCGCCGTTCTGGTTCGCGTCGATCAGAACTCCGCGGCGCTTCTGCTTGGACCACTGCGTCGTGACGAGGCCGTGGTGCGTGCGCTCGAGCGTTCGGGCGACGATCTCCGCGAACTCGCGCGTGTCGCCGTACGTGTAGCGACGCTCGTTGGGAACGAGGACGTGGATCCCGTCGGAGCCGCTCGTCTTGGGGAAGCCTTCGAGCCCGAGCGCGTCAAGCACTTCCTTGATCAGGCGCGCGACCTCCACCGTCTCCTTGAAACCGACGTCCGGCGACGGGTCGAGGTCGAAGAGGACGAAGTCGGGCCGGTTGGGCTTGTCGACGCGCGAGTACCAGACGTTCATGTCGATGCAGCCCATGTTGACCATCCACAGGAGCGCCAGCTCGTCGTTGACGAGCGGCACCTGGATGCGCCGTTTGCGCCGGGGGGTATCCCGCGTGGAGACCGTGAAAGGCCGCGTGGGAATCCACTCCGGCATCCCCTTGGGAGCGTCCTTCTGGAAGAAGAACTTGCCGAAGGCGCCGTCGGGATAGCGCTTCATCGTGAAGGGCCGGTCCCTCAAGTGCGGGAGGAGCACGCCGGCGACATCGCGGTAGTAAGCGATGAGATCGCCCTTGGTGATCCCCTCCTCCGGCCAGAACGGCTTGTCGAGGTTGGAGAGACGCAGAAGCCGTTGGCCGCGCTTTATCTCCGACTCGATGGGACGCTCGGAGCGCACCTCCTCAGCGTCCTTGTCCTCCCGCAGGCCGACAAACCGCGGCGCGCGCAGATGGGAGTCGTGCGTCCATTCGGCAAACGCCACCTCCGCGACGAGCTTGGGCTCGGCCCACACGACGTCATCCTTGCGAACGCGGGGCATCTTCGGCGGCGCGGGCAGCGGAGACGCTTCTCTCTCGAGTGGACGCAGGAGCTCCATCAGCTCGTCCAGCTTCTCGTCGCTGAACCCGGTGCCGACGTTTCCGACCCAGACCAGATCCCGGCCCCGCCGGACGGCGAGGATGAGCGCGCCGATCGAGCCGCTGCGGCGACCCTGACCTCGCGTGTGCCCGACGACAACGAACTCCTGTCGCTGCAGACCGGGCTTGATCTTCAGCCACTCGCGGCTCCGTCGCCCCGGCTCGTAGCGTGAGTCCGCCCGCTTCGCCATCACTCCCTCGAGCCCCTGTTCGACGGCGGCGCGTTCGAGCGCGTGACCATCCTCGAATGCCTCCGAGAGCTGCACCGTCTTGTTGCGCCGGTCGAGAACCTCCTCTAGGCGCTCGCGACGCTCGGTGAGCGGCATCCCGATCAGCGGCTCGCCTTCCAGCTCGAGCAGATCGAAGACGTAGTAGACGAGCGGGCGTCCGCCCTGCTGCATTGCGGAGAAGCTCGCGCGCCCTTGCTCGTCGATGGCGACGACTTCACCGTCGAGCACGCACTCGGAGGTTCGCAGGGCCCGCGGAATCGCCCGCGCGACCGCGGCGAAGCGTTCCGTGTAGTCCTGGTCCTTGCGCGTGCGCAACGCCGCTTCGCCGTTGCGGACGTAGGAGATTGTGCGGTAGCCGTCCCATTTCGCCTCGAACAGCCATCCGCGTCCAGACGGAACCTTCTCGGCCAGGGACGCGAGCATCGGGGCATAGCGACGGTGAGCCATCGTCGGCGTCTCCGCATCCCGCTTTCTGATGAGGAGCCAGTTCTTTGCATCCCCGGAGAGCTTCGCGGGCACCAACGCCCAGGTTCCTCTGAGCCGGTCGCCGGCCAGGCGAACCGTGAGCCCGCCGTCCTTCTTCTCTTCCACGAGCTCGTACGTACCGTGATCCCAGATCTCGACCTGCCCCGCCCCGTATTCGCCGGCCGGAATCTCGCCTTCGAACGACGCGTACTCCAGCGGATGGTCTTCCACATGGACGGCCAGGTTTCGCTGCCCGGGCTCGAGTGGGATTCCCTTCGGAACTGCCCAGCTCGCCAGGGCCCCGTCGCGCTCGAGGCGGAAGTCGTAATGCAGACGGCGGGCGTCGTGGCGCTGGACGACGAAGATCGGCTCCTTGCCCCTCCGGCGGCTGTCACCGAAGGGCTCCGGCGTCTTCTTGGGGTCTCGCTTGCGTTCGTACTCGCGGAGGCGCGCCACGTTCCTAGGATGCCTGCCCGGCGAAGTTTCTGAACGGCGGGAGGTTTAGCCGGACCGGCGGCGGGTACAAGCCGCCGCGAGAAGACTCCTTTGCGACTTCTCTGCCGACCAGGGGGGGTTGGTACTCGAGGCCGGTGCTGAGCCGGCCTCGAGGCCATGGTGGAAAGTTGGCGTCAAGCAGAGGAAAACCCTGTGGATGCTGTGGATGGGCGGTGACCGCCCGGTTACCCCAGGAACACGCCCATTTCACGAAATTTGCGATGCCTGGTGCGGCGGCGATCGCCCGGATCGAGGTTTTCCACCTCGCCGAGCGCCTCCTCGAGGGACGCTGCGAGTAGGCGGGCGGCCTCGTCATGGTCGGCATGGGCGCCCTCGGGCGGCTCCGGCACGATGGCATCGACCACGCCGAGCTCGAGGCAGTGTCTTGCGTCGGGCTTGAACGCGGCCGCAGCCTTCTTCGCCTCGCCCGCATCGCGCCAGAGGATGGCCGCGCACCCCTCCGGCGAGATGACCGAGTAGATCGAGTTCTCCTGCATGAGAACGCGATCGGCCACCGCGATCGCGACGGCGCCACCGGAGCCGCCCTCGCCGATGATGCAGGCGATCGTCGGGACTCCGAGCCGGAGCATGGCAAGCTGCGCGCGGGCGATCCACCCGCCCTGCCCGTGCTGCTCCGCGACCACGCCCGGATAGGCGCCCGGCGTATCGACGAGCGTGATGACGGGGAGCCCGTGGCGCTCGGCCACTTCCATCGCCCGCATCGCCTTGCGGTAACCCTCCGGATAGGTCATCCCGAAGTTGCGGTGGGTCCGTTCGCGAATGTCGCGCCCTTTCTGGTGACCGACGAGGGCTACGGTGCGTCCGCCGAAACGGCCGAGCCCTGCGACCACGGCGGCGTCGTCGCCCAGCGACCGGTCCCCGTGCAGCTCAACGAAGTCGTCGAAGATCCGTTCGACGTAGTCAAGCGTGTAGGGACGATCCTGGTGGCGGGCGAGCTCGACGGCGTGCCAGACCTCGTCGGCCGTCGGCTCCGCGCCGATCCGGTCGATCTGGCGCTGGAGACGGGTCATCTCCCCCGAGACGCCCACCCCGCGCAGGAGCGGGAGCTCGCGCAGTTTCGCCAGCCGGTCGCGCAGGCGCAACTGCTCGACGGCGCCCTGAGTGCCCTCAGTCTCTGTGGCCATCTCGCTCGAAAAGCGCGAGGACGCGACCGAGGAAGGGGCGCAGCTCCGATCGCGCGACGATCGCATCGACGTGCCCAAAACGCTGGTTCGACTCGGCCTGGCCGAAGTCATCGGGCAACTTCTCCCGGGTCGTCTGCTGGACGACGCGGGGGCCCGTGAAGGCAAGAAGAGCGCCGGGCTCGGCGACGACGATGTCGCCGAGGCTGGCAAAGCTCGCCAGCACGCCCGCCGTCGTCGGATGCGTCATGACCGAGATGAATGCCGCGGGCGCCTCGTGGAGCTCGTCCACGGCGGACACTGTCTTGGGAAGCTGCATAAGGGAGAGAATCCCCTCCTGCATGCGCGCGCCGCCCGATGCCGTCACGCAAACGAGTGGAACGCGCCGCTCCGCCGCGCGCTCGCAGGCGCGCACGAACTTCTCGCCGACCGCACTCCCCATCGAGCCGCCCATGAAGGAGAAGTCCATGACGGCGAGCTCGCAGGGCCGCCGTTCGATCGCCGCCCCGCCGGCGATCATTGCGTCGCCGAGCCCCGTGGCCACTTCGGCCTCCGCAAGCCTCTCGGTGTAGGCACGCAGGTCGAAGAAGCCGAGCGGATCGGCCGAGCGCAACTCCGCGTCCGCTTCCACGAACGTGCCGCGGTCGGCGAGCTGATTGACCCGCTCCCGCGCCCGCACGGGGAAGTGGTGTCCACATTGCGGACAGACCCGAAGGTTCGCGTCGAGCTCCTCGTCCTTGTAGTGCGAGTGGCAGCTCGGGCAGGTGTTCGGATGCTTGCGCTCCTTCTCCGGCTGCGGGCCACGGTGCTCGATGGAGACGTCGATGCGGCTTGCCATTGGCGGGGCCTATCTTACGGCCGGTCGGGCTAAAGGCCTAAGGCGGCGCAGAGCCGCGTGAGCGGACCCGCATTCTCCGACGTAGCAGCGAGCCCGGTCAGCCCGACGCCGGCGATCGGCTTCGCCGCGGCGATCTCCTTGAGGACCTCCGTTGCCTGCGCGATCGTCATCCCTCCGGGCTCCGGCATATGCGGACGGATCTCGTCCCCCGGATCGAGCACGTCGCAGTCGAAGGCGACATAGGCGGCATCCGAGCCGTCCAGTGCGTTCGCGACCTCGTCCGAGCCGCAACGAAGGCCCGTTGCGGCGATGAACTCCCTTTCGGGCGGGTCCAGGTTGCGCGCGCCGACGAGAACCGCATCTTCCGGAGCGACGCTGCCCGAGTCGAGGAGCATGCGGAAGGGCATGCCCCACTCGTTGCCGCTCGGTGAGGTCTCCGGGGTGTTCAGGTCGCCGTGCGCGTCGAACCACACCAGCGCGAGGCGCCCGTAGCGCGTTGCCAGCCCCTCGACCGCTCCGACGTGGGCGCAGCAGCAGCCGCCGAGCACGAGCGGCCGTTCCGGGAGCGACGCCGCCAGGGCGAGATTCTGCTCCATGAGCGTGTCCTCTTCGACGACGCCCGCCTCCGGGTACGGGAGCGCGAGAAAGGCGGCGTCGGCCATCTCGTCGCCGCCGGCGCCCCACGCGCGCGGCACGCGCACGAGCCCCGCCGCGAAGGACTGTCCGCAGGAATGGCATTCGTACTCTCCCTCTGCTAGCGCGACGGCGGTCAGCGTGCGGCAGTCCGGGCAGCGAGCCCGCAGGCGGGACACGCCTCAGAGAGTAGCGACAGGAACGAGCTCGTCGAGAACTTCCGGGAGACGCGAGAGGTCCTTCAGCTCGGCCGCGCGCGGGAGATCGCTCGACTCATGGAGGCGATTGATCCAGACGGCCCGCAGGCCGAGCCTGTAAGCGGGCTCGATGTCGTGGTAGAGGCTCGCGGCCACGTGGACGTGATGCTCGCGGTCGGCCCCGAACTCCTCGAAGAATCGCTCCCAGTGTCCCGGCGCCGGCTTGTACGACCCCGCCTCCGCGGCTGTCACGCGGCCGTCGACGGGGACTCCGATCCTTTCCAGCGAGGATTCCAGCAGGTCCGGATCGGTGTTCGAGAGGACTGCGAGCATGAACCCGCGTCCGCGGAGCTCGGCGAGCGCCCCGGGTACTTCGGGGAAGGGACGCCACGACGGCAGCGACTCGGCGAGGGCGTAATCGTCTTCAGGCCGAAGCGGAAGGCCCTCGTCGCCGGCCAGGAGGCTGAGCGCCTGCTTCATCACCTCGCGGTAAGCAAGCTCTCGGTGGCCTTGCTGGACGCGCGGCTCGATCTCGAGGTAGCGCTCGAGGAGCGCGTCGGCGTCCTCCTCGGGCCACAGACTCGCGAGCGTGCCCTTGATCCCTCCGTTCCAGTCGATGAGCGTGCCGTAGCAGTCGAACGTGATCCAGCGTTCCTCGGCCATCACTCGTCGAACTTCTTGAACACGAGGCAGGCGTTGTGGCCGCCGAAGCCGAAGTTGTTCGAGAGGGCGAAGTCCGTCTTCCACTCGCGCGATTCGTTGGGGATGTAGTCGAGGTCGCATTCGGGATCCGGATGCTCGTAGTTGATCGTGGGCGGGACCACGTCGCGCTGGACGGCGAAGATCGAAGTGATCGCCTCGATCGCTCCCGATGCGCCAAGGCAATGACCGGTCGCGCCCTTGGTCGAGGAGATCGGGGTCTTGCGAGCCTTCTCCTCGCCGAGCGCGATCTTGATCACACGCGTCTCGCTTGCGTCTCCGAGGGGCGTCGACGTGCCGTGCGCGTTGATGTAGTCGATCTCCCCGGGGCCGATGCCGGCGTCCTCCATGGCCATACGCATCGCCCGGGCGGGATGCTGACCGGTCGGATCGGGCTCCGTGATGTGCTGCGCATCCGAGGAGATCCCATAGCCGACGAGCTCCGCGTACACCTTCGCGTCACGGTCGCGCGCGTGCTCGAGCTCCTCGAGGACGACGATCGCCCCGGCCTCCCCCATCACGAATCCGTCGCGCTCGGCGTCGAAGGGCCGGCTCGCCTTCTCGGGCTCGGAGTTCCGCCGGGACAGCGCGCGCATGGCGCCGAAGCCCCCAATGCCGACCTTGGTGATTCCCGCCTCCGTGCCACCCGCGAGCATGACGTCGGCGCGGCCGAGGCGGATGTCGTCGAGCGACTGGCCGATAGCCATATTGGACGCAGCGCAGGCGGTGCACTCGCTCCAGAGAGGGCCGCGCGTGCCCAGCTCCATCGATACCCACGCGGCGCCCATGTTCGGGATGATCGCGGGGATGGAGAAGGGATTGACCCGGTCCGGTCCCCGCTCCAGGAGCTGGTCGTAGCAGTCCTGGAAGGCTTTGAGCCCGCCGATCCCGGTCGCGACGGAGGCGCCGACGCGTTCGGTCTCCGTCTCGATCTCGATGCCGGAATCCTCCTCGGCCATACGGGCTGCCGCGATGATCATTTGCGCGAAGCGGTCGATTCGCCGAGCCTTCTTCGGCTCGAGCCACTTCGTCGGGTCGAAGTCCTTCAGCTCGCACGCGAAGTGGACTGCGAACTCCGACGGATCAAACGCCTGAATCGGCGCAGCGCCGCTTTCCCCCGCGGTCAGGTTCTTCCAAAACGTCTCCGCGTCGTTTCCGAGGGGCGTCACCGCCCCGACCCCGGTCACGACGACACGTCTTCTCCCGTTAACGCTCATCTCACATCCCTAGGCCACCGTCGACGAGCAGCACCTCGCCCGTGATGAACGCGGCCTCGTCAGAGCACAGGAAGCGTACCGCACGGGCTACGTCCTCCGGCTCGCCGAGGCGCCCGAGCGGCGTGTTCTGCAGGATCAGTCCACGCTGCTCGTCGTTCAGTACGTCGGTGAGCTCGGTCGTGATGTAGCCCGGCGCGATTGCGTTCACGCGCACGCCTCGCGACCCGAGCTCGCGGGCCAGGGCCTTGGTCAGGCCGATGATCCCCGCCTTCGAGGCCGCGTAGTTCGCCTGTCCGGGATTTCCGTGCACCCCGACGACGCTCGACAGGTTGACGATCGATCCGCTGCGGCGGCGCAGCATCTTCCGCGAGACCGCGCGCGTCGTGTTGAACGTCCCACGCAGGTTCGTGTCGACGACCGTCTGCCAGTCGTCGTCGCTCATGCGCGCGATGAGCGTGTCCCTCGTCACGCCCGCGTTGTTGACCAGCGCGTCGAGGTCGCCGAGCTCGTCCTCGACCTTTTCGACGAGTGCCGCGGCCTCGTCCGGCGAGGAGACATCCGCCTGCACCGCGATGCCTCCGATTTCGCCGGCGATCTCCTCCGCGGCGTCCTTTCCCGAGCGGTAATTGACCGCGACGCGCGCGCCGGCCGCACCGAGCTCGCGGGCGATCGCCGCTCCGATCCCCCGCGACCCCCCGGTGACGAGGGCCAC
The DNA here is from genome assembly GCA_035639875.1 of Gaiellaceae bacterium. Taxonomy (GTDB): domain Bacteria; phylum Actinomycetota; class Thermoleophilia; order Gaiellales; family Gaiellaceae; genus JAIBJP01. Next base: position 34,223 of record DASQXE010000125.1, on the reverse strand, counting down.
CTTCCCCTCGAGTGAGGCGAAGCCGTCGCTAGGCAGCGGAGAGCGTCTCCTGGAGCTTCCGCAGGGAATCCGGGTCGCTCACCGACATCGTCTGGAGCGAGCGGTCGCAGCGGCGCAGGAGGCCGCTGAGGACCTGGCCCGGACCGACCTCCACGAACACGCCCACGCCCTCCTTGACCAGCCCGCGCACCGCCTGCGTGAACTTCACGGGACCGGTGAGCTGTTCGACGAGCAGATCCACGAAGCGGCGAGCGTCTTCCAGGCGGGCCGTGACCGTGGACATGAACGGCGGCGCCGGGTCTCGCCAGCCGACCGCGGAAAGCGCGGGCCGGAGACGATCCGCGGCGCGCGCGACCAAAGGACTGTGGAACGCGCCGCTGACTCGCAGCTTCACAGTCTTGCGGGCGCCGGCCGCGGCGGCTTCCTCGAGCAGCCGGTCGACGGCGGCGTTCTCACCTGAGACGACGATCTGGCCCGGGCAGTTGTAGTTCGCCGGCCAGACGTTGTCGATTCCCGCACAGAGACCCTCCACGACCGAATCGTCGAGGCCGAGCACCGCCGCCATGGCGCCAGGGTGCTGCGTGGCCGCCTCCTCCATCGCCCGGCCGCGCTCCCGCACGAGCTTCAGCGTGTCGCGGTCCGACACGGCGCCGGCGGCGGCGAGAGCGGCGTACTCCCCGACCGAGTGTCCGACCACGTAGTCCGCCCTGATGCCGACCGATTCCACCGCGCGCAGGCACGCGATCGACGTCGCCACAAGCGCCGGCTGCTGCATCTCCGTGCGCGTAAGCTCCTCGATCGGGCCCTCGAAGCAGAGGCGCGCCACGTCGAACCCGACCGCCTGCGAGGCCTCGTCGTAGACGGCGCGCGCTTCCGGGAATTCGTCGGCGATCGCGCGGCCCATGCCCACGTCCTGCGAACCCTGGCCGGGGAAGCAGAAGGCGACCTTCACGCCGCCTCCTGCCCGTCGTTCCAGATCGTGTACGCCGATCCCCAAGTCAGGCCGGCGCCCATGCCCGTCATGAGCACGCGCGCGCCTTTCGTCAGCCGGCCCTCCGAGACGGCCTCCGCAAGGCACAGCGGGATCGAGGCCGACGAGGTGTTCCCGTACTTCTGCAGGTTGACGAAGATCTTCTCCTGCGGGATGCCGAGATTGCGCGCCGCGTGGTCGATGATGCGTTTGTTCGCCTGGTGCGGGATGTAGAGGTCGATGTCGTCCACGGTCAGCCCGCACTCCTCGAGGAGCTTTTCCGCCGACGAGACGAGCACACGCGTGGCGAACCGGTACACCTCCGGCCCGTTCATGCGGAGGAAGTGGAGGTCCTGCTCGACCGTCTCAGCCGTCGACGGGTTGCGCGAGCCTCCCGCTGGGATGGAGAGCTGCTTGCCACCCTCGCCGTCCGAGCCGAGCTCGAAACCGAGGAATCCGCCGTCGGCGACCCGCTCGAGGACGACCGCCCCTGCACCGTCCCCGAAGAGGACACAGGTCGTCCGGTCATGCCAGTTCGTGATCTTCGAGAGGGTCTCCGCTCCAACGACGAGCGCGTTCTCCGCCAAGCCGCCGGCGACCGCGCCGTAGGCCTGCGCGAGCGCGTACATGAAGCCCGTGCAGCCGGCCGACAGGTCGTAGGCGCCCGCCTCGTCGGCGCCCAACGCTGTCGCCACGAGCGATCCCGTGGACGGGAAGAACATGTCGGGCGTGACGGTGGCGACGATGACAAGCTCCACGTCGGCGCCATCGAGGCCCGCCGCCGCGAGCGCCTGTTGTGCCGCGGGCAGCGCGAGGTCGCTCGCCGCCTGCCCTCGGTCTGCGATGCGCCGCTCCTTGATCCCGGTTCGTTCGGTGATCCACTCGTCCGAGGTGTCGACCATCTGCGACAGGTCCTCGTTCGTGAGCACGCGCTCGGGCACGTAGCAGCCCACGCCGGTGATGCCGATCGCTCCGTTGCGAGAGACGTCCGCGAGCATCTAGCCGTCGGTCACCGCGAACGTCAGGCTGCCGCGCGCCGCGAGCTCGCCGTCCACGGTCGCCGTCGCCTTGCCGCGCCCGATCGGACCGCGCACGCGCTCGAGCTCGCACGTCAGCTCCAACTCGTCGCCGGGTTCGACGATGCGCTTGAAGCGCACGTCGTCGATACCCGCGAACAGGGCGAGCTTGCCCCGGTTGGCCTCGCCCGCAAGTACGGCAACCGCCCCCGTCTGCGCCATCGCCTCCACGATCAGGACCCCCGGCATGATCGGCCGGCCCGGGAAGTGCCCGGCCAGGTACCACTCGTCGTCGCGGACGAACTTGCGGGCGACGACTCGGACCCCCGGCTCGAGCTCGACCACCTCGTCGAGCAGGAGGAAGGGGTCGCGGTGCGGGAGGATTTCTTCGATCCCCGCACGGTCGAGGATGGTTTTCATACTTGGGCGAGTTCCTCGAGATGCGCTTTCACACGGGCACGCGCCCGGTGCACGTAGCACTTGGCCGTGCCGACCGGAATGCGGGCCAGACGCGCGACTTCCGAGTAAGGCAGTCCAAACGAGTCCCGTAGGACGACGGCAGCGCGCTGCTTCGGCGACAGCCGGGAGAGGGCGTCGGCCAAGTCGCGACGCAGATCGGCGAGCGCAGCCAACGACGACGGGTCGGAGTCCTCATCCGTTGCGCGGTCCTCGAGAACGAGCGGCTCAGTTCTGCGCACCCGCTGGACGGCGATCCGGTCCCGGCACGTGTTGACGACGAGACGGTGCAGCCACGTGGCGAACTGCGCTTCCCCGCGGAACTGGCGCAGCTTCGTACAGAGTTTCACGAGCGATTCCTGAGCCGCGTCGCGCGCGTCCTCGAAGTCCCCGAAGAGCTGCGCGGAGATGCGGTTGACGCGCGGGCTGTAACGCGCGACCAGGGTCTCGAGCGCCCGTCCGTCTCCGCTTGTGGCCTGGCGCACGAGCTCCACGTCGCTCAGCCGCTCGTACTTCCGGTTGCCGCACCCATTCCGCTCGTACTGACGGGTCTCGGCTGCGATCGGTTGCACGGCGCCGTTAGTGTAGTGAAGTGGACGCTGCCGACTCGCTCGCCCCAGAGCAGGTCGAGTCCCTGCTGACCGGACGCTTCGGGAGGCCGTACCTCTTCGAAACCTCGTGCGAGTCGTCACAGCAGCTCCTCGGCCCAGAGCTCGCCGAGGGAGCCGTCGCCGTCTGCGACGTGCAAACGCAGGGCCGAGGGCGGCTGGGCCGGGGCTGGGAGGCGCCTCCAGGGACCGCGATCCTTTGCTCGCTCCTCCTGCGTCCCTCTGCGGACCGCAAGGCCACCGAGCTCCCACTCGTGGCCGGACTCGCCGCCGCGGAGACCGTGGAGCAGGCCCTGGGCCTCGCCGTTCAGGTGAAGTGGCCGAACGACGTCATGGTCAACCGCCGCAAGGTGGCGGGGGTACTAGCCGAGACACGTGACGACGCGGTCGTCATCGGCCTCGGCGTGAACGTCAATCAATCACGTGAAGAGCTCCCGGCGAACGCAAGCGTGACTCCGGGTTCGCTCTACACCACGGACGGAGTACGACGCGAGCGCGCTCCGCTGCTCGCCTCGCTCCTGGCCACGCTCGAGCGCGATTACGAGCTCTGGCGGGAAGGCGGACTCGAAGCCCTCTACCACGGCCTCGGCGCACGCGATTTTCTCCGCGGGCGCCGCATCTTCCTCGACGGAGAGACCGGCGTAGGCGTCGGGATTAGGAGGGACGGTCGGCTCGAGGTGCAGATTGGAGGAGAGCGCCGCTCCATCGAGAGCGGCGAGGTTCGGTTCGAGCGGTAGGAGGCTAGAGACGGAGGACCTTGGAGGTCACCGCCGCGCTGCGGTTCCCGGCGGCGTCGCGGGCGATGATCCGGACCGCGCCGTACCGTCCGCGGTGTGACACCATGCTCGTACCGGCGGACAGGTCCACCGAGAACCTGGTGCCGCCCCACCAGTGGACGGGGCCTAGCCAAACCACCGCTCGTGCGGCTTCGCTCAGGCTGACCCTTACTCGCGTCCGCGTTCCCGCGACCGCCCAGATGATTCGAACGACGGGCGGCGCCGTGTCGACGCGAACCGACTGACTCAACGAACGCGTGCCGAGCGAGGTGGTGGCCTGCACGCGGAGCCTGTAGACGCCGTCAGGGACGGGTGCGCCTCCGGCGCGCCCGCTCCACGACACGGAGTGTGCTCCGGCGCCCAGATCCTCCTTCGTGAGCCTGGCGACGACGGTGCCAGCGCGGAGGACCTGGACGCGGACGAACGCCACGCGCGCCAGCTCGTACGACGCGGATACGGTGTCGAGCCGACCGTCCCCGTTGGGCGAAAAAAGCGTTGGCGCGACGCTGAGGTGCCCGAGCGTGCGATCGACGACGACGTTGCCGCTCGCCGTCGCGGCCTGCCCCGGTGACACGGCGTTGAAGCGGAGCGTGTACAGACCGTCGGCCACGCGTGTGCCGCTCCCGTTCCGCCCGTCCCAGACGAGCGACGACGTCCCCGCTGGAAAGGATCGCGACGAAGCCAGGCGACGTACGACCAAGCCCGAGCCGTTCTCGACATCGACCGTGACGGTCGCGGCCGTTGTCAGCGAGAAAGAGATGTTCATCGTCTCCCCGATCCCGTCCCCATTCGGGGTCAGCGCATGCGGTGCCGCGACCACGTGTTCCACCGCGAGCGCTGGAGGCCCCGGGACGCGCGACCTCCATGGGCGCACGTCCGAGCCGGCGGCGACGGTGTAGAAGAAAGTGCCGAACGGAGTTGCGGTGGCGTCCCAGGTCCAGTCGACCCCCGTTCCGGTCCCGCTACCGCTCGCAACCGTAGCGCCAGCTTGGTCGGTGATCGTCACCGACCAGGGAAGCGCAGTCGAGAGTCGGCCCGTGATGCGCACCGGGCCACCGAGGCTTCCCGACACCTCCGGGTCGTACAGCTTCGGCAGGCCGAGCGCGGCGACCGCGGAGGCGATGCCCGGGAGCTGGCCGTAGAGCGCATTCCCCGGGCAGCTCGTCGGGCCGGTGTCGCGATGCCCGGACACCGCCCGTAGACGGACCAGCGTTCCCGCCGGATACTCGGAATTGCCCCCAGAAACCCACGTCAGGCGGCTGAGCGGATCGACATGCGCGACGTCGAGCCGCCACGCGAGCAAACGGACCAGCGCGGATCGAGCCGAGGACGAGATCGGCACGCTCGAGTACGTACCGAGCACGGCCACGCCGGTGCTGCCCGTGTTGAAACCCTGCGCGTGCGCCCCGATGACGTTCCGGTTGATACCACCGCCACGGCCCTCGAAGATCTGACCGTACTTGTCGACGAGGAAGTTGTAGCCGATGTCGTTCCAGCCGTTGGCCAGCACGTGGTAGCGCTGGATCCCGCGAACGATCGCCGCCGACTCGGCCGCGCTGTACGAGTTCGTCCCCGCGGTGTGGTGGACGACCGCAAAGCGCAAGCGCTCGGCGTAGGACGGCGGCGCGCGGACGATCGATTCGTCCGCGCCCCATTCCGCCCGGCTGATGATCCCCGGCCGCGTCGCCCGCGCGGTGTCTCGCACGGTCGTCGGCTCGACAGCGCTCCAGATGAAGAAGGCGCGCAGACGCGTGACGCCGCCGGCGAAGCGGTAACGGATCGAGTTCGCAGGCCCCGTCCAGTAGGCGTTGCCAAGCTTCCAGCCCGCCCGCGCCCGGCCCTCCGCCGTTGCGCGGTCCGGAAGGTCCTCGCTCTCGGGCGCGACGGGCTGCCACGCGCTCCATACGCCGGCCAGCGAACGCGTCTGGAACCACACGGATCCCGGCCCGCGCCAATGGAGCCCCACCATGTCGAAGCGCACCGGAGCGGCGTGCGACCGCTCCGCGCGGGCATTCACCGGCTCGTCCCGCACCACGAGCCGGACGTGGTCTGCCGCCGCCGGGCCGGCGGCGCAAGCGGCGCAGACGAGACCGACGGTGAGAGCCCGCAGGAGAGTCATCGCGGCAAGGGAGCCTTCGGCGGAGCGTGACGGACGCCTTCCCGGCGCTCAAGGTGAAACACCCCTTCCTGATAGAATGCTTACACTCAAAAATGCCGTCGCTGCGGGCATTTTTCGCTCTCTCGAGCGTCATTCTTCTCTCCCTCGTGCTCGCCGGAACCGCAGCCGGGGCCGAGCGTAACCGCGTGCTCGCCGTGGAGTTCGCGAGTGACATAAACCCGGTCACGCAGGACTACCTGAACGGCGCCATCGACCAAGCGAACGACCAGCACTACAACGCGGTCGTCCTCCTCGTCGACACTCCGGGCGGCCTCGACAGCGCGATGCGCAACATCATCAAGCACATCCTCGAGTCGAAGGTCCCGGTGATCGTCTACGTCTACCCGCCCGGGTCGCGTGACGCCTCGGCGGGCGTCTTCATCACGATGGCATCCGACGTGGCGGCGATGGCGCCCGAGACCAACATCGGCTCCTCGACGCCCATTTCGACGAACGGCGGAAACATCCCGAGCGATCTCAAACGGAAGGTGATCAACGACGCCGTCGCCTACATCCGTTCGCTGGCCTCCGAACACGGCCGCAACGCCGATTGGGCGGAGAAGGCGGTGCGCGTCGCGGCCAACCTGCCCGCTCGGCAGGCGCTCTCGATGAACGTCGTCGACTACATCGCCCCGAGCTTGCCCGCGCTGCTCGACAAGATCGACGGCACGCGCGTCGAGCCGAAGGGGATCGTCCTGCATACGGCCAACGCCGAAGTCGACACGGTGAGGATGTCATTCTGGAAGCGCATCCTGAACACGATCATCGACCCCAACATCATCGTCCTGCTTCTATCGATCGGGACGCTTGGGATCACGGTCGAGCTCTTCAATCCGGGCCTCATCTTCCCGGGCACCGTCGGAGCCATCTCGCTCATCGTTGCCTTCTTCGGGCTTCAGGTGTTGCCGGTGAGTGCCGCCGGGGTCTTGCTCATCCTCCTGGCCGCCGCCTTCTTCGCTGCGGAACCCTTCGTGATGAGCCACGGCGCCCTCGCGCTCGCGGGTGCCTCCTGCTTCGTCATCGGCTCGCTCATGCTCTTCGACCCGGCGGGGCCCGGTTACCAGGTCTCACTCTGGGTTGCGATCGCGATCGCGGGGACGTTCGCCTTGCTCGTCATGTTCGCCGTCACGAAGATCGTGCAGGCACGCCGACGGCGTCCGGTCACTGGACAAGAAGAGCTCGTCGGTCAGATCGGCGTCGTGCGCAAGGCGCTCGACCCGGCCGGTTTCGTCTTCATCCACGGCGAGCTGTGGCAGGCCAGGACCGACGGCGAGCCCCTGGAGGTCGGGGCACCCGTCCAGGTGGACAGAATCCACGACGGCCTGGTGCTCGAGGTCAGCCGCGCAGAGACAGCTGAACCTGTAACGGCATAGGATGGGCTCCCCGCTCCGAAAGGGAATGCCTTGACCGCAGCCCTGGTCGCGATCGCGGCCGTCGTCGTCATCCTCCTCTTCCTCCTCTCGGCGTCGATTCGCATCGCGCGAGAGTACGAGCGCGGCGTGATCTTCCGGCTGGGCCGGCTGCACTCGCCCCCGAAGGGACCAGGTCTCTTCCTGCTCATCCCGGTCGTCGACAAGATGGTCCGCGTCGACCTGCGCACCGTCACGCTCAACATCCCGCCGCAGGAGGTCATCACCAAGGACAACGTCCCAGTCCGAGTGAACGCCGTCGCCTACTTCCGGATCATCGATCCGGAGAAGGCAATCGTGCAGGTGGAGAACTTCATGGTCGCCACCTCGCAGATCGCGCAGACCACGCTGCGAAGCGTCCTGGGCCAGCATGTTCTCGACGAGCTCCTCTCAGAGCGCGACAAGATCAACGCGATCCTGCAAGAGATCATCGACGAGGCGACATCGCCCTGGGGAATCAAGGTCTCCATCGTGGAGGTGAAGGACGTCGAGATCCCCTCCGGCATGCAACGCGCGATGGCCCGGCAGGCGGAGGCCGAACGCGAGCGGCGCGCCAAGGTGATCGCCGCCGAGGGCGAGTTCCAAGCTTCGGAGAGGCTCAAGGACGCCGCCGGCGTGCTGAGCCAGAATCCCATCTCCGTTCAGCTGCGCTTCCTGCAGACGATGCTCGAAATCAGCTCCGAGCGTTCCTCGACGCTGATCCTCCCACTTCCGCTCGACCTGTTCCGCCCGTTCCTCGAACACACTGAGCGCTGAGGGCACCCCTCCCGAGCTCCGGCGCGACCCGGTTTCGGGCCGCTGGGTTGTCATCGCTCCCGCGAGGGCGCGCAGGCCGGGTGCCGACCGTCCCCGCGCCGACGAGGACGACGACGACGTCGCGGGGTGTCCTTTTTGCGAAGGCCGCGAGAGCGCTACTCCGCCCGAGACGTTCGCGATCGGCCCTCCAGGACGAGCGGCGGATGCACCCGGGTGGCGCGTGCGCGTCGTGCCGAACAAGTTTCCCGCCTTCGGTCCGTGGTCGGTGGAGGGAGATCGGACGGGCCTCTTCGCGCGGCGCGCAGCCCTCGGCCGGCAGGAGGTCGTCATCCACTCGCCGCGCCACGTGCGCACGCTCGCCGATCTCTCACTCCGCGAGCTCGAGCTCGTCGCCGAGGCCTGGCAGGCGCGCGCCGCCGCCGCGCGCGAGCAGGGCTTCTCGTACGTTCAGGCGCTCGTCAACGAGGGGCGCGCGGCTGGCGCAAGTTTGCAGCACTCGCACTCGCAGCTCGTCTGGCTGCAGGAGGAGCCGCCGCTCGTGGCGCAGGAACTCAAGGCGCAGGCAGATGAGGGCGGCTGCGTCCTCTGTCGCGTCCTCGTGGAGGAGCTCGAGCACCGCATCCGCGTCGTCGCGGAACGCGACGGGCTCACCCTCCTCTGTCCCTTCGCCGGCCGTGGTCCGTACGAGATGCTCGTCGCGTCGAGCGAGTGCGAGGAGGATCCCTTCACGAGCGCAGCCCTCGGCACCGCGCTCGGACTTGTGGCCGAGGGTCTTCGCCGCCTGCGAGTGGCCGAAGGCCGCGTCCCGGTGAACATGTGGCTGCACGCGACCGGACACTGGCATCTAGAGGTGCTTCCTCGCCTCACGATCCTCGCCGGCCTCGAGCTCGGCTCGGGCTACTTCGTCAATACGCTCGCGCCGGAATCGGCTGCGGGTGTCCTCCGCGAATCCTGAGCGGCTAGGTGCGGCGAAAGGCCGGCCGCCCGCTCCTCCTTGTACTTCCGCGCCGCCTCGATGGCGGTGGAGAGGTTCAGGCCCTTGTCCTTGCCCTGCTTGATGAGCATGACCGTCTCGACCGCGTCCATGTCGTAGATCCGCTGCTTGCGACCCTTGGTCGGGATCTGCGCCTTGTTCGTCCAGTAGTCGAGCTGCATCTTGGAGATGCCGGCCACGGCGCACACCTGTCCGAGATAGAGCTCGATCTTGTTCAGGTGCTCGGAGATGTTTACCGGTTCAAGAAGATCGACATGCCGCGGAACAGCCATAAGCGCACCTTTTTCGACGCCGGAGTAGCGACCAAAGCTACCACCGAGCGCCAGCTTTGTGAAGCGAATGCGCCGAAACCGGCCGCGTCCTTCCGGAAAGCTATTCGCCCGGCGTTTCTGTGTCCGAGGGTGCGGTTGCTTCGGTCAGCTCAGCCTCGGAACCTGGGCCGTCATTCCCATTCGCCTGCTCGATCACCGGGGCGAGGGTCGAGACGTACTCGCCTTCCCGCAGGCGCATGACGATCACGCCCTGAGTCGCCCGGCCGAGCCGCTTCACCTCTTCGACCGGGATGCGGATGACCGTGCCGCCCGTGGACATGAGCATGACCTGATAGCCGTCGCGCACGACGAGCGCCCCGGCGAGCTGGCCGCGGGCCTCGGTCAGCTGCACGGTCTTGACTCCCAGGCCGCCGCGGCCCTTGACCGGATACTGGCTGATCGGCGTGCGCTTCCCGAAGCCGTTCTCGGTCACGACGAGGAGATCCGAGTCGTCCTTGGCCAGGCTTACAGCGATGACCTCGTCGTCCTTCCGGAGCCGCATTCCGACGACCCCCGAGGTCGCCCGCCCCATCGGGCGCGCGTCCTTCTCGGAGAAGCGCATCGCCTGCCCCTTATACGAGACCATGAGGACATCGTCCTCACCGGACGAGTGGATGACGCCCACGAGCTCGTCCTCGCCCCGGAGCTTGATCGCGATGATCCCATCCGCCTTGAGCGGCGTGTTGTACTCGGCGAAGCGCGTCTTCTTCACGATCCCGTTCTTCGTCGCCAGGACCAGGTACTCGGCCTCCTCGAAGTTGCGCGTGGCGATGAGCGTGCGGACGCTCTCGCCCTGCGCGAGCGGCAACAGATTGATGAGCGCGCGGCCCTTCGACTGCCGGCTGCCAAGCGGCAGCTCATGCACCTTCAGGCGGTACACCTTGCCCACCGAGGTGAAGAAGAGCAGGTAGTCGTGAGTGGATGCGACGACGAGGTGCTCGATGTAGTCCTCGTCCTTGAGATCCATCCCCATGACCCCGATCCCCCCGCGCCGCTGCTCGCGATATGTCGTCACAGGCAGCCGCTTGACGTAGCCGGACCGGGTGATCGCGATGACCATGTCCTCCTCGGCGATGAGATCCTCGAGCTCGAGATCGCCTTCGGCCGCCACGATCTCGGTGCGCCGGTCGTCGTTTTTGCCGTAGAGCTGCTTGAGCTCCAGAAGCTCTTCTCGGATGAGCGCGTCGATCCGGGCGGGATCGCCGAGGATCGCGCGCAGCTCGCCGATCCGCTCTTGCAGATCCGCGAACTCTTCCTCGATCTCCTTGCGCGCGAGGCCGGTGAGGCGTGCTAGCCGGAGGTCGAGAATCGCCTGCGCCTGAATCTCGGAAAGCTCGAACTGCTCCATGAGCCCGGCGCGGGCTACGTCGGTGTCCGCCGAAGCGCGGATCAGCGCGATAACCGCATCGAGATTGTCGAGAGCCGTGAGATAGCCATCGAGGATGTGGGCGCGCTCCTCGGCCTTGCGCAGCTCGTACTTCGACCGTCGGGTGACGACCTGACGCTGGTAGTCGAGGTAGTGCGTGACGAGCTCGAGGAGCGACAGCGTCCGCGGAACGCCGTCCACGAGCGCCACGGCGTTGTAGCCGAAGGTTGTCTGGATCGGCGTGTGCTTGTAGAGCTTGTTGAGGACGATGTTCGGATCGCACTCGCGCTTGACCTCGATGACGACGCGGATCCCGGTCTTGTCGATGAAGTCGTCGACGTTCGCGATCTCGGGAATCACCTTGTCGCGGACGAGGTCGGCGATTCGCATGATGAGACCGGCGTCGCCGCCCACCCGTACGCCGAACGGCAACTCCGTGAGGACGATCGCCGACTTCCCGCCTCGAAGCTCCTCGAAGTGCGCGCGAGCGCGCATGACGATCCGTCCGCGCCCGGTCCGGTACGCGTCGCGGATGCCGCCCCGCCCGACGATGATGCCGCCGGTCGGGAAGTCCGGGCCCTTCACGTGCGTCATGAGATCGTCGACGTTGGCGTCCGGCTTGTCGATCAGCGCGACGATTGCGTCGACGACCTCGCTGAGCCGGTGGGACGGCATGTTCGTCGCCATCCCGACCGCGATGCCTGACGAGCCGTTGACCAGGAGGTTCGGAAAGCGGGAGGGCAGGGCCGACGGCTCGCGCCGCGACTCGTCGTAGTTCGGGACGAAGTCGACCGTGTCGGCATCGATGTCCCGGAGCATCTCCGTCGCGATGCGCGAGAGGCGACACTCGGTGTACCGCATCGCCGCGGCGGGCTCGACGTCGAAACCAAAATTGCCCTGGCCGTCGACCAGCGGGTAGCGCAGCGAGAACGGCTGCGCCATCCGCACCAGCGTGTCGTAGATGGCCTGGTCGCCGTGCGGGTGGTAGCTCCCCATCACGTCCCCGACGACGCGGGCGCACTTCTTGTACGGCCGGCTCGGCTGCATCCCGGCCTCGTGCATACCGTAGAGGACGCGCCGGTGAACCGGCTTCAGACCGTCGCGGACGTCGGGAAGCGCGCGTCCGACGATGACCGACATGGCGTAGTCGAGATAGCTGGAGCGAAGCTCCTGCTCGAGCTCGCGCGGCTCGATCCGGCCGGGCCCGAGGGCGCCGATCTCACTCATTCACTTGCCGACCCCTAGATGTCAAGGAATCTCACGTCCTTCGCGTTGTGCTCGATGAAGAGCCGGCGCGGCTCGACCTGGTCGCCCATGAGCACCGAGAACATCTGGTCCGCCGCCGAGGCGTCCTCGACGTCCACGCGGATCAGCAGGCGACGCTGCGGGTCCATCGTCGTCTCCCACAGCTGCTCAGGGTTCATCTCGCCGAGGCCCTTGAACCGGCTCAGGTTCAAACCCTCCTTCGCGAGCTCGAGCGCTCGCGCGCGCAGCTCGTCGAAGGTCGCCGCGGTCGCGGTCTTCTTCCCCAAGATCAGTGTGAACGGCGGCGAGCCGGTCGTCGCCGCGGTCTTCGCATACGCGCTCCGCAGGCGCTCGTAGGTGGGAGAGGTGACGAGGTCCTCGGGCACGCGCAGATGCTTGGCGGTGCTCGAGGCCTGCTCGATCACTTGGAGGCGAAGCCCACCGTCGACCCGCCCCAAGATGCTGAGCTCGTGGCCGTTCGCCGGCATAGCCTCGATCGCCTGCTCAAACTCGGCCAAGGAAGCGGCCTCGTGCTCGACGAGGCGGTGGGCAACAACGAAGTTCGCCGCTTCGCCGAACTCAGCGTGCAGCTTGGCGCGGAACCCCTCGAACGCCGTCAGCTCCCGGACGAACTTGCCGTACCGGTGCTCCGTGAGCTGGACGGGCTCGCCGCCCCGATCGGTGATCTGGATGTCCTTGATCCGCTCGCGGACAAGGAGGTCCTCCAGCTGCGCGTCCTTCTCGAAATAGAACTCCTGGTTGCCGACCTTGACGTGGTAAAGAGGCGGCACGGCGATGTAGACGTGGCCCCGGTCGATGAGCTCCGGCATGTTTCGATAGAGAAACGTGAGGATGAGCGTGCGGATGTGGGAGCCGTCCACATCTGCGTCCGTCATCACGATGACGCGGCCGTACCGCAGGTTGCCGATGTCGAACTCGTCGCCGATGCCCGTGCCGATCGCGGTGATCATCGCCTGGATCTCGGCATTGGAGAGGACCTTGTTGATGCGGTTCTTCTCCGAGTTGATGATCTTCCCGCGCAACGGAAGGATTGCCTGGTAGGTGCGGTCGCGGGCCTGCTTCGCGGAGCCTCCCGCGGAGTCGCCCTCGACGATGTAGAGCTCGGCGAGATCGGGGTCGCGGACCGTGCAGTCCGCGAGCTTTCCGGGGAGGGACGAGTTCTCGAGCGCGCTCTTGCGGCGGGTGAGCTCGCGCGCCTTGCGGGCGGCCTGGCGGGCATTTCGAGCGGCAATTGCCTTCTGGATCACCTGCCGCGCGTCGGTCGGATTCTCCTCGAGGAACTCGGCCAGCTTGGCGTTCACCGCCTGCTCGACGAGACCGCGGACCCAGGGGTTGCCGAGCTTCGTCTTCGTCTGCCCCTCGAACTGGGGGTCGCGGAGCTTGACCGAGATGACCGCGGCCAGGCCTTCGCGCGCGTCCTCGCCTTCGAGGTTCTCCTCCTTGTCCTTCAGGAGACCCTTGTCCCGCGCGTACTTGTTGAGTGTCCCGGTGAGGGCCGCCTTGAAGCCTGAAAGGTGGGAGCCGCCTTCGTGCGTGTTGATGTTGTTCGCGAACGAGAAGACGGACTCCACGTACGACGAGTTCCACTGCATCGCGATCTCGACAGCACCCTCGCCGGTCTCGCTCTCGAAGTAGACGATCCGCTTGTGCACCGGATCCTTCGCCTCGTTGATGTAGCCGACGAAGTCGCGAATGCCTCCCTCGTACTTGAACTCCCAGCGGTCCTCGCCGGCGCGCTCGTCCACGAGGACGATCTCGAGCCCGCGCGTCAGAAAGGCGGTCTCCCGGAGCCGCTGAACGAGCGTTTCGGCCGAGAGCTCGAGCTCCTCGAAGATGTCGGCATCGGGAAGAAAACTGATCGTCGTTCCCGTCTCGCCCTTGCCCGCCTTGCCGGCGACCGTCAGTTTGGTGGTCGGCTCGCCGCGGGCGAACTCCTGCCGAAAGACCTTGCCGTCCCGCTGAACCTCGACGGCGAGCCACTCGGAAAGAGCGTTGACGACGGAAACCCCGACACCGTGCAGCCCGCCGGAGACCTTGTAGCCCTCGCCGCCGAACTTGCCGCCCGCGTGGAGCTTCGTCAGGACGACCGTGAGGGCGGGCAGTCCCTGGTCCGGCATGACGTCGACGGGGATACCCGATCCCCAGTCGCGAACGGTGACGGAATTGTCGGGGTGAAGGAGGACCTCGATGCGTTCGTTGCGGCCAGCCAGAGCCTCGTCGACTGAGTTGTCCACGACCTCGTAAACCAGGTGATGAAGGCCCCGCGGCCCGGTGGAGCCGACATACATTCCGGGACGCTTGCGGACGGGCTCCAAGCCCTCGAGAACGGTGATGTCCTTGGCGCCGTATCCGGATTTAGGCAATAAAAAATCCCTGCTCGCGGGAGGTTTCTGCTGTTTCGAAGTCTACCAGACAGACCGGTCGTCAGGCGGGCTCGTTTGCGGCCGCCAAGCTCGCCGCGGCGGCCCGCGAAACCGCCTCGCGCAGGCCTTCGTCCGCGATTTCGGCCGCGATTCGTGCACCCGCGGCGACCTGCTCCGCGCTCGGTTTCGGCACGGTCCGCGTAGCTTCTTTTTCACTCTCCCCTCCAGGCTCCGGCAACGGTCCGACCGCGAAGCGCAGGCCGGTGGGACAGGCCTCCCCAACGCGGCGGCGCAACTGCTCCAGCACCGGCGCGGAAAGCTGAGTGAGCTCGAAGGCCCACGCGCTCGAGCTTGTCGACACGTGCAGCGTGCCGTCCCGCGCGACGCGCGCGGGCCAGGCGTTCGTCGCAATCGCCTCTCCGACAGCATTCGGCCAGGCGGCGACGATCGCAGCCATCGCGCCGGCTGGGCCGAAACGATCGAGCTCGCGGCGGATTTCCGCACCGATTGGCTCGGGAAGCTTCATGCCGCTCGGGCCTCGCCGAGCTTGACCTCGATGACGAGATCCGGCTCGACCGCGGCCGGTCGGTCAGTCGCAGTGACCAGCGTCTGTCCGCCGGGCGGCAGGCGCGAGACGAGCGCCGTTCCGCGGGCTTGATCGAGCTCGCTGAAAACGTCGTCCAAAAGCAGGAGCGGCGCCTCGCCGCGACGCTCGGCGAGCAGGTCCGCCTCGGCAAGGACGAGCGCGAGCACTGCCGTTCTTTGTTCTCCCTGCGACCCGTACGCGCGAAGGTCACGACCGGCAGATGCAATCAACACGTCGCGCAGATGCGGCCCCACGCCCGTCGCTCCGCGCTGGAGGTCGCGCTCGAGACGCTGCGCGAGGTCGGCCACCGCAAGTCCGTGCTCCTCGTAATCCAGAGCAGGCGCCTCGAGGCCGAGCGCTTCCCCATGGGCGTGGAAACGCGCGTCGAGCAGGCGCACGAGTTCCGCCCGGGCGCGGTCCAGCCCGTCCCCGAAGATCGCCACCTGCTCGGTCCACGGTCCCACAGCTTCGAGCGTCGCCTCGCCGGCGCGGGCCTGCCGCAGCGCCGCGTTCCGCTGCGCGAGAGCACGCGCGTATGTCGACGGGAGGTCCGCGCGCGCCGGAAAGAGGCGGCCCAGCATGCGGTCGAAATACGTGCGGCGAACGAGCGGCCCTCCCTTCACGACAGCGAGGCGATCCGGAGTGAACGCAAGCGCCGCGAGTCGAAAGCGCAGCTCGTCGCCGCTTCCAAGAAGCGCGCCGTTCAACCGAATCCGTTTCGGCGCAGCCGACTCGACATCCACCTGGGTCTCGAACGGAGCGCCGTGCTCGGCGCCGTGGAGTCGCACTCTCGCCGCCGATTCGCCGAACCTGACCAGCCGCGGCTCCGCGCGCGTGCGCGGCGAGAATCCCTGCGCGCCCACGTGAAGTGCTTCGAGAAGATTCGTCTTACCGACCCCGTTCGGCCCCGTCACGAGCACGACCCCGGGAACGAGAGCGAGCTCGAGCTCGGGGTAGGAGCGGAAGTTTCGGAGCGAGACGCGAGCGACGATCAGCCGGCCAGCCTGATCGGCATGATCAGGTAGAGGAAATCGTCGGCCTCGCCGTGGATGAGCCCAGGGCGGAGAGGGCTGATCAGCTTGATGCGCACCGAGTCGTCGCTGATTGACTCCAAGCCATCGCGGAGAAACTCGGCGTTGAAGCCGATCTCGAGCACGTCACCCGAGTACGAGACCGGCAGCGACTCCCGCGCCTCGCCGATGTCCTGCGTCTGCGCCGAGACCGTCAGCTCACCGTCCTCGAACCGCAGCCGAAGCGGCGACTTGCGCTGCGCCATCACCGAGGTCCTCCGGACGACGTCTAGAAGCTCTTCGCGAGGCATCGTCACCTCGGCTTCGAAGGTCTCCGGTAGGAGCTGCTTGTAATTCGGGAACTGACCGTCGATGCGACGGGCGGTCAACCGGACGTCGTCGACGCCGAACACGATCTGGTTTTCCTGGATTCCGACTTCAATCGTGCCGGGGCCGCCCGTCTGCGCGATACGTGCGAGCTCGGCAAGTGCACGGGCCGGGACGATGGCCTCGACCTCGCGACCCGGTCCTTGCTCGAGCGGAGTTTCCTTGACGCTCAACCGATAGGAGTCGGTAGCCGCCATAACGAGCTTCTCGTTCTCGAAGCGGACCAGGATCCCGGTGAGGACGGGGCGGCTCTCATCGCGCGAGGCCGACCGACCGACGCGGCCGATCGTGTCGACGAACGCCTCCCTCTCGACGGAGAAGGCCACGCCTTCGTCGATCTCCGGCAAGCGCGGGAAGTCCTCGGCGGCATAGGTGTGCAAGCGATAGGAGGCCGAGCCGCAGACGATCTCGGCTACGCCCTCCTCCGCGCGATGTGCAATCGTCACGTCGCCTGCAGGTAGAAGGCGCACGATGTCCACGAGCAGGCGACCCGGCACCACGACTGCGCCCTCGTCGTCCACCTGCGCCTCGAGCCCCGCGCGAAGTGAGATCTCCATGTCGGTGGCCGAGATCGACAGTCGTCCGGCTGCCGCGCGAAGCAGGATGCCCGCGAGGATTTGAACGCTGGTCCTGGTCGACACGCCACGCCCAGCGACTTGAAGCTTCTCGGCCAGTTCTTCCTTCGGGCAAATGACCTTCATGCTTGTCCCAACAACCGTATCGATGGTTGTCATTTAAAGAGAACCTCTCGTCGTAGTCATAGGGAGTGTGCATGACGGGGATGACGGCTGCTTTCCGCATGGCATGGCTGTTTTGGCCGTGGAGAAAGGTTGGGGAGAACCTAAATGATTCAACAGCATTTAGGAGGTTCTCCCAGTCTTCCTCAGGTTTCTGAAGATTTGCACAGGAGGCTGTTCAGCGCGGTTGTTTGATGCGCGCTGTCAGCTCCTGCACCAGGTTGTAGACACTTCGGTCTTCCTGGATGAGCTTGGCGATCTTCGAGGTCGCGTGAATGACGGTCGTGTGGTCGCGCCCGCCGAACTTCTTGCCGATCTTCGGGAGAGAGCTGTCGGTCAGCTCGCGGCAGAGGTACATGGCCACCTGGCGCGGATAGACGATCGACTGCGAACGCCGGTCGCCGACCAGCTCCTGCATCGAGATACCGAAGCGCTCGATGATCGTCTCCTGGATGCGTTCGACCGAGACCTCCGGGAGCTCGCCCTGCGGGAAGACGTCCTTGAGGACTTCCTGAGCCAAGTCGACCGTCATCGGCCGGCCGGTCAGGGATGAAAACGCGACGACGCGGGTCAGCGCCCCCTCGAGCTCGCGAATGTTCGTCGAGATTCTGCTTGCGATGAACGTCAAGACCTGCGAATCAGGGACGTGGATTGCATCCGTCTTCACTTTCTTGCGCAGGATCGCGATGCGAGTCTCGAGGTCCGGCGCCTGGATGTCGGTGATGAGCCCCCATTCAAACCGCGAGCGCAGCCGCGCTTCCAAAGTCGCAATGGCGCGCGGCGGGCGGTCGGACGAGATCACGATCTGCCGCCCCGCCTCGTAGAGGCTGTTGAAGGTGTGGAAGAACTCCTCCTGGATCCGCTCCTTGTGCTCGAAGAACTGGATGTCGTCGACGAGCAGGACGTCGTAGTGGCGGTACCGGTGCTTGAACCCCTCGATGCGTTTGTCGCGGAGCGAGTTGATGAAGTCGTTCATGAAGGTTTCGCTCGTCACGTAGCGGACCGAGAAGTTGCGTGAGTGCTCGCCGACGTAGCTGGCGATCGCCTGAAGAAGGTGCGTCTTCCCGAGACCGGTTCCGCCGTAGATAAAGAGTGGGTTGTAGGCCTGCGCCGGCGCCTCGGCGACGGCAAGCGCGGCCGCGTGGGCGAAGCGGTTCGAGGAGCCGATGACGAACGAGTCGAAGCTGTACTTCGGGTTCAGGCCTTCGAGCCCGCGCGGCGCCGGCGCCACGAGCTGGGCGTCGTGGCGCCCTTGGTCAGCGGCGACGATGCGCACTGGGCGCGCCTCGTCGAGAGCCGCGCTGACGGCGGCTTCGAGAAAACCGCGATAGTGACTGTCGACCCACTCGCGCGTGAAGTCGTCGCGCACACTGAGGACGAAGGCGTCGTCGGCGAGCGTCCCCTGTGCGCCGGAAAACCACTGGGTATAGGGGCCGTCGCTGAGCGCTTCTTTGAGACGTGCGGAAACCTCGGTCCATAAAGTCTCCGCGCCCAGTTGGACTGGCTGCTTCAAGCCGCGTGCTGCTCCTCCGCCGACTCCGGGAAGCGGCGATCATAGCAACGCCTCTCGGGCCCCACAATGCGCCGGCGGCGTCTGTTCAGACGACAAGAAATGGCCTCTGAGCAGGAGTTTTGTTTGTTTCCACACGGGTCTCCACAGCTGTGGAAAGGTGCTGCGAGGCCGCCCAGGATGGGGCTTTCGGGCTGTGGATTTCGTGCGCGGAAAAAAGTCTTCGCGCTTGGCCCGAAGGTGCTCCTCTATACTCTCGGAGCCGGTCGCTCAGGCGGCCTTCTTCTTTCCAGAGCTCCAGTGAAGCGAACTTTTCAGCCGAACGTACGCCGGCGAAAGCGTCGGCATGGGTTCCGGGCGCGGATGGCAACTCGGGCGGGCCGCGCGATCCTGAAGCGGCGCCGCGCGAAGGGGCGTAAGCGTCTCTCGGCCTGACACGCGCGTGGTGAAACGCCGGCACCGCCTTTCTCGCTCGCGCGATTTCGACGCCGTCTACCGCCACGGCCGCTCGACCGCAACTCGCTTCCTCGTCCTGTACTCGTTCCCGCGACCCGAGGCCGACGGCGAAGGCCCCCGCCTCGGTCTGGCTGTCTCCCGTGCGCTGGGCGGCGCCGTCGAGCGCAACCGTCTAAAGCGGCAGCTGCGCGCCGCCTTCGACGAGGTAGTGGACAGCCTGTCGGGCGACAACGACTACGTCCTGATCGCCCGCCCTGCTCTGAACGAGGCGGCCGACAGCCGCGGACTGCCCTGGCTGACCGAGCGCGTCGCCGAGGTCTTTCGCAAGGAGAGCTCATGACCGCGCTCGCGGTCTTGCTCGTCCAGGGGTACCGCCGTCTCCTGAGCCCGCTTGTCCCGCGCACGGTCGGCGGGCGGTGCAAATACCACCCGAGCTGCTCGCAGTACGCGCTCGACGCGTTGCGCGAATTCGGGTTTGTCCGCGGCGTCGTCCTCGCGCTCTGGCGTCTGGTGCGTTGCAATCCGTGGAGTCACGGCGGCGTGGATTATGTGTGTGACCAGCGCCTCTTCCCGCTCTTCAAGTGATCTTCCTCGCCATCCTGGAACCGATTGAGCGCCCGCTGCGCGCCATCCTCGAGTGGCTCCACACGGCGATCGGTCTGCCTTGGGCCTGGGCGATCATCGCGCTGACGCTGCTCGTCCGCCTCGTGATCCTGCCGCTCACGATCAAGCAGATCCGCTCGATGCAGCACCTTCAGCAGCATGCGCCGGAGCTGAAGGCGATTCAGCAGAAGTACAAGAACGACCGCCAGCGGATGAACGAGGAGGTCATGAAGTTCTACCGGGAGAACAAGATCAACCCGGCGGCTTCGTGCTTCCCCTTGTTGATCCAGTTCCCGGTCTTCATCGCCCTGTATTACGTCCTGCGTGGCTTCGAAAAGACGGTGGCGGAGAAGTACCCGGGTTCCGACCTCGGCTGGCTGAACGTCGTCCCCAACATCACGGACAACATCACGGCCCACTGGTCGGGTTGGCTCCTGGTCGCCGTGTACGTGGCGAGCCAGCTCGCGTCGATCATCTCCATGCCGATGACGGACCCACGCCAGCGCTGGGTCTTCATCGCGCTCCCGTTCGTCTTCATCATCTTCATCGTCAACGCCACGTTCCCCGTCGGCCTGCTTCTCTACTGGGTGACGACGAACCTGTGGACGGTCGGCCAGGGCCTCGTCACCCGGCGGATGTTCCCGAAGCCGCCCCCGCCGCCCAAGCGCACGTCGCGCACACCGCCCAAGGCGGCTCCCACGGGTGACGGAGGTGGTCCAGCGAAGTCTGTGCAGCCGTCTCGGGCGACTCAGCCCGGCCAGCAGCGTGTCCGGCGGCGCAAGAAGAAAGGTCCGCGGTCGCGGCGATGACGGAGCAAGAGGCCGAAACTCCGCTCCAAGTCGAGGCCGAGGGCGAAACCGTCGGCGAGGCGAAGTGGTCGGCTCTACGCGAGCTCGAGCGCCGCTTTCCGGGTCTCGACAAGGGCAGCGTCCGTTTCGCGGTCATTTCCGAAGGCGAGCGCGGCCTGCTCGGCGTCGGCTATGCGCCCGCGCGCGTGATCGCCTCCGTCAGCAACTTCGCAGTTGCTCCGGTCGCGGAGGAGGAGCCTGGCTCACCGGCGGCTCGCCTGCGCGAGCTGGTGGAGCGGATCACCGCCGCGCTCGGAGCTCCCGTGGCGGTGTCCATTCGTGAGGACGACGAGGCCCTTGTCGCGACCCTTAGCGGGCCTGACCTGGGTCTCGTGATCGGCAAGCACGGGCAGACGATCGACGCCATTCAGTACCTCGCCAACGCGATTGTCTGGCGGGGGTACGAGGACCGGAAGAGCGTGGTCGTCGACGCTGCGGGTTACCGCGACCGCCGACGGGCGTCGCTCGAGCAGCTTGCCGATCGAGCAGCGGGCGAAGCCCGGGCTTCCGGCAAAGAGGTTGCTCTCGAACCGATGAGCTCGGTGGAGCGCAAGATCATCCATCTCCATCTCCAGAGCCGGGACGATGTCGAGACCGTAAGCGAGGGCACGGAGCCCAACCGCTACGTGGTCGTCAAGCCTGTTGGCTGACGAGCGTCTCGAGCGCTGGCTCGCGGCGCTGCTCGAGACTCCTGGGTTGACGTCCGTTCGGGGTCGCGCTGCTGCGCGGCGGTTGCACCTCGAAGGGGCTTTCGCCGCCGTTCCGTTTCTGGAAGCCGGCCCTGTCGTGGACGTGGGCGCCGGAGGAGGGTCACCGGGCTTGCCGCTCGCGGCCGCTCGCCCAGACCTTCGCTTCGATCTGCTCGAGTCGAACCGCAAGAAGTGCGAATTCCTCGACCGGTGGGCGGAGGAATTCGAGAACGTGGCCGTTCTCTGTGGCCGCGCCGAGGAGCACGCTCGCGATTCGGGCCGGGACGCCTACGCGACGGCTGTCGCGCGCGCACTGGCGCCCCCCGTGGTGGCCGCCGAGTGGTGCCTCCCGCTCGTGCGAGAGGGCGGCCGGGCGATCCTCTTCGTCGGTCCGTCTGCGGAGCAAACCGCGGTTGCGAAGGCGGCCGCGCTTGTGGCGGCGGAGGTGGAGGAGTGCCCCCCGGGCCTCATCGTCATCCGCAAGCTGGGGTCGACTCCGGATCGCTTCCCGCGCCGCCCGGGCGTCGCCCGAAAACGTCCTCTCGCCTGATTAGGGTTCGAGAGCGTGGGGACGATCCTCGCGCTTGCCAACCAGAAGGGCGGTGTCGGCAAGACGACCACCGCCGTCAATCTCGCTGCTTGCCTCGCCGAGGCGGGTGGGCGCACGCTCGTCCTCGATCTCGATCCGCAGGCGAACGCCACATCGGGGCTCGGGGAGAGCGCGAACGGGACGTCCTCCTATGACCTGCTGGATGGGGCGCCGCTCGAGCAGCTGGCGCACGCGACGCGGTTCCCGAATCTCGACCTCGTTCCTTCCCGGCCCGAGCTTGCTGGTGCCGCTGTGGAGCTGGCGGCGCACAGCGACGGGGAGTCCTTTCTCGCCTCGGCCCTTGCGCCGGCACGCGAGCGCTACGACTACGCGTTTATCGACTGCCCTCCGTCGCTCGGGCCGCTGACCGTGAACGCGTTGGCGGCGGCCGATCGCGTGCTCGTCCCCGTGCAGTGCGAGTACTACGCACTCGAAGGCCTCGCGCAGCTTCTCCATTCGATCGAGCTCGTCCGCGCGCGCCTGAACCCACGCCTCGCGCTCGCGGGGATGCTCCTGACGATGGTGGACGCCCGTACCCGCCTGGCGGCGGACGTGGCTGCGGAAGTCCGCCGCCACTTCGGAGAGCTTGTCTTCGACGCCGTTGTCCCGCGCAGCGTCCGCCTGGCCGAAGCTCCGAGCCACGGCTTGCCGATCACCTTCTACGACCCGGCCTCGGCCGGGGCCGACGCGTACTATCGCGTCGCGAGCGAGCTTGTCGACCGCAGCTAACCGGCGCGGCCTGGGCCGCGGCCTCGAAGTGCTGATCGGCGGGGCCGGATCCTCGCCGGAGCTCGTCCAGCTGCCGCTGGGGTCGATTCGGCCGAACGGCCGGCAGCCGCGCAGGCGCTTCGACACCGAGAGCATCACGGAGCTGGCCGACTCCGTCCGGGCGCAGGGCCTTGTCCAACCGGTCGTCGTCCGTCCGGCGGAAGGGAGCTGGGAGCTGATAGCGGGGGAGCGCCGCTGGCGGGCAGCCCGGGCGGCCGGCCTCGCGACGATTCCCGCGCTTGTGCGGGAGACCGACGACCGCGATTCGCTCCTCCTTGCTCTCGTCGAGAACGTCGCCCGTGAAGATCTCTCACCGATCGAGGAGGCGCGCGCGTACGCGGTGCTCATGGACGAGTTCGGACTGTCGCTTGGGGACGTCGCTGAGCGCGTCGGGCGCTCGAAGCCGACGATCTCCAATCGGATCCGGCTCCTCGATCTGCCCGAAGACGTGATCGGCCTGCTCGAGCGCGGGCAGCTGACCGAGGGGCATGCGCGGGCGATTCTCGCCGTGCCCGGTCATGACGATCGCCGCGCGCTGGCGCGGCAGGTGCTGCGCAAAGGTCTCACCGTGCGCGCGACCGAACGCGCCGCGCGCTGGTCAGGAGCGCAAACGAAGCCGCGCAGGGCGCGGCGTATCGATCCCGCTCTCGCCGAGCGGGCGCGGACCGCGATCGAGAGGGTTGTCGGACGATCGGTCAGAGTGACCGACACGCGGATCGAGATTCCGTTCTCGGACGAGGTCGAGCTCGAGGAGCTCGCCGAGGCCCTCGAACGGATCGAGCCGTAACCGATCGGCCCCGGGCCGCGTTGTGGGTAAGACATGCCGGCGCTGTGGCTGCAGGACATCGAGTCGCTCGAGGCGATCAACCAGGACGCTGCTATCCGCGAGATCATCCTTCGCATGGCGGGCCTGGCCCGCGGCGGCCGTCTGGGCGGCTTCATTGCGGCTGTCGACTCGGACGCCGAGCTCGATGCTAAGACGAAGGAGAATGTGCTCGAGCTCGCCCGCGACGAGAGCTTCCTGTTCGCAGCCGAGGATTACCTTCTAGCGACCAGGCACCTGCATTAGCGGTCGCTACAATCTCCCGGCGCGGGCGATTAGCTCAGCTGGTTAGAGCGCCGCTCTGATAAGGCGGAGGTCCGTGGTTCGAGTCCACGATCGCCCACTTCGGCATGCAGATCCTCCAGGTTCGGCTCCAGGTGAGCCGCCGGACGAGCGAGGCGGTCGAAGCCTTCTACCGAGAACGATTCGCGCTTGCTGCGGCCAATGGCGGAGTCCGCGCTGACGGAACGGTGCTGGAATTCGTCCCGGTGGACGACGGCGAGCCGTTTTACCACTTCGCTCTCCGCGTCCCGCGAAACCGCTTCGACGCCGCGCGCGAGTGGTTGCGTGGTCACACCGAGCTTCTACCGGATCCCGAGACCGGCGAGGAGGTGTTTCCATTCGACAACTGGAACGCCGAGGCATGCTATGGGCTCGATCCGGCCGGAAACATCGTCGAGCTCATCGCACATCACGAGCTGCCGGAGCAGACGCCCGGCGGCGGCCCGTTCGTGAGTCAGGAGCTTCTCGGCATGTGCGAGCTCGGCGTCGTCGGCCCCGACACGCGGGCGATGGCGTTTGCTCTCGAGCCGTTCGGTATCCGCTTGTGGGACGGCGAGCTCGAGCCTGGACGGCTCGCCTTCATGGGCGGTAGGGACGGTGTGCTCATCCTCACGCCGACCGGGCGAGGCTGGCTGCCGACCGGACGACCGGCGGAACCCCATCCAGTCGACGTTCTCGTTGCCGGCGAGCGAGATGGTGAGACGACGTTTCCCGGACTTCGGCACCGGATACGGACGACCCACATGGGCTGAAGACCCGCGAGAAGTCCGTCGCTATCATCCGAACCAGGCGCCCATGCACGAGATGGTCATCTACGGGGTCAGCTTCGACATGGTCGGCAAGCAGCCGATCGTCCTTCTGAAGACGGCCGACGGGAACAAGTTCCTGCCCATCTGGATCGGCCACCCCGAGGCCGCGGCCATCCTGATGAAGCTCCAGGGAGCGAGTACGCCGCGCCCAATGACCCACGATCTCGTCACGGACTTGCTCGACAAGCTCGAAGCTCGTGTCGTTCGGATCGCAGTGACAGAGCTGCGGGAGAACACGTTCTACGCGGTCGTCACGGTGGCCGTCGACGGTTCCGAGATCGAGATCGACTCACGCCCGAGCGATGCGATCGCGCTCGCCGTCCGCGCCGACGCGCCCATCTTCGCGGACGACTCCGTCATCGAGGAGAGCGCAATCGAGTTCGAGCATGAGGAAGACGTCAACCAGGAAGAGGTCGTCGAGGAGTTCAAGAAGTTCCTCGACGAGGTCAAACCCGAGGACTTCTCAGCCGAGTCCTAGGCCTCGCGTTTGGTGAGGTCGAGCAGCAACTCGTAGAGCTCGCGGACGGCGGCGCCTGATAGCGGTCCCGTGTTGGCGGCCTCCAGCTGGTCGAGAAGCCGCTTCTCCTGCGCCGCGTCGACGAACGGGAATCCTTGCGAGTCCTTGTGCTCCTTCAGCTGCCGCACGAGTTCCATGCGCCGGTTGAGCGCTTGCAGAAGAGCGAGGTCGTTGGCGGCGATGCGGTCCCGAAGCTCGCGGACGACCGGGTCCCTGTCCGTGTCGCTCGAGCCCATCAGACGTCCAGAATAACCCGCGCCTCCCAGCCGTCCGCATCCTGCCTGACGGACAGGCCGTGATACGTGGCTGCCTTGACGAGATCGCGCGGTGCGTGCCGCGCGGGATCCACGAACTCGCCGAACGCCTCGGCGCGGTACGCAGTCTCCGACCAGTGCAGAAAGGCAAAGCGGCGACAGACCACCGCTTCGCCCTCGAAGAGAAAAATGAGGTCATTGAGCCAATCCACGAGCAGCGTCTCCACGCCGTCCGCGTCGCCTTGGAGCGCATAGCGGTCGCGCTCCTCTACAGCACCCACGTCGCAAACGAGCTCGAACAGCGCGCGGCCGGCGGCCGAGAAGAGCTCGGGCCCGTCTCTTCCGCGGACGAGGAGGCCCACGTCGGCCTCGTGCTCGAAGGCCTCCCAGCTCAGGGGAAGACGTACACCGTCGTGCCCAGGCCCCAGCGCGCGTAGAAGCCGGGGGCGAACCACATAGGCGTTCGCACGCAGCCGTGGCTGGCGGGATAGGGCGGCACGGTCGCGTACCCGTGAATGGCGAAGCCGCGCAGGAAGTAGTTGGAGTAGTACATCCCGTGGGAGTTCAGGCCGGGTGTCTTCGAGTAGACGTGCCAGCGGCCGACCGGGGTATTTCCCGTCGCTCCCGTGGAGACGTGCACCACTCTTTTGACGCGGCCGTCACGGACTTCGAAGAGAACCTGGCGTGTCTTGTCGACCTCGATGTGGCTGCCGACATCGACCCGCGCGTGCGGGACGCCCGAAGCCGCGATCTTCGGCCAGAGCCAGGAGGTCACGCGGCCCGTGCGGTTGAGTCGATGCACCTTCTGGAACGCAAGCACCGCCTCGTACGTGTCGAAGGCGTAGTAGCGGTTCGTCCCTCGGAGGGCGTAATGGCGTGCGGCCAGCAGGCGTTCGAGGGCAAGGACTGCGTCTCCACGCGACCCGAGGCTCAGGTATGGGGCGCGAATCCGGTAGTGGCGCGTGACCTTCCGTGCGGTGAAACCCGGCCCGGGCGCGAAGTCGAGCGTGGCGGTGAAAAGGCCGGCGTGACCCGTGGGGAGAACGGCGCGAAAGCGACCCCGTGCTCCCATCCGCACGGTCGGCGTGCGCTTGCCGACGTGAAGCGTGAGCGTGCCCGACGCAGCTGGGACGAGGCGCCCCCTCAGCTTGACGTCGCTACCTACGTACCGAAGTCCGGTGATGGACGCAGTCAGCTGCGGCCGCAGATTGACGACGACGTCGGGCGACATTGCGCCGGGCGTCTTCACCCTGAAGGTGGCTCCCGCGTTCATCACCAGCGGGATCGAGTAAGTCCCGTCGGCGGCTGTCGTCGTGCTCGTGACGAGCGACTGGCCCCCTCCCGTCTCCGCCCAGAGATCGACGTGCTGACCGGCTCCCGCCGGGGTCACGGCACCGCTGAACGTGGCCGTCGAGCCGTACACGGGGTGCGCCGGACTCACGTTGAGGGTGATGCCAGTTGCGGCCGCCGCGGTGCTCGGGCTCGCGAGAAGGAAGGCGAGCACGAGGAGGGCCCGGCGCACGCCAGAAATCTGCCAGACGGACCGGTCGACGACTAGGGCGGATTAGGTCAGATGGAAGTAGACGTAGAGAAGAGCGGATCCGTTGTAGAAGCCGTGCGCCAGCATTCCGGGCCACATGCTGCCCGAGCGTAGCCTGACCCAGCCGAGCACGAGGCCGAATGGAATGAGCACGGGCAGCGCCACAAGGAGCCCGTGCCCTAGGCCGAAGGCGATCGCGGTGATCCATACGGCCGCGCTGCCGCCGAAGGGCAGGAGCGCTCGCACACCGAGGCCGCGGAAGAAGAGTTCCTCGGCAAACGGGACGACCGTCGCGGCGACCAGGGCGTTGAGCGCGAACGCGCCTGCCCGATCGGGACGCCACACGTCCGGCTCGAGGCCTTGCTCCTTGCCCGCGTGGAGAACGGGCTCGAGCGCGGCGCCGAACACAAGGACGAGGACGATGAGGCCGAGGGCGATCCATACCCACCGCCAGGAGAACCGGTTCAGGCCCGTGGTGCCAGTCGGTGAGCCGATCAGATTCGCAATGACGAGGGTGATCGTGACCAAGACGGCATAGATGACCGTCGAGCCGGCCGCGAAGCTGTACTCGTAGAGAACGTTCGGGTCCGTCTGCCCGGACGACGCCCCGATGAAGCCGAGCGCGACGAACGCAGCGGCGACGCAGAGCCAGGCGACGAGCGCGTTCCGGTTAGAGCCGGTCGAGAGCCTGGCCGAAGTCTCCGAGGATGTCGTCTGCATCTTCACAGCCTACGGAGACCCGTAGCAGCCCAGACGAGATGCCGGCCGTGGCCAGCTGCTCCTCGCTGTACTGGCGGTGGCTCGTCGATGCCGGATGCGAGACGACGGTGTCGACACCGCCGAGGCTCGTGGCCCGATAGCAGAGCTCGAGACGGTCCATGACGGCTTCTCCGGCGGGGCGCCCTCCTTGCACTTCGAATGCGAGCATGCCGCCGAAGCCGTCGAGCTGCCGTGCCGCGACCTCGTGCTGCGGATAGGTCTCGAGCCCGGCGTAGAAGACGCGCGCGACGCTCGCATGACCTTCCAGAAATCGCGCCAGCGCAAGCGCGTTCTCCCCGGCGCGTTCGACCCGGAGGGTCAGCGTCTTCAGGCCTCTGCGGAGGAGAAAAGCGGGGAAAGGATCGAGGGTCGCTCCCGTATCGATCAGATGCTCGCGCATCCGCTCGACCGCCTCCGCGTTTCCGGCGACGACGCCGGCGGTGACGTCGTGGTGTCCGTTCAGGTACTTCGTGGCCGACTCGCAGACGATGTCCGCTCCGTGCTCGAGCGGCCGGCAGAGGGCCGGAGAAGCAAAGGTGTTGTCCACGATGAGAACACCATCGCCCTTCGTCTCGGCAAGCGCGGTGAGATCGGCTACGGGTACGCCGGGATTCGCCATCGTCTCGACGTAGCGGACATGCGCCGGCCGCTTCCAGGCTGCGACGTCCGTGACGTCCTCGTAGACGACCTCGATCCCGAGGGGCTTCAGCCTTGTTTCGAGGAGGGAGTACGTGTTCCCGTACAGCTGCTTGGCACAGAGAACCGTGTCGCCTGGAGAGAGATTCGTCAGAAGCGCCGCTGCGATCGCCGCCATCCCGGACGCGAACGCCTGCGCCGCCTCGGCCTCTTCGAGCTCAGCGAGGACGCGGTTCAACTCCTCGACAGTCGGGTTGCGCAACCGCGAATAGAGGAAGCCGTACTCTTCCTCGGTCATGACGCGGCCGAACTCCGCCGCGCTCTCGAACGAGAAGGTGGTCGCGTTCACGATCGGATGGACGAGCGGATGGCCGGGCGCGTCCGGGGCAGAGCGGCCGTGGACGGCCCGCGTCGAAAGTCCGCGTTTCCTCATCGGAGCCCCAACCGGTCGGGAACGGTCGCCAGCGGGACCGGCTCGAAGCCAAGTCCCGCTGCGTTGGCGCCTTCACGGTCGGCGTCCCCGTCGCCGACGTGGACCGCTCGGGCCGGCTCCACTCCCAGCCGGCTGACGGCCTCCATGAAGATGGCAGCCTCCGGTTTCGGCGCTCCAGCTTCCGCCGAGGTGAGCACGAGATCGAACAGGTCGTCCAGACCGATCTTCTCCAGCTGTTCGCGCAAGCCGATGTCCCAGTCCGACACGCAGGCCAGAGCGAGGCCTGCGGCGCGCAGCCGCCCTAACGCGTCGACCGCTCCGTCCAGGGGACGGAAAACCATCGCCTCGACGAAGGCGGGAGCAAACTCTGCCGGCTCGAGGGTGGCCTTCGCATTCTCGAGGAACACACGCGCGCACTCGCGTCGTAGCACGGCGAGGCTCTCCGCGTCCCGTGCGGCGAGCTTGTGGGCGAGGTAGTACTCGACCTCCGAATGGAAAGCGGCTGCGACTTGCTCGGCACCCCGCTCGACGCCGCGGGCGCTCAGCGCTGCACCCAGCCGCTCGACCGGTTCGTCGAGCGCGACCAGCGTGCCCATCGCGTCGACGGTCACGGCATCGATGTCTCTAACGGAAGGCATCGGGATGGAGGGCCCGCGCGACCGCCTCGAGGCCTTCGGCGATGCGCGGGCCGGGGCGGTCGACGAGCGGTTCCGGGACGATTCTCACGTGCCTCTTCTTCACCGCCGTGAGCCGGCGCGTGGCGGGATTGCCCTTGAGCACGGCCAGCGTCACGCCGCTGTCCGAGGTGGCCAGGTAGACCTCGGGATCCAGCCGCGAGAGGTCAGCGAGGGGGAAGGGGCCGGGCCCTGGACTCGGACCGGCGACACTCTTGCCCTTCGCCTTGAAGACGAGGTCCCCGAGCAGAGAGCGCTCGGGAACCGTGATGAAGAAACCCGTATCGACGAAGACGGTGACGGGGTCCACGTCGGCGAGACGGCCCTCGACGGCGGCCACGCGCTGCTCGATTCTGGCGACGAGCTGGCGCGCGCGCGGCGCTTCCCCCACGAGGAAACCGAGGTCGATCGTTGCTTGCTCGACGTTGAGGATCGAGTTCGCTGGCTCGACGTAGACCGCCGCTCCGCTCTTTCTGGCCGCGCGCGCGAGATCGAGCTCGTCGGTGTTCGGGGTTGCAACGATCAGGTCGGGGTCGAGCTTGACGATCGCATCGACGTCCAACTGGCCGGTGGAGCGCGCCACCTCCGTCGCCTTCCCTGCTCCTTCCACGCCTTCGGGGACTCCGACGAGGCGGTCGGCAATGCCGAGGGCGACCAGGAGCTCAGCAGCGCCCGGATCGAGGGCGACGACGCGTTTCGGCTGCGTCTTGAGGGTCGTCGGCCGGTCGCCTGCCCCCCGCACGGAGACGGGGTACGGCTGCGCGAGCGGCCCGGTGGGCTCCGTTCGCTGCCCGCACCCCGCGCAGAGGATTGCGGCAACCAGAACGGCAATGATCGAAGCCAGGCGACTCACGCGTCGGCACTATTCCATTCGCGGATGCAGTTCTTCACCGAGGACCAGGCCAACGCGGCGCTGACGGTCGTCCGCCCGCTGGTCGAGACCCTCGTGCGGGCGCGCCGCAGGTTCGTCCACACGGGCGCGCGCCTCGAGCGCGTCCAGGCCCGGGTGGCCGGCAACGGCGGCGGGCTCGATCCGGAACGGGTGCGAGAGCTGCAAGAGGAGGTTGCGGACGCTGCCGGGGAGATCGCCGCCGCCGTTGGCGAGCTCGAGTCCCTGGGCGTCCAGGTGAAAGACCTCGACCGCGGCCTGATCGACTTTCCCGCCAGGCATCCGGAAAGCGACGAGACCGTTCTCCTCTGTTGGGAGCTGGGCGAGCCCGGCGTGGAGTACTGGCACGGCGTCGAAGAGGGCTTTCCGGGCAGGAAGCCGCTCCCGTTCTAGAGAAAAGACAGCCATGGATGAGATCTGGCAGCGTGCGGCGATTGCCGGCGCCATGGTCGTGGTCACGCTCGTCATTGCCCGGGTGTTCGACGGCATGCTCGCGCGACGTCTCGACCTGCGTCCCGAGACCCTTACTCGTTATCGCGTCGTGCGGCGGAGCGCGGTGGCAACCATCCTGGCGGTCGGGCTCCTGTCCGCCCTCCTCGTCATTCCGCCGGTCCGGGCCGTCGCGGGGACGATTCTCGCCTCGTCGGCCGTCGTTGCCCTCATCATCGGTTTTGCTGCGCAGACCACCCTGTCCAATTTCGTCGCCGGTCTCTTGATCGCGTTCACCCAACCGGTTCGCCTCGGCGACGAGGTCGAAGTTGGTGCTGCCGCGGGCGTGGTAGAGGAGATCGGTCTCACGTACACGACGATCCGCGCTTCCGACGACGCGCGCTTCTTTGTCCCGAACACGAAATTGGCCTCCGATACCATCCGCAACGCGACCTTCACAGGTCGGCGAGCTGCTTCTGGAAGAACCGCAGGCGCCTGAGCCGATGCCGGAGCCCGAAAACGCCGTCCGCATGAATCAGCCCGTGTTCCTGCCAAGGTTCGACTGATGCCTCGCAACGGGAACCGGAAGAACGGCGTGCGTGGGCGAAACGGCAACGGGCTCTACCCGAACCATCGCCGCCGCCGCCGGCAGCGTCGCCGCCGCGACCGGATCGTCGCCCGGCGCTTCTCGATCTTTCTCGCACTCGCCGTCATCCTCGGCGGGATCGCCGCGGTCGTCGCCGCTGCTTTCACGAGCGCGAACGGCGTCCTCAACAATTGCAGCCTGGCGCTCTTGAAGCCGGTCTCGATCGGTCAGAACTCGTTTGTGTATGCCGCTGACGGCAGCATCCTGGGCGCAATTCCGGCCGAGCGAAACCGCCAGCCGGTGCCGCTCAGCGCCATGTCGCCCTGGGTGACGCAGGCGACCGTTGCCGTCGAGGACCGGCGCTTCTACGAGCACGGAGGTCTCGACTACGAGGGCATCGTCCGCGCGGCGATCAAGAACCTCGAGAGCGGCCATGTCGTCCAGGGCGGCTCGACGATCACGCAGCAGCTTGTGCGGAACCTCTACATCGGAAACGAACGCTCGCTCGAACGGAAGATCAAGGAGGCCTGCCTGGCGCGCAAGCTGGAGGCCGCCCACGGCAAGGACTGGATCCTCGCCACGTACCTGAACCAGGTCTACTTCGGCAACCACGCCTACGGCGTCGAGGCGGCAGCGCAGACGTACTTCTCTAAGCACGCCAGGAATCTCGACTTGACCGAGGCTGCGCTGATCGCCGGGATGCCACAGGCACCCAGCCTCTACGACCCGTTCGAGCGACCGGCCGAGGCGGTGCGGCGCCGGAGCGAGGTGCTCGCGGCCATGCTCTCCGCGCAGTACATCGACCAGGCGCAGTACCAGGAGGCGCTCGCGTCGCCGCTCGGGCTCAAGCCCGGCCACATCTATACGAAGATCCGCGAGCCGTTCTTCTTCAGCTACGTGCGCGAGGAGTTGATCGCCAAGTACGGAGCGAACACGGTGCGAGGCGGCGGGCTCAAGGTCTACACGACCATCGTGCCGCGCTTCCAGAAGCTTGGCGAGCAGGCGATCAAGCAGACCCTCAACCAGTCAACCGACCCCGCGTCCGCGATCGTCTCCATCAATCCGAAGAACGGAGCGATCCGGGCGATGACCGCCGTCATACCGGGGAAGAAGCACACGCAGTTCAACCTCGCCGCGCAGGGCCGCCGGCAGGCCGGCTCGGCGTTCAAGACGTTCGTGCTCACCGAGGCGATCCGCGAGGGGATCAACCCGGACACGACGATGTACATGTCCGCGCCGCTCCACTGGCAGCCGGATCCGTACAGCGAAGCGTGGGACGTCAAGACCTACGACAACACGTACCTGGGCGCGACGACCATCACCCGCGCGACGCTTCGCTCGGACAACACCGTCTTTGCCCGGCTGACCCTCGATCTCGGCCCGGAGAAGATCGTCGCGCTCGCCCACAAGATGGGCATCACGACGAAGCTGCAGCCGGTTGCGTCGGTCGGCCTCGGGTCGAACTCCGTCGGCGTGCTCGAGATGGCGTCGGCCTATGCGACGATCGCGGCCGGTGGTGTCCACTCGGACCCGATGGCGATCCGCAAGGTCGTGCTTCCGAACGGAAAGGTGGACGCAGGTGCGGGATGGGGGCATCCGGTGCGCAGGCGGGTGTTCTCTGACGGCGTCGCTTACGAGGTGGCGAAGATCCTCAAGATGAACATTCAGGCGGGCACGGGCGTGGGGGCAAACCCGGGATTCGTGGCGGGCGGCAAGACGGGAACGACCGAGGACTGGGGCGACGC
Source organism: Gaiellaceae bacterium (assembly GCA_035639875.1). Classification (GTDB taxonomy): domain Bacteria; phylum Actinomycetota; class Thermoleophilia; order Gaiellales; family Gaiellaceae; genus JAIBJP01. The sequence continues at coordinate 1,215 of DASQXE010000125.1, read as the reverse complement.
CTGGTTCGCAGGAATCACGACCAACGCCTCGACCGTCGTGTGGGTCGGTTACCCGAACGCGAAAATCCCGATGACGAACGTCCACGGGATCCGGGTAGCGGGCGGCACGTTCCCGGCCACGATCTGGCGCCTCTTCATGGTGCCCGCCTACTCCCACAATCCGCCGCGCGACTGGCCGCCCCCGACCCAGCCGGTGGTCTGGCAGCCCTTCCACGGCCAGTACGAGTACTTCGGCGCGCCGGCCCCGAGAGCTACGTCGTCGGGCGGACAGACGAGCACCGAGACGCAGAAGAAAAACGGGAACGGGAACGGCAACGGGAACGGCCCGCCTCCGCCCACGACGACGGCTCCGCCGCCTGCGACCACCACGACGCCGTAGGCGGCTGCTTGTCTGGGCGGCCGGAGGCATCTGCCTCGCTCTAGTCGCTGCGGCTGCTTCACTGGCCTGGCCGGCTTCGTCCCTTCTCACGCCTGACCACTCGGCCGGCACGCACAGCTGGTCTTGGGTCTATCTCAGCCTGATCGTGGGCGCCTTCGTCACGTATCTGGGCGCACTCGGCCTCATTCGTGCAGCAGACGAGCTGCGTGCGGGTCCGGTCCTGGCATTGGCGGCGGCCATTCAGGTCGCTCCCCTCACGAGCCCGGTGCTCCTCTCCACCGATGTCTACACGTACTGGGACTACGGCCGCCTGGGCGCAGTTCACGGTGCGAATCCGTACGTGGACAAGCCCAATCGGTATCGCGGCGACCCTGCTTTCAGCCGTATGGGCAGGCAATGGCGGGACACGACTACGGTCTACGGGCCGGCCTTCACGCTCGCCTCGGAGGGTCACGCCGCGGCGGTGGGCGCATCCCGGCCGGCCGCCGCGTGGAGCTACAAGGCGCTGGCCGCCCTCGCCATGCTAGGCATCCTGTGGCTCGTCGGGCGTCTTGCGCCGCGGCCTTTTGCGGCCGCGTTCGTGGGCTGGAACCCGCTCCTCGCGATCCACTTCGCCGGTGGGGGCCACAACGACGCCTGGATGGTGGCGTTCGTCATGGCCGCCCTCGCTCTTGCCGCGACCGGCAGACGGCAGCTGGCCGGAGCCGGATGGGCGCTCGCGATCGCGATCAAATGGGTGGCGGCGATCTTCCTCCCCTTGCGCGCCGTCCAGGCGTGGCGGGCTGGTCGGCGGGTCGGGCACGTTGCCTTTGCAGCCACGGCCGTCCTGCTCGCGG
>DASQXE010000124.1:0-2398 GCA_035639875.1 Gaiellaceae bacterium | reverse complement strand
CGTCGAGCGCGTCGAGATCAACGAGGCGTTCTCGTCGGTCGCGCTCAACTCGGTCGAGATGCTCGGGGCCGACCCCGAGAAGGTGAACGTGAACGGCGGCGCGGTTGCGCTCGGGCACCCGATCGGCGCCTCGGGCGCGCGGATCCTCGCGACGATGATCCACGAGCTGCACCGCAACGGCGGCGGGCTCGGGCTCGCGGCGATCTGCTCCGGCGGCGGCCAGGGCGACGCTGTTCTCATAGAGGTCTAAATGCCGGTCCGCGGCCGCGTTGGCGAAGCGCTGCGCGGGACCATTGCGAGCTACGACGGCTTCCGCGAGGAGACGGGCTCGCCGATGGTCAGGCGCGAAGGACCGGGCCGGGACGTCGTCGTGATTCTCAGCTTCGGGGAGGACTGGGAGATCGACGGGCAGCGGCTGAGGTCGTTCGTAGCAGGACTGACCGGGCGGACGCCGGAAACGTTCTTCCAAGACAGCCTCGCGGCGGCCGCCTAGGCTCCGCCGCATGACCCAGCAGGTTCATCCCTACCTGCTCTACGAGGACGGCGAGGCCGCAATCCGGTTCCTCACGGACGCGTTCGGCTTCCGCGAGGTCGATCGCGCCGTCGGTGCGGCGGGCGGCCTTCATGCCGAGCTCGAGGTGAGCCCCGGCGGGGGGCGGATCTACCTCGGCCAGCCGCCGAGTGGGTACCGGAATCCGTCCGAGGTCGGAACCACGTCGCTGACCCACGTGTTGGTCGCCGAGGTGGACGCGCACTATGAGCGGGCAAAGGCCGCCGGCGCGACGATCACGGAAGAGCTGAACGACACGCCCTTCGGCCACCGGCGCTACAGCTGCGCCGACCCTCAGGGCCACGACTGGACGTTCGCGCAGCTGATCGGCTAGGCCTCGTGCTCGCGCCGGCGAATCACGTCTAGCGTGCGACGCAAGGCGGGGAGCTGCATCCGGTCCTTCTCCCGGGCCGAGGCTTCCTTCATGCGGATGACGTCGCGGATCGATGCGACGAGGACCGGCCTATCCGTGCCGAGATCGACCAGGAGCGCATCGCGGCGGAGGTCGTCGTAGCCCTGCGTGCCGGCCGGAGCAAAAACGAGGTCGAGCGACCCAAAGCGCGTGTCCAGCGTCCAGGCCTCGCCCCTCGCGAGCATTCGGGCGTCGATCGGAAAGGGGACCGGCTCCGCTGGAGTCCGCAGCTTGGCGTCCAGGTCGACCAGCGCGGCGACGATCCGCTCGATGTTCTGAGGGTCGCGCGCGGGCGTGACGTCGAGGTCGTAGGTCGGTAGGGGCGAGCCCTGGCTGATCGCGGCGGCGGCGCCAACGACGATGAAATCGACATCATGGCGCTGAAGCGCGTTCAGCAGTGGTTTCGGGTCAAACCGCGGCTCGCTCACGCGCCTCCTCGACGCTCGCCTGGAACTCGCGCCACACGCCGGCCGCCTGAACGGCGTGTGCGAGCCGCTCCTCAGGGGTCCGCTCAAGTGCTCTCAGAATCCACTCGTCGTAGGAGTCGTCGTAGTTCGCGAGCCCGAATGTGAGCTCGAGGCCGCACGCCCGGATGAGCTCGCGGAGGGTCTCGAGGCTGGGCTTGACGTCGCCGCGCTCCCAGCGGGCGATCTGTGACTGGCTGCGGTGCACGCGCCGGCCAAGCTCGGCCTGCGTCAGCCCGGCTCGCAGGCGTGCCTCATGCAACAGATCTGCACTAATCATTAGTACAGAAATGGTATCAAAGGGAGTGTCTGGTGAGCCGAGAAAGACAGCGCATGCCCGACGGCGACCGGCTGGGCCTCGAATACGAACGGGCGACAACGCTGTTCGACGACCTGACCGATGTTCGCTTCAAGCTGCTCGCGCTCGTCCCGACGCTGTCCGGCACCGCCGTCGGCCTGTTGCGAGCCGGCGAGTCGGCCGTGACGCTGCTCGCGGTGGGCATCCTCGGGCTCGCCGCCACCCTCGGAATCCTGCTCTACGAGCTCAGGAACATCGACATTCGCAGAGGGCTCGCCGAGCGGATCAAGGGACTCGAGTCCGAGCTGATCGGGCGGCAGCTGCTCGGGAGCAGGTCCGAACCCTCCTGGAAGCTCTTCGGCTTGGTCCCGCCGCGGCACGGGATCGGCCTGGCGCTCGTCTACGCGGCTGCGCTCGCAGGTTGGGGATACCTCGTCTCGTGGGGTGCGCTCGATGCCCTCGGTGTCGGCCACTCACGGGACGTGGGCGTCGTGATCGGGGCTGTGTGGGGCGTGCTCGTCCTGTTCGAGGTCCTCAGGCTCGACGCGCGGTAGCCTCCGGCGCCGTGAGGTTCGAGCACGTGCTGGTTGTCGGCGCGGGCCAGATGGGCGGCGGCATCGCGCAGGTCGTTGCCGCGTCCGGCCGGCGGGTCTCGCTGCACGACGCGGCTCCGG
>DASQXE010000123.1:0-42563 GCA_035639875.1 Gaiellaceae bacterium | reverse complement strand
CCGCCGATCGGCATCACCCCGCACGTTTCATGGGAATCGGCAGTAGTCGGCGTTCTGCCGCCCCGCGCGTACGCCCGCAAGACCGCGTGCGGCGTGCAGCTCGACTCCGGCACGCGAGGAATTGCGCATCCGCTCCTCCCGTGCGGGGTCGATCTCGTGCTCTCGTTCGGGGGCAAGGAAATCCGCACCGAGGTCGTCGCCCGCGGCCGAGTAGCGGCTGGGCGGGAGTTCGAGTTGACGAAGGCCCTTGCGGATGAGCTCGGTGTCCGCGGGACGCAAACGATCCGCTGGCGCTTCCCCGGCTGAGTAGCTGGCGGTTACTTCAGCGGAGGGAGGCCCAGCGCGCGCGCTGCCCAGGGGAGCGCCGAGCGCAGCTGCGTAAGCCGAATCTCGGACAGACGGGGCGCCGTCGGCGGTGGCGGCAGACCGGCGCGTCCAGCGAAGAAGCCGGCAACCAGAGGCGGCCTCGGGCTCGTCCGGGAGGAGCTCCTCGGGCGGCGGCCCGCCTTCGGATTCCAGGCTGGGAAGCCACGCGGCGATGTCCATGACCGGATTTCCGATCGCCGCCCAGTTCCAATCCACTAGGACGGACCGACCGCCGAGGAAGCACGCGTTATCGCTCCTTACATCGAAATGGACGAGAGAGTCCCCGCGAGGACGCAGGCGCGCGCCGCTCCGAGGAGCGTGGGCAGCGCCGCTTCGAGCCACGCTCGTGAGCAAAGGCCCAGGGAGAGGAGGGGCTCCGGATCCTCGGCGACCTGTTCCCAGCCGGAGAGGTAAGCCCGACGATTCTCGAGCGGGTCGAGACCGCGCGGCGGCGACGCTCGCGCGATCCGGTCGAGCGTCCGCGCAAGCGCGCCGACTTGGCCGGCGTCCCAGGGCGGCGGCCAGTAGGCCGAGCTGAGATCCTCGAGGATCAGCAGTGGGCGGTCACCCTCGTCACGCCAGCCGATCAGCTTCGGAAGGAAGTCCTCCTCCACCGCTGCGTACACCCGGTATTCGTCGCGGAGCCAACCCGCCGCTCGTTGTTCGTGTATCCCTCTCCCGGCGGCGCCGACAAGCCCACGACCTCGACGCCGAGCGCCTCGCCGACGCGCTGCGCCAGGTCGGTCTCCATCAGGGCGCCACTGTAGTCACACTGATGGCATGACCGAGCTCATCGGGAACTCCGTCCGTGGCGAAGACGTCGCCTGGGTGCGCCTTCGCGTGGAGCAGCGGCGGATCGCTTCTGCGTGCGGCGACGGGCCTGGAGTGCCGGATCTGTGCCGAGCCGTGAGCGCCCTCACGCTGCTCGAGGCAGCGGCCGTGCCCGGCGATCCTCTGGCGACGGACGCCCTTCACGACGCGCTCGGGCCCGCGCTCAGCGCCTCCACGGCGGAGGAGCGCGTTGCGGTGGCGATGAGCGGCGGCGTCGATAGCGCCGTCGCGCTCGTTCGCGCCGCGCGCGCGGGCTACCACCCCGTCGGCGTGACGCTTCGTCTTTGGACGGATCCCGCCGGCCCCGCCTCGGAGCGCGCGTGCTGCTCGCCGGAGGCCGTTCTGGCCGCGCGAGCCGCGTGTCATCGCTTGGGGTTCCCACACGCGACGCTCGACCTGCGCGAGGGATTTCGGCGGGCCGTCGTAGCACCTTTCATCCGCGGCTACGGGCGCGGAGAGACCCCGAACCCGTGCATGCGCTGCAACGGGAGCTTCCGCTTTGCCGCTCTCCTCGCGTTCGCCCGCCGGATCGGCGCGGCGAAGCTCGTGACGGGGCACTACGCCCGCCTCGTCGAGCACCGCGGGAGTTTGCTGCTCGCCCGCGGCGCGGATCCCGACAAGGACCAGTCCTACATGCTGGCGCGCCTCGATCCACGCTTCCTTCCGCGTCTCTGGTTCCCTCTCGGCGACCAGGGAAAGGAGGCGACGCGCGCGGAGGCGCGGGCGGCCGGGCTCGAGGCGGCAGCACGGCCCGAGAGTCAGGAGGCATGCTTCCTCGCCGGCGCCGACTACAGAGATTTCCTCATGCGCCACGGCCTCCCGGCGAGCGAGGGACCCATCCTGGACGAGGACGGTCGGGAGCTCGGACGTCACGCGGGTTTCTGGCGCTTCACGCCGGGGCAGCGCCGCGGCCTCGGACTCACGGCCGCGAAGCCTCTCTACGCGCTCGGCGCCGATCCGCGGACGAACGCCGTGGTCGTCGGTCCGCGTGAGTCGCTCGGCCGGACGGAGATCCGCGCCGGAGCGGGGCGTCTGTACGTCCCCGTCGAGCGGGTCGCGGCCAAGGTTCGCTACCGCTCGCCAGCGGCACCTGCCACCGTCATCGAAGAACGTCGGGGCTTTCGGCTCGCCCTCGACGAGCCCGTGTACGGCGTCGCCGCGGGGCAGGCGGCCGTCCTCTACGAAGACGACGCCGTAGTCGGCGCCGGACTGATCTCGTCGTCAGTCTGACGGTAGGATCGCGGCGTGCCGCTGGCGGACTTCGAGACGCTGGACGTCCTCTGGATCGTGCTCAGCGCGTTCCTCGTCGTTGTGGGCCTCGCGCTCGCCTTCGTGCTCGTTCGCTTGGGCGCAACCGTTCGGCGCGTTTCGTCGTTGATTCAAGGTCTGGAGAAAGAAGTGCTCCCCCTGATCAACAAAGCCGGAGGGACAGTCGACCGGGTGAATCTCCAGCTCGACAAGCTCGATCGCGTCACCGACAGCGCCGTCGACGCCGCGGACAGCCTCGACACGGCTGTCCGCGCGGTGACCATTGCGGTGACGCGGCCGGTGCAAAAACTGTCGGGTTTGGCTGCAGGGCTTTCGCACGGCATCGCCGCCCTCCGCTCACGGCGAGACTTCCGCGGCGCGCTGCAGACCGGCCGCGCGGCAGCGGCCCGGCGGGAGCACGAGATCGAGATCGAGCTGGAGCACGGCGGCGAGGACGCATGACGACCGCGATCAAGCTCAAGATTCCGCGCCAGCGACCGTACCACGGCGTGGCGAGACTCGTCGTGGGCGGGCTCGCGGCCCGGCTCGACTTCTCCTACGAGAGCCTCGAGGATCTCCAGCTCGCGCTCGCAAGCATCCTCGAGCAGGACGCGTACATGCTCGAACCCGAGGTGACAGTCGAGCTCGACGTCGGAGACGAAATGCTGACGATGATCGTCGGCCCTCTGAACGGCGAGGAGCTTCGGGCCGACCTCGAGGAGCGCGGCGACGACCAGATCGGCCTTGGACGCTTGCTTGGCACCGTGACTGAGTCAGTAGCGGTCGAGAAGCGCGAAGACGGCGACTGGCTCCGTCTGGAGAAGGAAATCCGACCGATTCGTGCAGAGGGGTCGCATGACAGTGTCTGAGGAGAAGGCCGACCGGGAGCTCCTGCGCGCCTATCACGAGGGCGGCGACCTGGAAGCGCGCGAACGCCTCATCGAGCAGTACCTGCCGCTCGTCCGGTCGCTGGCGCGCCGCTACTCGTACCGCGGCGAACAGCTCGAGGATCTCGTGCAGGTCGGATGCATCGGGCTGATCAAGGCCATCGACCGTTTCGACATCGACCGCGGCGTCGAGCTGACCACCTACGCCACTCCGAACATCATCGGCGAGATCAAGCGCCATTTCCGCGACAAGGGCTGGTCGGTCCGCGTCCCGCGCGGGCTGCAGGAGCTCAACGTTCGCCTCTCGCACCTCATCGAGGAGCTGACGGTGCAGCTCGAGCGCTCGCCGACGATCGCTGAGCTCGCGACGGCCGCGGCGGTCGAGGAGGAAGAGGTGCTCGAGGCGCTCGAGAGCGGCCAGGCGTACGCCACGCTCTCCCTGTCGGCCCCAGCGGCCGGAGACGACAACTCCGACCTCGATCCGCTCGAGTCTCTCGGTGAGCTCGAGCACGAGTACGAAGTCAGCGAGGACCGAGCCGTCCTGGAGCCCGGTCTGCGCGCGCTCGACGACCGCGAACGCCGCATCCTCCATCTGCGCTTCTTCGAGGGGTTGACGCAGTCGCAGATCGCCCAGCAGGTGGGGATCTCGCAGATGCACGTCTCGCGCCTCATCCGCAGGGCGCTCGAGAAGATCCGCGAGGAGATCGCGGTCGAGCACACCGCCCGCAGGCGGGCGTCTTAGGCGGCCAGGGCCGACCGTACAATCAGTCGCATGCGCACCTCCGCGGAGCTCCGCGAAGGCTTCCTCTCGTTCTTCGAAGCCAAGGGACACAAGCGGCTGCCGTCGTGGCCGCTGATTCCACGCGCCGACGACCACTCGACCCTGCTCACGTCCGCCGGCATGCAGCCGCAGATGCCCTATTTCCTCGGCCGCGAGGCTCCGCCGGCGCCACTCACGACGACGGTGCAGAAATGCTTCCGCACGCCTGACATCGACGAGGTCGGCCTCGACGGCCACCACCTCACCTTCTTCGAGATGCTCGGCAACTTCTCGTTCGGCCAGTACTTCAAGCAGGGCGCAATCGAGTATGCGACCGAGTTCATCGAGGAGCAGCTGAAGCTGCCGTGGGAACGGATCTGGGCGACCGTGCACGCGGGCGACCCGAAGCTCGAGCTCGGGGAGGACGAGGTTTCCATCGGGCTCTGGGAACAGGTCGGGCTCCCGCGCGAGCGCATCGTGCCGCTGCCGAGCTCGGAGAATTTCTGGTCTGTCGGCGGGCCGGGCCCGTGCGGGCCTGACTCTGAGATCTACTACGACTGGGGTGAGGAGTACGGTTGCGGCGAGCCGGGTTGCGCGCCCGCCTGCCCGCGCTGCGACCGCTTCCTCGAGTTCTGGAACCTCGTCTTCATGGAGTACGAACTCCGCCCTGACGGGACGCTGACTCCGCTCCCGAAGCAGAACGTGGACACCGGCATGGGCGTCGAGCGGCTGGCCGCGATCATGCAGGGCGTTCGGTCGGTGTACGAGACCGACGGCTACCAGGCGATCATGGCCTGGATCGAGCAGGAGAGCGGGGTCGCCTGGAACGCGAACGAGGCGGCGACCAAGGCGCACCGCGTGCTCGCCGACCATGGGCGCGGCATGACGTTCCTCGTCGGCGACGGCGTGACGCCCACGAACGAGGGACGCGGGTACGTCCTGCGCCGCATCATCCGCCGCGCCGTCCAGCAGGCCCACAAGATCGGCCTCGAGGATCTGTGGCGACTCTCGGACGTGGTCGTAGAACAGACCTCAGCGTGGTACCCCGAGCTGGAGACGAACCAGCGCCAGATCAGAGACACGCTGCGCGCCGAGGAGGAGCGCTTCTCGGAGACCCTGGCGCGCGGCATGCGCCTGTTCGAGGACGTGGCGGCGAAGGGCGACATCTCCGGCGAGGACGCGTTCACGCTGACGGCCACGTACGGCTTTCCCATCGAGCTGACGAGAGAGCTCGCGCGCGAGCGCGGCCTCGCCGTCGACGACGAAAGCTTTGCCCGCGAGATGGAGGAGCACCGCGAGATCTCACGCGCCGGCGGCGAGAAGACCGATTTGCAGCGCGCCGCGGATTTCGCGCGCGACGCGGGATTCACCAGCGATTTCGTCGGCTGGGAGAAGACAGAGGTGCTCACCCAGATCGGCGCACTCGAGCCGCTCGAAGACGGGACGTTTCTCGCCAAGCTGCGCGAATCGCCCTTCTATCCGGAGGGCGGCGGTCAGGTCTCCGACCAGGGGTGGATCGAGAAGGACGGCGCGCGCGCCGACCTCGTCGGCGCGTTCCGCTTCGGCGACGACCAGGCGCTCCTGCTCCGCGGAGACGGATTCGCGGTCGGCGATCGCGTCAAGGCCGTCGTCCCCTGGAAGGTGCGCTTCCCGACGATGGCCAACCACACGGCGACGCACCTCCTCCACAAGGCGCTCCAGGAAACGCTCGGCGACCACGTGCGCCAGGCGGGCTCCGCGGTCCGACCGGACAAGCTGCGCTTCGACTTCACCCATCCACAGGCGCTGACCTCCGAAGAGCGTGCGCGCGTCGAGGAGCTGGTCAACGAGCGCGTCTTCGAAAACCTGTCCGTGCACGCCTTTCTCACGCCCATCGAGGAGGCGCGCACCCTCGGCGCCATGATGCTCTTCGGCGAGAAGTACGGCGACATCGTGCGCGTCGTGGAGATTCCGGCCTTCTCACGCGAGCTCTGCGGCGGCACGCATGTCCGCTCGACCGCGGAGATCGGACCATTCGTGATCATGTCGGAGAGCTCGGTCGGATCGGGCGTCCGCCGCATCGAGGCTCTGACCTCCGCCGAAGCGTTTGCCTACCTGCGCGCGAAGGCCGAAGAAGCGGACGAGCTCGCGGGCGCGCTGGAGCAGGCGCGCAAGGCGCCGAAGCAGGCGCGGGCGGCCGAGCCGGACGTCGTGGAGGAACGCCGCAACAAGGCCGGCGAGGTCGAGGTCATCGTCATGGAGCTGTCGGCGACGTCGCCGGACGACATGCTCCAGCTCTCGGACCGGCTGATGCAGCAGAACGCGCCGGCGGCAGTCGTGCTCGGGTCACGGGACGACGGTCGCGTGCACCTGCTCGTGAATCTCGATCGCTCGCTGGAGCAGCGCGGCCTAGACGCGGTCAAGGTCGTACGAGAGGCTGCCGCGCTGGTCGGCGGGGGTGGGGGAGGGCGACCGACGATGGCGCAGGCGGGCGGACGGAATCCAGACAAGCTCCCCGACGCGCTCGCATATGCCGAAAGGGCGCTCCTCGACGCGCTCACGTAAGTGGTCGCGGCCGCGCGTACCGTTGTCCGCCTCTCAGCCTGCAAACCTTCGCATGCCTATGTCCTCGGTCGGCCACACCTATAACCGGTATGCGGCCTCTCCTGTCCAACCGAACGCGGACGCGTATCGGTTTTCGGTCGCGAGCCGGGAACGTACTCACGGTCGCGACCACTAGAATCGCCCGCCGGTGAAAGTGCTCGCCCTGGACTATGGGTCCGCGCGGACCGGAGTGGCCGTGTCGGATCCGACCGGGACAATGGCGCGTCCCCTCAGCGTGGTCGAACGAGCCGGCACGGAGGCAGGGATCATCGAAATTCTGGAGTTGGCGCGACACGAGGGCGCCGAGCGCATCGTCGTCGGCCTGCCGATCACACTCCGGGGCGAACGCGGCACGCAGGCCGAGGAGACCGAGCGGTTCGTCGAGCTCCTCCGTGACGCCACCGACCTCCCCATTGACACCTTCGACGAGCGATTCACGACGAAGCTCGCCAATCAAACTAGACGGGGGGGAGCGAAGCGACCCCCCGCCGATGCCGTCGCCGCCGCCCACCTCTTGTCGAGCTACCTGACGTGGAAGAGCGCCCGCCCCGCGTAAGGCGGCACCGTTCGTCGTCGTCGCCGGCGGCGCGCATGCTCGCCGTCCTGGGCGGGCTCATCCTCGGCATCGGCGTCCTCGCGGCCATCGCTTTCGCAGTCGTCGGGCGGGGCCACAACGAGACGGCCCCCACAGCACCGGCCACGACCGGCCCACCGCCGAAACCCGTGCTCCGGATCATCTTTCCGGAGGGCTTCACTATCGAGGACATGGCCAACCGGATCACGGCCGTCAACAAGATCGCCGAGGACAAGCGCCACGTCACGCCCAAGCTGTCCGCCAAGCAGTACGCGCGCCTCGCGCAGGCGCATACGCCGCCGTCCGGCTTTCCATACAAGAAAAAGGTCCCGGATCTGGAGGGCTTCCTCTTCCCGGCCACGTACGACTTCACCCAGGACACGACGACAAAGCAGCTCGTCGACAAGCAGCTCGTCGCCTTCATGCGGGCGTGGAGTCAGATCGATCTCGCGTACGCGAAGTCGAAGGAGCTGACCGCCTACGACGTCCTCATCATCGCCTCCATGATCGAGAAGGAAGTTGTCGTCCCGAAGGAGCGGCCGCTCGTGGCGGCGGTCGTCTACAACCGGCTCCACAGAGGGATGGCGTTGCAGATCGACGCCACGCTCCGCTACGGGCTGCACATCCCCCCGACCGAGCCCATTCACCAGAGCCAGCTCGACTCCGACTCGTCTTACAACACGCGCAAGTTCCCCGGTCTCACGCCGACGCCAATCGCAAATCCGGGGCTGGCCGCGCTCCAAGCGGCGGCCCACCCGGCGCACGTGAACTACCTCTATTACATCCGCAAGGCCGACTGCAAGAGCCACTTCTTCACGGCCAGCGAGCGGGCATTCAACAACTATCCTCGCGCGGGCCTCAATTGCTAACAGCTGAGACGCGGCTCGTCGGGTTGATCGGCGATCCGGTCTCGCACTCGCTCTCGCCGCGCATGCACAACGCCGCCTTCGCGGCGCGTGGGCTCGACTGGGCGTACGTCCCTCTCCACGTTCCTCCGGCGCGTCTCGAGGAGGCGGTCGCGGGGCTCGTTGCGCTCGGCTTCGCCGGCGCGAACGTCACGATCCCCCACAAGACGGCCGTTCTCGCGTTCTGCGACGAGCTGGACGACATCGCGGAGCGGGCGGGATCGGTGAACACGCTCGTCGTCCGCGAGGGCCGCGTCCTCGGGTCGAGCACGGACGGAGAAGCCATCGTCGGCGCCGTCAGCGCCGACGACGCGGAGGTTCTCGTGCTGGGAGCAGGCGGGGCCGCGCAGGCCATCGCAACCGCGCTGCTCGACGCGGGCGCGCGGGCGCTCACCGTGGCGGCCCGGGATCCGGAGCGCGCCCACGCGCTCGCGGCGCGGCTGTTGACGCTCTTCCCCGACCACGCAGTCCACGCCGCTGAGAGCTGGCCGCCCAACGCGGACGGGACGCTCATCGTGAATGCAACTCCCGTTCGGGACGAGCTCGTTGTCGAGCCCGCCCGCGGCCAGCAGGTCGTCGATCTCGTCTACGAGCCGGATGGGAGTCCCACGGCTCTCGTCGCGGCGGCGCGGGCGGCCGGCTGCGACCGGGTCGTAGACGGCCTGGACGTCCTAGTCGCCCAAGGGGCCGGATCGTTCGAGCGCTGGACCGGGATTCCGGCGCCCGCCGAAGTCATGCGGGCCGCAGTTCGTAGTCTGTCCGCATGAGGCTCAGGCTGACAACGGCAGGCGAATCGCATGGACCGGGCCTCGTCGCGATCGTCGAGGGGCTGCCTGCAGGACTCGTCCTCGACCGGGCGGCAATCGAAGCCGACCTTCGCCGCCGGCAGCACGGGTACGGCCGCAGCCCGCGGCAGCAGATCGAGACGGACGCGGTGGAGGTGCTTGCCGGCCTTCGGCACGGGCGGACACTCGGCAGCCCGCTCGCGCTCGTCGTCCGCAACCGCGATCACGAAAACTGGAAGTGGGGCATGAGCCCCTGGCCGCCCGAAGGCGCGCCCGAGGGGAAGGGCAAGGAGCCGGTGACGCTCCCGCGCCCCGGCCACGCGGATCTCGCGGGAGTGATGAAGTACGGGCTCGACGACGCGCGCGACGCGCTCGAGCGTGCGAGTGCGAGGCACACCGCCGCCATCGTCGCGGCGGGCGCCGTCGCCAAGGCGCTCCTCGCCGAGCTCGGGATCGGGGTGGAGGGGAGGGTCGTCGGCGACGATCTCGAGTCTCGGATCGACGCGGCGCGCGCCGAACGCGACACCGTGGGGGGCGTCGTCGAGGTCGTGGCGCGCGGCGCTCCGCCGGGGCTCGGCTCGTATGCGACAAAGGAAGAGCGCCTCGACGCCCGGCTGGCGGCGTCGCTGATGGGCACGCAGGCGGTGAAGGGAGTGGAGATCGGGGCCGGGTTCGCCCTCGCCGGTATGCGCGGCTCCGAGGCGCACGACGAGATCCAGCGCGACGATCGCGGCTACTTCCGCGCGACGAACCGCGCGGGCGGGATCGAAGCGGGCATCTCGAACGGCCAGGAAATCGTCGTCCGCGCGGCGATGAAGCCCTTGCCGACCCTCATGCGCCCGCTCCAGTCGGCCGACCTGGAAACCGGTGAGCCTGCGCAGGCGCTCGTCGAGCGGTCCGACGTTGCCGCCGTCGAAGCCCTCGCCGTCGTCGCCGAGGGCTGCGTCGCCTTCGAGCTCGCCCGGGCCGCACGCGAGAAGTTCGGCGGCGACGCGCTCGCAGACTTCGTCGCCGCGTACCGCGCCTATCTCGAGCGCATCCCGTGGTCTCCGAGGTAGGGGCGCTCGGGAAGCACCTCGCCCTCATCGGCTTCATGGGGGCGGGCAAGTCGACGATCGGCCGAGAGCTAGCACGGTTGACGCACCGTCCGTTTGTCGACACGGACGCGGAGATCGAGCGGCTGCGCGGTCCGATCCCGGAGCTTTTCGAGCGCGGGGAGCCCGAATTTAGGCGAATCGAGGAACAAGTCGTCGCCGAGGCCTTGGTCGCTCCTCTGTCCGTGATCGCGCTCGGGGGTGGGGCAGTCCTCTCCGAGGTCACCCGTGAGCGACTCGACGCGCATGCCTTTTGCGTCTTCTTGGACGTCGACGTCGACTCGGCCTGGGAGCGTGTCCGCGGTTCTGACCGCCCGCTCGCGCAGCGCGAAGAGGACTTCCGTCAGCTTTACGAGACGAGACTGCCCCTTTACCACGAGGTCACGGACGCCCCGGCGAAGGACGTCGAGGACGTCCTCCTGGCGACACTGCACATCTTCGTTGGCGGGAAGGCTCTCTTGGGGCCTTCGTACGTGGTGGTGGCGGACGAGCAGGTCCTCGCCCTGCACCCGTTCGACGAGGGCGGCAGGATCATCACGGTGCCGCCCGGCGAACAGGCGAAGGCCTCCGCCGTCGTAGAGCGACTCTGGCGCGACTTCGAGCTCGGCCGCGACGGGATGATCGTCGCGATCGGCGGTGGCTCGACGACGGATGTGGCCGGGTTCGCGGCGGCGACCTACAAGCGCGGCTTGCGCTGGACGGCGATTCCGACGACTCTCACCGGGATGGTCGACGCCGCGATCGGCGGCAAGACCGGCATCAACACGGCCGACGGCAAGAATCTCGTCGGGGCCTTCCACTTTCCGCGGGGCGTCTTCATCCAGGCGCGGTATCTGGGGACGCTCCCGGACGAGGAGCGGCGCGCGGGAATGGCCGAGGTCGTCAAGACAGGGCTGCTCGTGGGGCGCGAGGTCTGGAGCCTCCCCGACGAGGAAATGATTCGCGCCTGCGCCGCGTTCAAGGCGGGCGTCGTTCTGTCGGACCCGTACGAGACGGAGGGGGGTCGCACGATCCTCAACCTCGGGCACACGTTCGCGCACGCGCTGGAGGCGGGGTCCGGTTATCGCGTGCGCCACGGCGACGCGGTCGCGCTCGGGCTCCTCGCCGCGTTGCGTCTCTCCGGCCAGCCCACCGACGCGGTGGAGGAGGTCCTGCGGCCGAGGCCCGTGGCTGCGGATCCCGACGCGGCCTGGGCCGCCCTCAAACGTGACAAGAAGGGCGAAGGCGTCTTCGTGCTCCTCGAGCGGCCGGGGGAGCCGGTGGTCACGTCCGTAGCGGACAAGGACGCCCGCGCGGCCTTGGAGGCGCTGATAGCGAAGTAGACTCGCCGCCATGCAGGTCGTCGTACTGAACGGCGCCAACCTGAACGCGATCGGAGCCCGCGATCCCGAGCTGTACGGCGGGCTAGGCATCGCCGAGCTCGAAACGCAGATCTATGCGTGGGGGCGCGAGCTCGGCTGCTCGGTGCGGTGCCTGCAGACCAACAGCGAAGGTCAGTTCATCGATTGGTGCCATGAGGCCCGGCGGTCCGCGAGCGGCCTGATCGTCAATCCCGGCGCCTGGACGCATTACAGCTACGCGATCCGAGACGCGCTGGAGCTGGTGTCCATCCCGGTCGTCGAGGTGCACCTTTCGAACATCGAGGAACGCGAGGAATGGCGCCGGATCTCCGTGATCGCGGACGTCGTCACCCAGCGCGTGATCGGCAAGGGTCCGCAGGGCTACCGTGAGGCTCTTGCTTTCCTCGTAGAGAAAGCGCAGAACGCGCCATGAACGGCCGCATCGAACGACTTCGGCAGGAAATGGATGACGCGAGCGCCGCCTCGTTCCTCATCTCCAACCCGATCAACGTCCGCTATCTGACGGGCTTCGAGAGCTCGAACGCGTTTGTGCTCGTTCAACACGAGCAAGTCGTGCTGCTCACGGATGGCCGGTACATCGAGGCCGCCCGCGCCGTCGAGGGAGTGGAGGCGCGGCTCGTCGACCGCGAGTTCGCTCCCGGCGTCGCAACGGAGCTGCCCGCGCTCGCGGAGCCGCCGGTCGCGTTCGAGGCCGACCACCTCACGTACTCGCGACACCAGATCCTGGCCGCCGCTGGGGTCGAGCTCGTCCCGACGTCCGCAATCGTCCACCGGCTCCGCGCCGTCAAAGAGCCCGCCGAGCTGGAAGAGATCCGCCGGTCGGCCGCGATTCTCCACGACGTCTACGGCCGCCTTGCCGGCGAGAGCCTTGTCGGTCGCACCGAACAGGATGTCGCGTGGTGGTTCGAGCTGGCGCTCCATGACGAAGGCGCGCACGGCATCGCCTTCGACGTGACCGTCGCGAGCGGCCCGAACGCCGCGCTGCCGCACCACCACACGGGCGACCGCATGATCGGCACGGGGGAGACCGTCGTGGTCGACGCGGGCGCGAAGGTGGACGGGTACTGCTCCGACTGCACGCGCACGTTCGCCACCGGGCCGCTCCCGGACGAGCTCCGGCGAGCATATGCAACCTGCCGCTCCGCGCAGGAGAGGGCGCTGGCCGAGGTCGGCGCGGGCGCCGGGGCGCGGGACCTCGACCGGCTCGCGCGTGGGGAGATCGAGGACGGTGGGTTCGAGGTCCTCCACGGACTCGGTCACGGGGTCGGTCTCGAGGTGCACGAGCTTCCCGTCCTCCGGCCGACCGCCGAGGGCGCGCTCGAGGCGGGCAACGTCGTCACCGTGGAACCCGGTGTCTACCTCGCCGGGCGCGGCGGCGTGCGGATCGAAGACCTCGTGATCGTCACCGAGAGCGGCGCCGAAGTGCTCACGCCGTTCACGAAGGACATCGTGACCCTGGACTAAAATCGCTGCGCTTTGGCCGAAACCGTCTCGACGAACCAGTTCCGGAACGGCATGCACGTCGAGCTCGACGGGCAGGTCTGGCGGATTGTCGAGTTCCAGCACGTGAAGCCGGGGAAAGGCGGCGCATTCGTGCGAACCAGGCTCAAGAACCTCGAGTCGGGCGCCGTCGTTGACCGCACGTTTCGCGCGGGCGAGAAGATGCCCCGCGTCCACACGGAGACCAAGAGCGTGCAGTACCTCTACGACTCCGGCGACGAGGTGGTGTTCATGGACACGGGCAACTACGAGCAGATCTCGTTGCCCCACGCCGATCTCGACGACGAGCTGCCATTCATGCAGCCCGGGAGCTCGGTGATGCTCCTCCTCGTCGACGGACGTCCGGCGGGGGTCGACCTTCCCGCCGCCGTCGAGCTCTCCGTCGTCGAGACGGAGCCGGGCGTGAAGGGGGATACGGTCTCGAACGTGACGAAGCCTGCGAAGCTCGAGACCGGCGCGACGGTGCAGGTGCCGCTCTTCGTCAACGTCGGCGACCGCGTCAAGGTCGACACGCGCGAGCGGCGCTACATCTCGCGGGCCTGAGGGCGTCTCGGTGCCCGCGCTCGTCGACACGACCATCCGTCTCCTTTCGCAGGAGCCGCTCGCAGCGCGCATGCAGGGTTCCCGCGTGCTCGAGCTCGCGACCCTTCTCGACGAGGGAGGATTCGCCTACCTCGAGGTGTCGGGCGGAGGTTGTTTCGATTCGGCCGTCCGACGGGGCGTCGAGAGCCCTTGGGAGCGGATCCGCGCGATCAAGGCGCGCTGCTCGACGCCGCTCGGCATCGCCCTGCGTGGCAGGTTTCTCGTCGGGTCGCGCCCCCTCTCGCGCGATCTCGTCCGCAGGTTCGTCGAGAGCGCGGCAGGAAGCGGCATCGACGTCTTTCGCCTGCACGATCCGCTCAACGATCTCGCCAATCTCCGCGAGGCGGCGGAGGCTATTCGGGGCGCTGGCAAGGAGCTCGCCGTCGGTCTCGTGCACAGCCCGGGCCTCGCAGGCGAGACCGAAGTCCTCCTGGAGCGGGCGAAGCAGCTGGAGGAGCTGAGCGCCTCGCGCATCCTCGTGCACGATCCAGCGGGTTCGCTGGATCCCGCCCGGGCGCGCGAGCTCGTCGAGCGGATCGGCGAGGCGAGTGGGTTGCCGGTTGGCCTTTACTGCCAGGGCTCGGGCGGGGCGGCGCTGTCGGCTGGGCTCGAGGCGGCGCGCGCGGGCGCGGCGCTGATCGCGTGCGCCCTTTATCCCGTGGCCTTGTCGCTCCATCGGGTCTCGGCGGAGTCGCTCGCGGAGTCCCTGGCCGGGCTCGGTCTCGATTCGGGGGTCGACGCGAGCGTGCTCTGGCGGGGCTCGGAGCTCGTCGACGAAGCACTCGGCGAAGAGCCGGTGCCGCCTCTCTCGCCGCGCGTGGCCGTTCGTGCGGCCGAGCACCGCGTGCCGGCGGGGCTCGTGGCCGAGCTCGATCATCACCTGCGCGCGCACGGTGCAGCCGACCGCCTCGACGAGGTGTTGCAGGAGTTGAACGAGATCCGGCGCGAGGCCGGCTGGCCCCCTCTGGCGTCCCCAATCGGCCAGATCCTCGGGTCGCAGGCCCTTCTCCACGTGCTGTCGGCGCAACGCTGGAACATCGTGGTCGACGAGCTGCGGGATCTCCTCGAGGGACGCTACGGCTCGCCGCCGGCGCCGATCGATTCCGTGGTCAAGCGGGCCGTGCAGCTCGTCGGCGGCGATGGTTCGCGGCGGCCGGAAGAGGCCCCGCAGGACATCGACGACCTTCGCGCAGAGGCGGCTGGGCTGTCCGCGAGCGAGGAGGAGCTCCTGCTCCTTGCTCTCTTCGGGGAGGAGGCCGAGCCGCTTCTGCGCTCGATTCGAAGCCGCGGCGCCCAGCCCGAGTCGCTTGCCGGGGCGGGTCTTGAGCGGCGGGAAGCCGAGCGAATTCGCGAGATCATTCGCATCGTCCAGGAAACGGGCATCGGCGAGGTGACGATCGAAGAGGGCGAAACGCGAGTCACGATCCGCAGAAGCGACGAAGGGTCCGAGGCGGCGGCCGCGGCCGGCCTCCCGGCGGGAGCTCCGGAGCCCGAGTCCGTGCCTCCGCCGCTGCCGCCGACCGACAATCTCATCCGCGTCGAGTCGCCGATGGTCGGGACGTTCTACCGGGCACCCGAACCGGGTGCCGATCCATTCGTCGAGGAAGGCGATCCGGTAGCGCCCGGCCAGACGCTCGGAATTCTCGAGGCAATGAAGCTCATGAACGAGGTGAAGGCGGAGGTGGAGGCGGTCGTGCACCGGATCTGCGTCGAGAACGCCCAGGCGGTGCAGTACGGGGATCTCCTCTTCGAACTCGAGCCGCTCAACGGGCGACCGCTCGACGCGCTCTAGGTGACTGGAGGAGACAGTTCGCGTCCGGGGCCGCCGCGGGCCTCCCTCCGCTTCGAGCGTACCGCCGGAAACCACTCGTACGTGCGCCCGAACGTCGAGAAAGCGTGCCGGTGTTCGGCCGCGTCCTGATCGCCAACCGCGGCGAGGTCGCCGTGCGCATCATCCGCGCGTGCCGCGAGCTCGGCATCGAGGCGGTTGCCGTCTATTCCACCGCTGACCGGGACGCGCTTCACGTTCGCTTGGCCGACCGGGCCGTCCATATCGGCCCGCCGCCGCCCGCGGAGAGCTACCTCAACATTCCGTCGCTCGTCGCGGCCGGGACAACGACCGACTGCGACGCCGTCCACCCCGGCTGGGGCTTCCTCGCTGAGAACGCGGACTTCGCCGCCGCCTGCGAGGACAACGATCTGGTCTTCGTCGGTCCGCGACCGGAGACGATCGAGACGATGGGAGACAAGGTGGCCGCGAAGGGCGCCGTCGCCGCCGCCGGACTCCCGCTCGTGCCGGGATCGAACAGGTCCGCCAGGCTCGAGGACGCCAAGCGTGTGGCGGGCGAAATCGGCTTTCCCGTCCTCCTCAAAGCCGCCGCCGGGGGCGGTGGCCGCGGCATGCGCCTAGTCGAGACACCAACCGATCTCGAAGGCGCGTTCCGGACCGCCTCCTCCGAGGCCCAGGCGGCCTTCTCGGACGGATCCCTCTACGTCGAGAAGGCGCTCATGGCCGCGCGCCACGTCGAGATCCAGGTGCTCGGCGACGGCGAGGGCGGCGTCCTGACGCTCGGAGAGCGCGACTGTTCCATCCAGCGCAGACATCAAAAGCTCGTCGAGGAGAGCCCTTCGCCGGCCGTCTCCGAAGACGTTCGCGCGGAGATGGAGGAGGCGGCGCGCCGCGCCTGCGAGGCGCTCCGCTACCGAGGCGCCGGGACGCTCGAATTCCTGCTCGGCAGCGACGAACGCTTCTACTTCATTGAGATGAACACGCGGCTGCAGGTCGAGCATCCGGTGACCGAGCTGGTCACGGGTGTCGACCTCGCGCGTGCGCAGCTCGCAATCGCTGCGGGCGATGGTTTGCCGCAGGAGGGCCGCGCGCCGCTCAGCGGGCACGCGATCGAGTTCAGGATCAACGCGGAAGACCCCGCGCGCGACTTCCTGCCCGCGCCGGGGACGGTGACGCGGTTCGCGCCCCCGCTCGGGCCCGGCGTCCGGGTCGATACGCACCTCTACGAGGGCTACACGATTCCCCCGTTCTACGACTCCCTGATCGCAAAGATCATCGTGTGGGCCGAGGACCGCCCGGCGGCGGTCGCGCGCGCCCGCCGGGCCCTGTCAGAATTCGAGGTGGAAGGGATTCCCACCACCCGCGGGCTGGCGATCGAGATCCTGGAAAGCGACAGGTTCACGAGCGGTCGGTACACGACCGCGTTCCTCGCCGAGGCCGCGCTTCCGGTCCTGGAGGGGGTGCCGTGAGCCGCAAGAGCGCTCGCCGCGATGCTCTGTTCGTCCTCTACCAGTGGGATGTGACGGGCAAGCCGCTCGCGTCCCTCCACGAGGGAGATCTGGATCCCTATGCGCAGGAGCTCGCGGAGGGAGTCGCCGCCGAAGCGTCCGAGCTTGACGGGCGTATCAACGACGCGTCGGCCGACTGGGCGGCGGACCGGCTGGGCGCGCTCGAGCGCAACATCTTGCGCATCGCTCTGTGGGAGCTCGACCGCGACGAGGTTCCGCTCGAGGTTGCGATCGACGAGGCGGTGTCGCTTGCGAAGCGGTACTCGTCCGAGGAGGCTGGACGGCTGGTGAACGGAATCCTCGGCCGCGTGGCGAAGGAGGCGCGGCGGTGAGCGAGCCGGCACCCGAACCCGTCGCCAGACTCGAGGAGCTCCTCAAGCGCCTCGAAGAGGCTCGCGGGCGGCTCGAGCGTACGGACGATCCGGAGCAGGCGGTCGAAGTGCTGCGCGAGCTGGCCGAGGTTGCGAAGGAGGTGCAGGCCGAGATCGAGCGGGCACGCCGCGAGGGGAGCGCGTGACGTCGCTCGAGGAACTGCGCGGCCTCGTCGAGGCCGAGCTCGCCCGGCTGCCGTTCGCGAGCGAGCTCGGCGAGCTCGAACGGGCCCTTCGCTACTCTCTGCTCGGCGGCGGTAAGCGCATCCGACCCGTCCTCTGCCTTGCTACGGGCGAGGCGCTCGGCCGCGATCCCCGAGAGTTTCTGCCTGCGGCCTGCTCGCTGGAGCTCGTGCATACGTTCAGCCTCGTCCACGACGATCTTCCCGCGCTCGACGACGACGACCTGCGCCGCGGGCAGCCGAGCGCGCACGTGCGCTTCGGCGAAGGCGTTGCCATCCTCGCGGGTGACGCCCTCCTGACGGAAGCCTTTCGTCTGGCGCTCACATACTCGACTCCGGATGCGGCGCGCGAGCTTGCGCTCGCCACGATCGGCATGATCGGCGGGCAATACGTCGACGTGACGACGGACGGCGAGCTCGACGGCGAGCGTCTCGCGGCGCTGCACGACCTGAAGACGGGGCGTCTCCTCCGCGCATGCGTGACCTGCGCCACCGCCGTGGCCGCGCTGCAGGCGGCCGAACGGGAGCCGTGGGCGGCCTTCGGGCAAGAGGTGGGCCTCCTGTTTCAGATCGTCGACGACATCCTGGACGCGACGGGCACCGCGGCCGAGCTCGGGAAGACTCCCGGGAAGGACGAGGCCGCCGGCAAGGTCACGTATGTCTCGCTCCACGGGCTCGAGCGTGCGCGCGAGCTCGCCGACGAGGCACGCCGGCGCGTGAACGAGCGGCTGGAAGCGCTTCCAGCGGACACGTCGGTGCTGGCCGAGCTCGTTTCGGCCATCAGGGAACGCCGCGCCTGACGCGGTACGCTCTAGCGTCATGGCAAAGAAGCGCCTGGACGTGCTGCTCGTCGAGCGCGGCCTCGCCGAAACCCGCTCGCAGGCCCAGGCGCTCGTGCTCGCCGGGCGGGTCAAAGGCCACAGCAAGGCCGGCGAGCAGATCGACGATTCGGCGCAGCTCGAGCTCGAGCGAGGGCCGCGCTTCGTTTCGCGCGGAGGCGAGAAGCTCGCGCACGCCCTTGACGATCTCGGCATCGGCGTCACCGGCGAGGATTGCCTCGACGTCGGCGCGTCGACGGGGGGTTTCACCGACTGCCTGCTCCAGCGCGGCGCCGAGCGCGTCATCGCGCTCGACGTCGGCTATGGGCAGCTGCATCCGCGCCTGCGCTCCGATCCACGCGTCACCGTGCTCGAGCGGACGAACGTCCGAAATCTCGACTGCGCCGGGCTTCCGTTTCGTCCGACCTTCATCACCGCGGACGTCTCGTTCATCTCGCTGAGCAAAGCCTTGCCCGCAGCGCTCGCGTGCGCGGCGCCGAACTGGCGCGGGCTCGTCCTCGTCAAGCCCCAATTCGAGGCCGGCCCCGCCGAGGTTGGCAAGGGCGGCGTCGTGAGGGATCCGGAAGTGCGACGCCGCGTCCTCGACGAGGTCACCGCACAGGTGCCAGAGTGGGGTGCGCGCCTCGAGAAGGCCGTCGACTCCGCCCTTCCCGGCCCGAAAGGTAACCGTGAGCTCTTCCTCTATCTCACCGCAGCCGCTTAGCGCTCCCAATCCGGTAAGCCGGATCGCGATCTTCACGCACGGGCGGCCGGAGACGATCGAGGCCGCGCTCGACCGAACACGCAAGTCGGCACAAGCAGCCGGCGTCGCTGTCGTCGAATCGTGCACCGAGGATCCGGACGTCGTGATCGCCCTCGGCGGCGACGGCACCATGCTGCGAGCTCTCCGCGCCGCGCTCGGAACGCGTGCGCCTGTCTTCGGAGTGAAGTACGGACGCGTCGGCTTCCTGACGAGCGCCGACGGCGCCCACCTCGACGAGGCGCTCGACCGCGTGTTCTCGGGCGACTATCGCGTGGTCGAGCTCTGCACGCTTGCCGCCGGCGCCAGCGGCCGGCACGTGGCCGTCAACGACGTCGTCGTCACCAGCTCGCAGCCGGGGAGAATGGTCGAGCTCGGCTGGAAGATCGGCGGCGAGGATCTCGGCTCGCAGCCGTGCGACGGGATGATCTGCTGCACGCCCTCCGGCTCCACGGCCTACAACCTCTCCAACGGCGGGCCCGTGATGATGTGGGGGCTGGAGGCAATGGCGATGACGTTCGTCGCCCCACATTCGCTCCACGCGCGTCCGATCGTCGTTCCGCGCGGGCTCGAGCTGGCGGTGACGAATCGCAGCAGCGAGCTCGAGCTCACCGTGCTCGTCGACGGGCATGCCGTCGGCGAGCTCACGGCTGGAGATTCCCTCGCCGTGGAGATCGGCGACGAGCGGAGTCAGCTCGCCGTCCTCCCGGAGGTGACCTTTTTCAGCCGCTACCGCGAGGTCTTTCCGTAGTGCTGCGCCGGCTCCGCATCGAGAACTTCGTCCTCATCCGCGAGGCCGACCTCGCGTTCGGGCCGAACCTGAACGCCGTCACCGGGGAGACCGGCGCCGGCAAAACCATCCTGGCGCAGGCGATCGGGCTTCTGCTCGGCGCTGCCGGCGACGCGGGCTACCTCGGCCCAGGCGCGGAGGAGGCGTACGTCGAGGCTGAGCTCGACCTCCCCGACGGACTCCTCGAGGACGACGGCTTCGAGGCGATCACGGAGCTTCGGCCGCAGGACGAGGACGGGCTCGTCGTGGCGCGCCGCGTCTTCGCCGACGGGCGCACGCGCGCCTATGCGTGGGGACGCGCCGTCCCGCGCGAGGATCTGGCGGCACTCGTCGAGCGCCTCATCGCGATGTCGGGGCAATTCGAGCAGCGCCGGCTCGCCCGCCCGTCCTTTCAGCTGGAAGTCCTCGACGCCTACGTCGGCGACGAGCAAATACGGAGGCGGACCGAGCATGCCCGGGCGTGGCGCGAGGTGGTGGCGGCGCGGCGGCGCCGGGACCAGCTGATGCGCGCGGAGGTGGGGCGCGCGGAGCGTCTGGCCGAGCTCCGCGAGCTCGTGGCGAGGACAGACGGGCTCGACCCCGACTCCGAGGAGCGCCTGCGCGCCGAGCGCGAGCGCCTGCGTCACGTGACCGAGCTCGCCGACGCGGCGGGAGGAGCGGCGGAGCGGCTCGCCCCGGAGCACGGGGACGAAGGCGCGGGCGAGCTCGTGGCGTCGGCCGCGGGACACCTCATGCCGGTGACCGGGCTCGCCCCCGAGCTGGCGCAGGCGTACGGCGAGCTCGGGGAAACCGAAGTGCGCATCCGGGAGGTCGCCTCCTCGTTGCGGGGCTTCCTCGCATCGCTCGAGGCCGAACCCGGCCGCCTCGAGGAGGTCGAATCCGAGCTCGAGCGGATCGCCGATGCGCGCCGGCGCTTCCAGGTGGCGAGTGTCGAGGAGCTCCTGTCGCGTGCCGATGCCGCGCGGGCCGAGCTCGAAGAGATCGACGCCGGCGTCGATCCGCTCGCGGCGGCCGACGCAGCCCTCGCTGCCGCCGAGGCGCGCTCCGTCGAGCTCGCCGGCGAGCTGTCCCGTGCGCGGAAGGAAACGGCCGAGGCGTTCGCGCACGCAGTCGCTGCCGAGCTCCACGAGCTCGGGATGGGCGAGGGCGATTTTCGCGCCGAGCTTGCCGAGCGAGAACCGGGGCCGACCGGCCGCGATGGCGTTTCGTTCCTCATCCGGCCCAACCCCGGGCTTCCCTTCGCTCCGGCGGCCGAGACGGCATCGGGCGGCGAGCTCTCCCGCATAGCGCTCGCCCTGCGCGCTGTCGCACATGCGGGCGCGGGCGAGCCGACGGTCGTCTTCGACGAGATCGACGCCGGCGTCGGCGGACGGACGGCCCATGCCGTCGCGGACGCGCTGGGTCGGTTGGCAGGCCGCGCCCAGATCCTCACGATCACCCACCTGCCGCAGATCGCAAACACTGCGGACGTGCACTTCCGCGTCGAGAAGGTGCCTGGCGACCCGACGCATACGCGCATCGAGCGCCTTTCGGAATCCGAGCGGCGGGAAGAAGTGGAGCGCATGCTCGGCGGTGCGGAATTCATCGAGGCGGTACGCCGGTGAGCTTCACCGAGTTCACAGGGACGGCGCGGCTCGACAAGCGCACCAAGCGCCTCGTGAAGCGGCTGGGACCGGACGACATCGCCATCATCGACCACAGGGATCTCGACCGGGTCTCGGCCGAGGAGCTGCTCGAGAGCAAGGTGCGGGTCGTGTTCAACGTCTCGCCTTCGACGACGGGCCGCCTCCCGAACGTCGGTCCGCTGGCTCTCGTTCGCGGCGGCGTGCGCCTGATCGACTGTCCCGGCGCGGAGCTCTTCGAGGAGGTGAAGGAGGGCGAGTCGCTCGTGGTCCGAGGCGCAAACCTCTACCGGAACGGCACCCGGCTCGCGGCCGGGCGTGCGCTCACGGAAGACGAGCTCCAGCGGGCGCTCAGCGACCAGCAGGGGCGCGTGACGGAAGCGCTCGAGAGCTTCGCGGACAACACGCTCCGCTATCTCCGTGACGAGGCCAAGCTTCTCTCCGAAGGCGTACAGATCCCGCAGCTGCGGACGAACTTCCGCGACCGGCACGCGCTCGTCGTCGCGCGGGCGCCCGAGGCGAAGCGCGACCTGCGCGCCGTGCGCATCTACATCCGCGAGTTCAAGCCGCTTCTGATCGGGGTGGACGGGGGCGCCGACCGCCTCCTCGAAGCCGGGCTGAAGCCCGACCTGATCGTGGGCGACATGGACTCTGTGTCCGACGCGGCGCTCAAGTGCGGCGCTGAGATCGTTGTCCACGCGTACGCCGGCGGGCGGGCGCCCGGCCGTGATCGTGTCGACCGTCTCGGCCTGCCCTCCGCCGTGCTCCCGGCGCCGGGCATGAGCGAGGACGTCGCCATGCTGCTCGCGCACGAGAAGGGCGCCGAGCTCATCGTCGCCGTGGGGACGCGCTTCAACCTGACCGAGTTTCTCGAGCGCGACCGGGCCGGCATGTCGTCGACGTTCCTGACGCGCCTGCGAGTGGGGGAGAGGCTGGTCGACGCGCGGGGCGTCTCGGGGCTCTTTCGCGGGCGGGCCGGCGTCGGGCCGCTACTCATGTTCGCGGTAGCCGGGGTGGCTGCGATCGTCGCGGCGGTCGCGGTGTCGTCGGACCTGCAGCGCTTCCTCTCGCTCGTCGTCGAGCGGCTCCAGTCGGCGCTCGGTCTCTGAGATGGTCTCCGCCACTCGCGTGCTCCTCGCGCCGCGGGCGGAGGTGTGGGCGATCGTGGCGGAGCCGTACCACCTCCCGGACTGGTGGCCCGCCTACAGCGGCGTCCAGCCCGACCGCCGCGGCGTCGCCGAGAACGCCCGCTGGACGGTCGTGCGAAGCCGGACTCCCGGTTTCCTGCGCCGCCCGCGAGGCCAGGGGCTCATCGTCATCCAGCGCGTGCAGCCCGCCTCCGAGCTCGCTTGGCAGGACGTGGCCCAGCACCTGGAGGCCGGCGTACGACTCGAGGACGAGGGCCGAAACACCCGTGCGACGGTCTTCGTCAACGGCTCCTCCTGGCGCCTCCTTGCTGAGGGAGCAAGAGGGTTGCCACGTCTCGCCGTCGCCCGCCTCTACGACCTCTGCCAGACTGCGGCCACGCTCTGAAATTCCCGCAAATGTTCGACTTCCGCTACCACCTCGCCTCGCTCGCGGCGGTGTTCATCGCCCTCGCCGTCGGCATCCTGGTCGGCGCGGCGATCTCGGGGAAGCTCGGCCAGGCCGAAGACGCGCTGACGAAGGAGAAGATCCAGTCGCTGAACGATCGGCTCTCCGTGTTGCAAAGCCAGAAGCAGAGCGTCGAGCGCCGCAGCCAGGCGGCCACGCAGGTCCTCGACGCGGCGTATCCCGCACTCATGGACCAGCGGCTCGCCGGCCGGGGGTTCGCAATCCTGTTCGTTGGGCCGGTGAACGGAGACATGAGGTCGAGCGTCGAGCGAACGCTTGTGGACGCCAACTCGGGCAGCCCGGTCAGGCTCCTCGCGATCGACACGCCCATCGATCCGGGCAGCCTGGACGACCGTCTGCGGGCGAGCGAAGACCTCGCCCATTTCGCGCAGGGCGGCGAGGACTTCGGAGATCTCGGCCAGACCCTGGGCCGCGAGCTGGTCGACGGAAGCGCGGCCCCGACGTGGAACATGCTCTCCGGCGAGCTCGTCCAGGAGCGGTCCGGGGCCTCATCGCCGAGGGTGGACGGGATAGTCGTCGTGCGCTCCTGGACTCCCGACGAGTCCGCCAAGCCGGAGACACAGGCGACCGAGTCGCTCTTCGAAGGCCTCCTCGCCGGGATGCAGAAGACCGGCGTGCCGGTCGTAGGGATTGAATCGACCTCCACCACCGACGGCGCCGTGGACGTGTACGGCCGCGCCGGAGTCTCCAGCGTGGACGACGTGGACACGGTGTTTGGACGCCTGACGCTCGCGCTCCTCCTGGCCGGGGGACGCCCAGGGCATTACGGTCTCAAGGACTCGGCGTCCGACGGTATCGCGCCGCCGATCGAGCCTGTACCGACGACCACGGGTGGCTAGCGCGCTCACCGTTCTCGTCGCTGCAAGAGACGAGGCGGACCGGATCGGCGACACGATCGCGGACTTGCGCGCGGACTTTCCCGACGCGGAGATCGTCGTCGTGGACAGCTGCTCCGCCGACGGAACGGCGGAACGAGCCGAGGACGCGGGAGCGGTCGTCGTCCGCCTCGGCCGCACCGGCAAGGGCGAGGCGCTGTCCGCGGGCGAGCGCGCTGCGGCCGCGGGCCCGCTCCTCCTGTGCGACGCAGATCTGCAAGGCTCCGTCAAGCCGCTGGCCGAACGCGAAGCCGACCTCGTCGTCGCTGCCTTCGCGCGTCGAACGGGCGGCGGCTTCGGCATCGCGAAGCGCGTCGCCCGTGAGGTCATTCGTCTGCGCACCGGGTTCGCCGTCCGTGAGCCGCTCTCCGGCCAACGCCATCTGACCGAGCGTGCCCGCGCCGCCGTCTTCCCCCTTGCGCCCGGCTTCGGCTGTGAGGTGCGAATGACGATCGATGCCCTCCGGGCCGGATTGACCGTCGAGGAGATCGAGCTCGATCTCGGTCATCGCGAGACAGGACGCGATGTCTCCGGCTTCGCGCACCGTGGACGGCAGTTGCTCGACGCGCTCCTCGCGGCCGGCCCGCTCGGAGTCAACCACCGTGGGCTCCGGCTGCCGCTCGTCGGCTGGCTGGCGGGGGTGGGAAGGGACGCAGCGGTCACCACGATCGCCGCGCTCGGGCTCGCGGACGACCTCTGGAGCGGGAAGGAGCGGGGACTGCGCGCGCATGTGGCGGCCCGGCGGACGACCGGCGTTCTCAAGCTCGTGGGGATCCCGCTCGTCGGCCTGATCGCGACGCGCTCGCTGTCCGGCGCCGTTCTCGTCAGCGGCTCGGCCAACCTGCTGAACCAGCTCGACACGAAGCCCGGCCGCGCGCTGAAGGCTTACCTGGGCGCGGCCATCGCGCTCGACGCCCCGGTCGGATTGGCCGTCCTCCTTCTTCCTTACGATCTCCGCGAGCGTGTGATGCTGGGGGACGCCGGATCAAATGCGCTGGGCGCCATGCTAGGCTTGAAGTCCGTGGGCAGGTTCCACGGATGGGGTCGTTGGGCGGCGGCGGCGGCCGTCGTCGGGGTCAATCTCCTCGGAGAGCGTCGTTCGCTCGGCGCGCTGATCGAACGCGCTCCCTTACTGCGCGAGTTGGACGCGTTCGGGAGACCGCGATGAGAGCCCGCCCGACCAAGTACGTCTTTGTCACGGGCGGCGTCGTCTCGTCCCTCGGGAAGGGCATCACCGCAGCCTCGCTCGGGCGCCTGTTGAAGGCTCGAGGCCTGCGCGTCCAGGTGCAGAAGTTCGACCCGTACCTCAACGTCGATCCGGGGACGATGAGCCCGTTCCAGCACGGCGAGGTCTACGTGACCGAAGACGGCGCCGAGACCGACCTCGACATAGGCCACTACGAGCGCTTCGTCGACGAGAACCTGTCGCGGAACGCGAACCACACGTCCGGCTCGATCTGGTACAGCGTCATTCGCAAGGAGCGCAAGGGCGAGTACCTCGGCTCGACCGTGCAGGTCATCCCGCACATCACGAACGAGATCAAGGACCGGATCCGCCGCGTGGCCGAGGCGACCGACACGGATGTCGTCATTTCGGAGATCGGCGGCACCGTGGGCGACATCGAATCGCTGCCCTTTCTCGAGGCAATCCGCCAGTTTCGCCGCGAGGTCGGGCCCGAGAACGTCCTCTACCTTCACGTCACGTTCGTTCCCTTCATCGAGACGGCCGGCGAGCTGAAGACGAAGCCGACGCAGCACTCAGTCAACGAGCTGCGCCGCATCGGCATCCATCCCGACATCGTCGTCTGCCGCTCGCACGAGCCCCTCTCGGCCGACATCCGCGACAAGATCGCCCTCTTCGCCGACGTCCCGCCCGAGGCGGTCGTGGCCAACGAGGACGTCAGCGACGTCTACCTCGTGCCGCAGGCGCTCCAGGCCGAAGGGCTCGACCGGCTGGTCTGCGGCCGGCTCGGGCTGCCGGAAGGCGACGCCGATCTCGGGGAATGGAACCGGCTCGCGGAGCGGATCGCGCAGCGCGAGGGCGAAGTCGAGATTGCGCTCGTCGGCAAGTACGTCAAGCTCCAGGACGCCTACCTCTCCGTCCACGAAGCGCTCAAGCACGCGGGCATCAACCACGGGACGAACGTACGGGTGCGCTGGGTGGACGCCGAGGGGATGAGCCTGGAGGAGGCCGCCCGCGAGCTCGAACGCTCGGATGGGATCCTCGTCCCCGGCGGCTTCGGCTCGCGCGGCTGGGAAGGGAAGATCACCGCCTGCCGGATCGCGCGCGGGCGAGGGATTCCCTACCTCGGCATCTGCCTCGGGATGCACGTCGCCATCTCGGAGTTCGCGCGCCACGTCGTCGGGCTCGACGGCGCCAACTCGACCGAGATGGATCCGGAGACGCCTTACCCGGTGATCGACCTCCTCCCGGAGCAGAAGGAGGTCGAGGACCTGGGCGGGACGATGCGCCTCGGTGCCGACGCCGTCGATCTCGTGGAGGACACGCGCGCCTTCGCCGCGTACGGCGAGCCGGTGATCCAGGAGCGGCACCGCCACCGCTACGAGGTGAACAACCTGTTCCGGCCGCGGCTCGTGGAGGCGGGGCTCGTCGTCTCGGGGACGTTCCAGGAGGGCCGCCTCGTCGAGATCATCGAGCTGGCCGATCATCCCTGGTTCGTGGCCAGCCAATTCCATCCGGAGTTCAAGTCGCGGCCGACGCGGCCTGGCCCGCTCTTCCGAGACTTCGTCGGCGCGGCCCTCGAGCGCGCTGAGGCACGCGAGCGCGTCGCCGGGGCCGCGTTGACGTAGCCTCTGTCCTCTCGGTCGGCCGAAATCGCGGCGCAGCCGAAGATTTCGGCCGAAAATAGAATCGCGGCCGTGGAAGCGACCTGGTCCTCGGACGTCCTGCCGCTTTTTCTCGAGCTGGCCGCGATTCCCAGCCCGTCGGGCGACGAGGGGAAGGTGGCCGCGCGGATCGACGCGTACTTGCGCGGCCTCGGCCTTTCCGTCGACGGCGACGAAGCGGGGAACCTCCTCGCGCGCCTCGAGCCGAGCGACGGGAAGAACGGGGGCGCGCCGCTTTTTCTCTGTGCCCACATGGACACGGTGCCGCCGCAGGGGCCCATCGAGCCCGTCGTCGACGAGGACGGCTATGTGCGAAACGCGGCGGGCACGATCCTGGGCGCCGACAACAAGGCCTCCGTTGCCGTCATGCTAGAGGCCGCGCGGCTCCTGCTCTCGGAGCGTCGCCCGCATGCGGGCCTCGAGCTCCTGTTCACGGTTCGCGAGGAGGTCGGCCTCCTGGGCGCGTTCGCGTTCGACCACACGCGGCTCGAGGCCGAGCGCGGATTCGTCTACGACTCGTCGGGGCCGATCGGGGACGTCGTGCGCTCGTCGCCGTGGGGACGGACGATCGACGTGGTGTTCAAGGGGCGGGCCGCTCATTCCGGCCTGGCGCCCGAGGAGGGCCGCTCGGCCATCGTCGCTGCCTCCCGCGCGATTGCCGACCTTCGCCTCGGCCGGATCGACGACGAGACGACCGCCAACGTCGGCCGTATCAGCGGCGGCACGGCGCGCAACGTGATTCCGGATCGCTGCGAGCTCGCCGCCGAAGCGCGCTCGCGAGACCAGGGCAAGCTCGCCGACCTCGTCGAGGAGATGGTCGAGTGCTTCGCCTTCGCCGCGAGCGTGTCCGAGTGCGAGGTCGAGACGACGATCGGCGAGACCTATCCAGGCTACCGCTTCCGCGCCGACGAACCCGCCTTCCGGCTCGCGTGGGAGGCGATCGAGCACGCGGGTCTGTCGCCGCGCGCGGTCGACACCGGCGGCGGCGCGGACGCAAACGTCTTCAACGCGCGCGGCCTGCGCTGCGTCAACCTCGCCAACGGAATGCTGCAGGTGCACACGCCCGACGAGCGCATCGCAGTCTCCGACCTGGAGCGCATGCTCGGCGTCACCCTCGAGCTCGTCGAGCTCGCGCGCCATGGCGCTTAGCCTTCGGCGCGGCAGCGTCACGGCCATCACGGAGCGGCTGGAGGGGCTCGTTCGGCTGGAAGTGGACGGACGTCCCTCCATCGCTTATCCGCGCCTGACCGGACCCGTCGCCGTCGGTGACGACGTCATCGTCAATGTCCAGGCGGTCGAGCTCGGGCTCGGCTCTGGCGGCTTCGACGTCGTCTACGCCAATCTCACGCGCGGGCTCGGCCTGGCGGCGGAGCCGGAGGCGCACGTGATGAAGCTCCCCTACACGCCGCTCCAGCACGCCGTTCGCCACGCGGAGGAGGACGGCGCTCAGCGCGAACTACTCAGCGGCCTCCCGGTGGTCTGCTGCTCGCTGCACAGCCAGGTTGCTCCGGCCTGCGCCGGCTTGGGCGACGGCATTCGCGTCGCCTATGTCCAGCTCCCCGGCGGCGCGCTGCCGGTCTCTCTCTCGGATACGGTGCGCGTGCTTCGCGGGCGCGGGCTCGTCGAGCGGGCGGTGGCCGTGGGCGCCTGCATCGACGGCGACGTTGCGTGCGTCTCGACCGCGGCAGCGCTCGTCTGGACGGCGGAGCAGGGCTTCGACGCCGTCGTTTGTGGAATCGGGCCGGGCATCGTCGGCACTGCAAGCCCGTGGGGTCACGGCGGGTTGGCGGCCGCCGAGGCGGTGATGACGGCGCGAACGCTCGGCGGCCGGCCTGTGCTCGCCGTCCGCTATTCGGAGGCCGACCCTCGAGAGCGGCACCGTGGGCTCTCGCACCACGCGCGCGCGGTCCTCGCACTGGCGGGCGAGGTCGAGGTGGGCTGGCCTTTACGGCTCGCCACGCCCGAAGGGCTGTCCGACGCGACGCTCGTGGATGTCACGGGCTGGGACGAGGCGTGCGCCGGTTTCCCGCTGTCGCACATGGGACGGGGCCCAGTCGAGGATCCCTGGTTCTTCGCGGTCGCGTTCGCGGCCGGCAAGCTCGCCCGCGGCCTCGTCTCGTAGGTATCTTTCGGCGCCCCTATGCGGATCGGCGTCGTCAAGGAGATCAAGCCCGACGAGCATCGCGTCGCGCTCACCCCGGCGGGCGCCGTCGAGCTCCGCCGGCGCGGGCATGACGTCGTCGTCGAGGGGGAGGCAGGAGAGGGGAGCGCCCTCCCGGACGCCGCGTACGAGGCAGTCGGCGTCCAGATCGCGTCCGTCGACGAGGTCTGGTCGGCCTCCGATCTCGTTCTCAAGGTGAAGGAGCCGCTTCCCGAGGAATTCGACCGGCTCCGCGAGGGCCTCGTCCTCTTCACGTACCTCCATCTCGCCGCCGACGAGCGCCTCACCCGCGCTTTGCTCGAGAGTGGCGCGGTCTGCGTCGCGTACGAAACGGTCGAAACGGACGACCACCAATTACCGCTGCTCGCTCCGATGAGCGAGGTGGCCGGTCGTTTGGCCTCCCAGATGGGCGCCTGGGCGCTCGAAAAGGCTCAGGGCGGACGCGGCATCCTGCTCGGCGGCGTTCCGGGCGTTCCGCCCGCCAAGGTCGTCGTTCTCGGAGGCGGGATCGTCGGCTACAACGCGGCGCTCATCGCCGTCGGGATGCAGGCGGACGTCTGGGTGCTGGACAAGTCCGTCGAGCGCATGCGGGACCTCGAGATGATGTTGGACGGGCGAATCACTCTCGCCATGTCGACGCAACTGGCAATCGACGACGCGGTCAGCGGCGCCGATCTCATCGTCGGCGCCGTGCTCATCCCCGGCGCGCGCGCCCCCAAGCTCATCACGCGGGACATGCTCGGCGCGCTGAAGCAGGGCGCCGTGCTGGTCGACGTCTCGATCGACCAGGGCGGCTGCTTCGAGACCTCGCACCCGACGACGCACTCCGATCCCATCTTCGAGGTCGACGGCATCGTCCACTACTGCGTCTCCAACATGCCCGGCGCGGTGCCGATCACGTCGACCTATGCGCTGACGAACGTGACGCTGCCGTATGCGGAGCTAATCGCAGACCACGGCGTCCGCGAGGCAATCACCCGCAGCCGCACCCTCGCGCGCGGCGTCAACGTATTCGAAGGAAAACTGACCTACGAAGCCGTCGCCGAGGCGCACGGACTCGACTACTCGCCGCTCGACGAAGTACTGCCGCTCGAAGCGGTCTAGGTCAGGACGGGCTGGACGAGTCGCGCGTCTGGGGCTTCTCGCCGGGCGTCAAGCGGATGACCGCGTACGTGACGCCGGAGGCGAGCGCGATCACCACGACGATCCAGACGAGCATGCCGAGGAGCCCGAGGACTGTGTCCATGCCAGGAATAGGATAGCCCCATGCCACGGGCATGCGTGATCGTCCTCGACGCCGTTGGGGCCGGCGAATTGCCGGATGCGGCCGAGTACGGTGACGAGGGCTCGAATACGCTCGGCAACGTGGCCCGCGCCGTCGGCGGCCTCGACCTTCCGAATCTCGAGCAGCTCGGGCTCGGCAACGTCGAAGACCTCGAAGGCTGCCCGCCGCAACCGCAGGCCCCCGCGCTGGCGGGCCGGCTCGTCGAGCGGTCGAAAGGAAAGGACACGACGACCGGCCACTGGGAGCTCATGGGGATCGTGACTCCCGAACCGCTGCCGACCTATCCGCACGGGTTTCCATCGCAGATCATCGAGGACTTCGCCCATCGCACCGGGCGCGGCGTCCTCGGCAACAAGGCGGCGTCGGGGACCGAGATCATCGAGGAGCTCGGCGAAGAGCACCAGGAAACCGGGAAATGGATCGTCTACACATCGGCCGACTCCGTCTTCCAGATCGCCGCGCACGAGGAGACGATCCCGCTCGACGAGCTCTATGACGCTTGCCGAATCGCCCGCGAGATCCTGACGGGCAAGCACGCGGTAGGACGCGTGATCGCTCGACCGTTCATCGGCGAACCGGGCAACTACGTGCGCACGCCCAACCGCCACGACTGGTCGCTCAAGCCGAAGCAGCCGAACTACCTGACGCTCGTGCGGGAGGCGGGCGCGGAGGTGCACGGCGTCGGGAAGATCCACGACATCTTCGCCGGCGTCGACATCGACCACTCCCATCCGACGAAGTCGAATATCGACGGGATCAAGCAGACCGAGACGCTCTTGCGGGAGATGGACGAGGGGCTCCTCTTCGTCAACCTCGTCGAGACGGACATGCTCTGGGGTCACCGCAACGATCCGATCAACTTCCACCGTTGCTTGCAGGACTTCGATCGCCGCCTGCCGGATCTGCTCGACGCGCTTCGTCCGAAGGATCTCCTCATCCTCACTTCCGACCACGGCTGCGATCCGACGACGCCGTCGACGGATCACTCCCGCGAGCACGCGTTGCTGCTCGCCTACGTCGAAGGGAAGAACGCCGCGGGGGCAGTGCACGAGGGCGAGTTCGCCGACGTGGGCGCGACTGTCAACGCCTGGCTCGGCGGCAAAGCGCCCTCGCGCGGGATCCCGGGCGCGCCCATTATCGCGCCGTGAAGTTCAACGACCCTGAGCTCGTCGCGCGCGAATACGCGAGCGAGGAGCGCTTCGCCGCGCGGCGCGTCGTCTTCTCCGACTTCGTCGTGGGCGACAAAGCCGAGGATCTCGCGCTCGTCGCGCTGAAAGAGGTTCAGCCTTGCCGGATTCTCGACGTCGGCTGCGGGCTCGGCGAGTTCGCCGAACGGACGGAACGAGCGCTTGCTGCCGAGGTCGTCGCCGTCGATATCTCTCCGCGGATGGTGGAGGTCGCGCGCGCTCGGGGCGTCAACGCCTTAGTGGCCGATGCGCAGGCGCTGCCGTTCGCAGACGGTGAATTCGACGCCGTCGTGGCGAACTGGGTCCTGCATCACGTCCCAGATCTCCATCGCGGCCTGGCGGAGATCGAACGCGTTCTGGCGGCGCGCGGCAGGCTCGTAGCCGGGACGTTCTCGGCGGAGCATCTTCTCGAGCTGTACGACTGGCTCGGCGATTCGGCCGTCGGCGAGCTTTCCTTCTCGAGCGAGAACGGCGCCCAGTCGCTCCGACGCCACTTCCGCCATGTCGAACGACGGGACGCCGACGGAACGGTCGTCTTCCCGGACCGGGATTCCGTCCGCACGTACCTGAGCTCGCTCATCCGCGGTCGCGAGCTTGCCGACCGGGTCCCCCACCTCGAGCGCGAGTTCCGCGCCCGGAGCAGGCAGTCCATCTTCGTCTGCGACAAGACGTGATCCGTCCTGCCGACCTCATCCAACGCAAGCGCGACGGCGCTGAGCTCCGTAGCGAGGAGATCGCCGAGCTCGTGCTTGCCTACGGGCGCGACGAGATCCCCGACTATCAGATGGCGGCCTTCTGCATGGCCGTCTTCTTCAAGGGGCTGACACCCGCCGAGACGCATGCCTTGACGGACGCCCTGGTGCAAAGTGGGGACGTCGTCGACCTCTCGCCACTCGGCCGCAAGGTGGTGGACAAGCACTCGACCGGAGGCGTCGGCGACAAGACCTCCATCGCGCTTGGCCCCGTCGTCGCAGCGTGTGGGGTCCCCTTCGCCAAGATGAGCGGACGGGGGCTGGGCCACACCGGCGGCACGCTCGACAAGCTCGAGTCGATTCCCGGCTTTCGCGTCGAGCTGGGGATGGAGGAGTTCCTCGATCAGGTGCGCGACGTCGGGATCGCGGTCATCGGGCAGACCGCCGACCTCGTCCCCGCGGACAAGCGCCTCTACGCGCTCCGGGACGTGACGGCGACCATCGACATCATCCCGCTGATCGCGTCGAGCATCATGTCCAAGAAGATCGCAGGCGGAGCCAACGCGATCGTTCTCGACGTGAAAGTTGGCGACGGCGCCTTCATGAAGACGCTCGACTCGGCCCGCGAGCTCGCAGAAGCAATGCGCGAGCTGGGCGCACGCGCAGGCCGCGAGGTCGTCTGCGAGCTGACGGACATGGACCAGCCGCTCGGTCGCGCCGTCGGCAACG
Source organism: Gaiellaceae bacterium (assembly GCA_035639875.1). Taxonomy (GTDB): domain Bacteria; phylum Actinomycetota; class Thermoleophilia; order Gaiellales; family Gaiellaceae; genus JAIBJP01. The sequence continues at coordinate 9,857 of DASQXE010000123.1, read as the reverse complement.
CGCTCGAGATCCGCGAGGCGGTGGCCACGCTGAACGGCGCGGGGCCGCCCGACTTCGTCGAGCTCGTGCTCGGAGCGACCGCGCACCTCCTCGCCCTCTCCGACCTCGGCGTCGACCACGCCGAAGGCAGGCGCCGCGCCGAAGAGACACTCGCGAACGGAGCCGCCGTTGCCGCCTATGAGCGCTGGATCCGCGCACAGGGCGGCGACCCCTCTCTCGAGGCGTTGCCCGGCGCTCCGGTCGTCCGGACCGTCACGGCCCCGAGCGCCGGCTACGTCGAGTCCATCGCCGCCACGCAGATCGGCGAAGCCGCCCTCAGCCTAGGCGCCGGCCGGGTCCGCAAGGAGGACACGATCGACCACTCGGTTGGCATCGTCTGTCGCGCCAAACGCGGCGACCGGGTTGCGGACGGCGATCCGCTCGCCGAGGTCCACGCCGCAACGGAAGACGCCGCCGACCGCGCGGTGTCCGACGTGCTCGCTGCCTACAAAGTCGGCACGACCGAGCCCGAGTCGCGCCCCATCGTTCTCGACGTCATCGCCTGACGAACGCCGATGCCTGAGCTTCCGGAAGTCGAGACGATCCGGGCCCGACTCGCTCCGCGTCTGACGGGGCGGCGCTTCGAGCGGGTCGAGATCGCCGACCCGCGGCTGACGCGGCCGGACCCACCCGAAGCGATTGCGGCTGCCCTCGAAGGAGAGCGCGTCCGGAACATCGGGCGCCGGGGGAAGTATTTGATTGTCGAGTTCGAGAGCGGGCGGCACCTCCTCATTCACTTGCGCATGACGGGGAACGTCGAGCATCCGGCTCGGGGCGGGTTCGAAGCGGATCCCTATCGGCGTGCTGTTGTCAGGCTAGACGACGGGTCGGACGTCGCCTACCGGGATGTCCGCCGCTTCGGCACCTGGACGTTGCTCGAGCCGGGCGAGTTGGCGGGCTACATCGCCGCGCGGAGGCTCGGCGACGAGCCGCTCGAACGCGCTTTCACGACCGCTGCGCTTACCGGCGCGCTGACCGGGCGCAAGGCGCCCATCAAGGCGGCGCTCCTCGATCAGCGGGCGGCGGCGGGGCTCGGAAACATCTACGCCGACGAAGCGCTGTGGCGCGCGCGGATTCATCCGCTCCGCCCTGCGGGAACGCTGACGCCCGAAGAGATCGGCCGGCTCAGGAAAGGAATCCGCGCCGCGCTCGAGATGGGAATCGCGCGCCAGGGAGCGACTCTTCGAGACTACCGCGATCCCGAAGGGACCCGCGGTCGCATGCAAGACGAGTTTCGTGTGTACGGCCGGGCCGGCGGGCCGTGCCTGCGATGCGGGACTCCCATCGAGAAGACCCGGGCCGGCGGTCGCGGAACTTGGTTCTGCCCCTTCTGCCAGCCGCTTCACCCCGACTAGGATCGCCGCATGAAGCCATGGGGAAGCGAGCTGCACGGTCGCATCGACGTGCACGAGATCGAGAGCGAGGCTCTACGCGACAACGCACTGGGCGACCCGAACCGCCGGCCGCTGTGGGTCTACGTCCCGCCCGGTTACGACGAGGAGCCCGACCGCCGCTATCCGTCGATTTACGTCATCCAGGGCCTGACGGGACAGCTGGACATGTGGCGCAACCGGATGCCTTTCCGGCGGAACTTCCCCGAGCTCGCCGACGGGCTGTTCGCCTCCGGTGATTCGCCACCAGCCGTCCTCGTCTACGTCGACTGCTGGACTTCGGTCGGCGGCAGCCAATTCTTGGACTCGCCCGGGACCGGCCGTTATCACACCTACCTCTGCGACGAGGTGGTTGCCTGGGTGGACGAGCGCTACCGCACGCTGGCCGCGCCCGAGCACCGGGGGATCTCGGGAAAGTCGAGCGGCGGTTACGGCGCGATGGTCACTCCCATGCTGCGTCCCGATCTCTTCGGCGGGTTGGCCACCCACGCCGGCGACGCTCTCTTCGAGAACTGTTATCTGCCTGAGTTTCGGGAGTCGGCCCGGGCCCTGCGGGACGAGTACGAGGGGTCGTACGACCGCTTCTGGGAGGACTTTCGCACGCGGCCGGCGTTCTCCAAGGACTCCGACCACTTCCTCCTCGACTCGTGGTGCATGGCCGCTTGCTATTCGGCGGACGACGACGGCACAGTGCGCCCTCCGTTCGACGTCGCCACGGGAGAGCTGATCGAGGACCTATGGGAACGCTGGCTCGAGAAGGACCCCGTGCGGATGGTGGCCCGCCACGCGGAGGCCGTCCGTGGCCTACGTGCGATCTACATCGACGCCGGAAAGAAGGACGAGTGGTACCTCGACCTCGGCGCGGAGGCGTTTCGGCGCGCGGTCGCGGACGCGGGCGCGACGGATGTCTTCTTCGAGCTGTTCGACGCGACCCATATGGGGATCGAGTACCGGTATCCGATCGGCGTCAAGTACCTCGCCGAGCGCCTCTCGCCGGACGGGGCTTAGGCCGCAAGCTCGTCGAGGCGGCCGGCGCGGTCGAGCGCCCGGAGCTCGGTGAAGCCGCCGATCGCCCGGTCATCGATGAAGATCTGCGGCACCGTCCAGCGGCCCGTCATGTCGAGTAGCTTCTGCCTGAAGAGCGGATCGTCGTCCAACCGGATCTCCTCGTACTCGAGACCGCGCTCCTCGAGAAGCGCCTTCGCGCGAACGCAGTAGCCGCACCACTCGGTCGTATACATGCGAATCCGCGCCATCAGAGTTACAACGCATTCTCGGGAAATCGGATTCCTCGCGCGCATGACGAGGTAGGGCCGGGCCTGCCCGGCCCCTGGCCTAGACTGGGCTTCGTGGCGTCCCGCACCTGGAAGACCGAGGCCGTCGTCCTCCGCTCGATCCGCTTCGCCGAGGCCGATTGCGTGCTCCACCTGTACACGCTCGAGCGCGGACGCGTCGGTGCGATCGCCAAAGGCGTGCGCAAGACGCAGTCTCGCTTCGGTGCCCGCCTCGAGCCGTTCAGCCACGTGGAGCTCCTCCTGCACGAGGGCCGCGGAGAGCTGCACACCGTGCGCGGGGCCGACCTCGTCCGCTCGCACGACCAGAGCCGGACGGATGGGTATCGCCTAGCCGTCGGCCACATCGGCGTGGAGGCGATGCTGCGCCTGTTCGTCGAGCAGGATGCGCATCCGCCCGCTTTTCACGCGCTCACGCGCTTCCTCGACCTGCTCGACGCCGTCGAGTCGCGGCTTCCCGCTCAGCCGGCGCTCGACCCGCTCGTCCTCTCCTTCCAGCTGAAGCTCCTCTGGCTCTCGGGCTATCTCCCGCATCTCACCGGCTGTGCGTCATGCGGCGAGGAGCGGCCGCTCGTTGGTTTCTCGGCCCAGGCGGGCGGCGGGGTCTGCGAGAGCTGCCGGGAGGGCGCGCTGGCCGTCTCGCCCGACGGCTTCGAAGCGATCCGCGGCTTCCTCGAGAGGCCGCTCTCGGAGGCCGCCGCTTCATCCCCGCGCGGCTTACGCGAATGCCTTGCCGTGATCGAAAGCTCGTACGAGTACCACGGCGGTTTCCGCCTCAGGACGCTCGCCCAGAGAGCCTAGGATTGGCCCGCTTGAGCGGTTCGACCTACCAGGACATGATCGCCGGCCTGGAGCGGTACTGGGCCGACTACGGCTGCGTCGTCATGCAGCCGTACCACACCGAGGTCGGCGCGGGGACGTTCAATCCAGCGACGTTCCTCCGCTGCCTGGGGCCGAAGCCGTGGAAATGCGCGTATGTGGAGCCCTCGATCCGTCCCACGGACGGGCGCTACGGCGAGAACCCGTTCCGCTTCCAGCACTACTTCCAGTACCAGGTCGTTCTCAAGCCGGCGCCGGAAGACGTGCTCGACGTCTACTTCGGGTCGCTGGAAGCCGTTGGAATAGACCTGCGCAAACACGACGTGCGCCTGGTCGAGGACGACTGGGAGGGCCCCACGTTGGGCGCCTGGGGTCTCGGGTGGGAGGTCTGGTGCGACGGAATGGAGGTGACCCAGTTCACCTACTTCCAGCAGCTGGGCGGACTGGAGCTCGACCTCATTCCGGCCGAGATCACCTACGGCCTCGAGCGACTGGCGATGTTCTTGCAGGACAGGCGATCGGCCTTCGAGCTCGAATGGGCGCCGGGGGTGACCTGGGGTGACGTGTATCGCGAGAACGAGCGCGAATGGTCCGTCTACAACTTCGAGGTCGCGCCGGTGGACGTTCTCCAGCGCCGCTTCGAGGAGCACGAGGAGGAGTGCCGCGACCTGGTCGCTCGGGGGCTCCCGCTTCCGGCCTATGACCAGGTTCTGAAGTGCTCGCACGTGTTCAACCTGCTGGACGCGCGCGGGGCGATCTCCGTCACGGAGCGCGCCGCCTATATCGCGCGCGTGCGCAACCTCGCTCGGCGCGTCGCCGAGCAGTACGTGGAGAAGCTTGCCGAAGCTGCTGTTTGAGATCGGCTGCGAAGAGCTGCCCGCATCTGCCTGTCACGAGGCAGACACGGAGCTTCGCGGGCTCTGCCGGAGGGAGCTCGGCGCGGAGCCCTCGGAGGTGCTCGTGGGTCCTCGGCGGCTTGCCGTCCTCGTCGACGACCTTCCGGAACGCTCCCCGGACGAATGGGTTCAAGGGCCCCCTGAACATCTCCGCGAGAAGGCGGCCGCGGGGTTTGCGCGCAAGCAGGGCGTGGCCGTCGACGATCTCGAGGTGCGCGACGGCTTCCTCGGCGTCGTCGTCCCGGGAAAGGCGGTCGCAGAGACGCTTCCCGACCGGCTCGAGGCGATTCTGCGCGGACTGACTTTCGCGAAGACCATGCGGTGGGACGGAAGCGGTGTTCGCTTCCCGCGCCCCGTTCGCTGGCGCTGCGCGCGGCTCGACGCCGATCCGGTGGCAGGCATCGGCACCACTTCCTACGGGCATCGGTTCACACGAGCCGACATCGAAATTCCGTCCGCGAGCGATTACGTCGCTACGTTGCGCGCCGCCGAAGTCGAGCCCGACGCTGCTGAGCGTCGCCGTCAGATCGTCGAGGGTCTGGACGCGATCGGCGGCTGGAGCGATCCGGCCGGCGTCCTCGACGAGGTCGTCTACCTCGTCGAACAGGTCCAGGTGCTCGCAGGCAGCTTCGACGAGCGGTTCACGCAGCTTCCCGAGCGCGTCGTCCGGACGGCGATGCAGTCGCACCAGCGCTATTTCCCGCTGAGAGGCAACCGCTTCGCCTTCGTGGCCAACGGAGGGGACCCCGAGACGATCATCGCCGGGAACGAGAATGTCCTCGAAGGCCGGCTCGAAGATGCGTCCTTCACGTTCGAGCGCGACGTCGCGCACGGAATCGACGCACTCGCCAAGGAGCTCGGCTCGATCACGTTCGTCGCCGGTGCCGGCACCTTCGCGCAGAAGTCAGAACGACTCGTGGCCCTCGTGACCGAGCTCGGCGGTGGCGAGGCCTCGAAGGAGGCCGCCCGGCTTGCCAAGGCCGACCAGGCCGCGGAGCTCGTCCGCGAGTTCCCGGACCTCGAAGGCCACATCGGCGCCGAGTACGCGCGCCTCGCCGGATATCCGGAAGCCGTCTGCGCCGCGATCGACGAGCAGTACCTGCCCGACTCGGCGGGGGGCCAACTGCCGGAGACCGAAGCGGGACGCGTGCTGGCAGCCGCCGACAAGCTCGACAACCTCACCGTCGCCTTCGCCCTCGGCCAGCGGCCGACGGGCTCGCGCGACCCGTACGGGCTTCGCCGTGCGGCGATTGGCCTCTGCAGGCTGGCGCTCGAAGCTGGCCTCGAGCTCGATATCAGCGCGCTCGTCGAGCGGGATCGCCAGCTCCTCACCCAGCAAGGGGCGGATGCCACAGACGATCCCTCTGACGTCGTCGACTTCGCCGAGGAGCGGCTCGAGGGACTGTTGGACGTTCCCGTCGAGTTCGTGCGCGCCGCCCGCGAGAGCGGCGTGCACGAGCTGGGCGCGACCGCGCGCCTCGCGGAGGCGCTGGCACGGGCTGCGTCCTCGGAAGCGTTCGATCGCGCCTACGTCGCCTTCGACCGCGCGAACCGTCTCGCGGGGAAGGCGGACGGGGCAGCTGCCAGTCTGGAGCCGCGGCTCGCGACCGACGAAGCCGAGCTCGCGTTGATCGAAGCGCTTGCCGGCGTCTCGCCGAAGATCGAGGCCGCGCTCGAAGCGCGCGATTTCGATGCGGCGCTCGCCGCCGCCGCCGAGCTCGGGCCGCCCGTTGACCGCTTCTTCGACGAGGTCCTCGTCATGGCCGAGGACAGCCAGGTACGCGCGAACCGGCTACGGCTTCTGCTCGATGTCCGCGACGCGGTCGGCGCTCTCGGCGACCTCTCGCAGATCCCACGATGAGAGCCCCGCTCGAGATCCACGTTCTCTCCGATTCGACCGGAGAGACCGCGATGCGCTTCGCCGAGGCCGTGGAGCGCCAGTTTCCCGAAGAGAACTTCGAGATCGTCCGCCACCCGCGAATCACGAGTGTCGACGACGTGCAGCTGGCGGCCGCGCGGGCCCGCGGACGGCGCGCGGTCGTCATGTACACGTTGGTCGAGCCCGAGCTCCGCGAGGCGATGCGGACGCTCTGCAAGCGCTACCGCCTGCACTACTGCGATCTGTTGGGACACCCGATCGAGGCGGTCGCGCGCGTCTCCGGGCAGCCGGCGACGATGACGCCGGCCGCCCGACCGATCCTCGACTCGAGCTACTTCAAGCGCATTGCCGCGATCGAGTTCGCGGTCAGGTTCGACGACGGCGTCGCCGCGCACGGCCTCAAGGACGCCGACATCGTCCTCGTCGGCGTCTCGCGCAGCTCGAAGACCCCGCTCTCCATCTACCTCGGCTATCTCGGCTACAAGACTGCCAACGTGCCGGTCGTACGCGGCGTCGAGCCTCCCAAGGAGCTCTTCCAGATCGATCCGGGGAAGATCGTCGGCCTCACAATCGACGCCGAGACGCTGGCCGAGATTCGAAGCGAACGCGTTCGAGCCATGAGGGGGTCACGCCAAAAGTACGCCGACCTGGTCGCGATCTACGAGGAGCTCGAGCAGGCGGAGGCGCTCCACCGGCGGCTCGGTTGCCCGATCATCGAGGTGTCGAACCTGGCGATCGAGGAGACGGCCCGTCGCATCATTCATCTCGTCGAGCAGCGCCGCCTGGCCGCGAAGACGTGAAACAGAAGCGCCCCGTTCCGTTCTACTACTGGCCGTTCTGGATGGTGCTCTTGGCGGCCGCGCTCTTCGTCTTCTACGTCCTCTTCACGCCCGTCTGGATGGGGATCCGCTTCATCTCCTGGGTGGCTGAGCGGAGGAATCTGTAAGGCCTCGGGCTCTGCGCCGCCGCCCAGAGTGGCGAGTAAAAAGAGAGGCGGCCGTGGTGCCGAGCCGCCTCAACTCGGGCCGAGACGTAGGCTGCGGCGCCCCACGTCTGCCTAGCCCGCTATGCAAGGACCATGGCTCAGGTCGGCGCGAAGCGCCATGACCGAATGGGGTATCCGGCGAGTCTTAGTGGCCGTCGAAGAAGCCGAGCTCGAGGCCCAGGGCGAGTGCCAGCGCAACGAGGACGACCAGCGCGGCTGCGGCGAAGAGGGACACGCGCATGGCGGCAGTCTCGCCTGGCGCGCCGAAACCGTCAAGGCGGCTGGAATGGACGTGATCTAATCGCATGCCGTGGGAAAATCTGTCGGCGCCTCCATGGAAACGTACGTCTACGACTTCTCCGAGGGCGGAGACCTCGGCCGAGCGCTCCTCGGCGGCAAGGGCGCCGGGCTGGCCGAGATGACGGCGATTGGAATCCCGGTGCCCGCAGGGTTCACGGTCACGACCGCCGCGTGCGTGGAGTACATGCGGAACGGTCGCGAGCTGCCGTCCGGCCTCGAGGAGCAGATCGCCGAGCATCTCGAGCGCCTCGAGGAGACGACCGGCAAGCGCTTCGGCGATCCAGAGGATCCTCTCCTCGTGTCGGTTCGGTCCGGCGCGGCCGTCTCGATGCCCGGGATGATGGACACGATTCTCAACCTCGGTCTCAACGACGAGTCGGCGGAAGGGCTCGCGCGGACGACGGGAAACGGCCGCTTCGCCTACGACGCCTACCGCCGCCTGATCCAGATGTACGGCAACGTCGTCGCGGGCGTCGACGCCCAAGCATTCGAGGAGGCGATCGCGGCCATGAAGGAGAAGCGCGGCGTACGGGAGGACGTGGAGCTCACCGCCGACGACCTCCGAGAGCTCGTCGAGCGCTTCGAGGAGATCTACCACGACGCGACCGAGAGCGACTTCCCGCAGGATCCCCGTGAGCAGCTCGAGGCGGCCGTGCGGGCAGTGTTCGACTCCTGGGAGACGCCGCGTGCGCAGGCCTATCGGCGGGCCAACCGGATTCCGGACGACCTTGGCACGGCCGTCAACGTCGTGCAGATGGTATTCGGCAACCGGGACGACAAGTCGGCGACCGGAATCGCCTTCACGCGGGACTCCGCCACCGGTGAGAAAGGCCTCTACGGCGACTTTCTCGTCAACGCGCAGGGCGAAGACGTGGTCGCGGGCGTGCGCCAGCCCGAGCCGCTCGAGCGGATGAAAAAGCGGTTTCCGCGGGCGTTCGAACAGCTTCTCGAGACGATGCAGCGTCTGGAGCGGCACTACCGCGACATGCAGGACATCGAATTCACCGTGGACGAGGGCGAGCTCTACCTACTCCAGACGCGCACCGGAAAGCGCGCCGCCCCTGCAGCGGTCCGCATTGCCGTCGACATGGTTGACGAGGGCCTCATCTCCAACGAGGAGGCCGTCGCGCGCATTGAGCCCGAGCAGCTCAGCCAGCTTCTCCATCCCATGCTCGACCCGACGGCCGAGCACGAGGCCGTCGCGAAGGGGTTGAACGCATCCCCGGGAGCGGCGATTGGAAAGATCGTCCTCGACGCCGACTCGGCGGAGCAGCAGGGGAAGGCGGGCGAAGACGTGATCCTCGTCCGCGCGGAGACGAGCCCGGACGACTTCCACGGGATGGTCGAGGCCAAAGGGATCCTGACCGCGGTCGGTGGACTCACTTCGCACGCCGCCGTGGTCGCGCGGGGGATGGGAAAGCCTTGCGTGACCGGGTGCGAGGCCCTCAGCATCGATCTGAAGAAACGCACGATCTCTCTCGCCGGACGGGAGCTGGCGGAGGGGGACGTGATCACGATCGACGGGGGCTCGGGCTCCGTGATCATCGGCGAGGTGAAGCTCGTCCCTCCGCACATCGACGAGAACTTCGAGAAGGTCCTCGGATGGGCCGACGAGCTTCGCCGCCTGAAGGTGCGCGCGAACGCCGACACGCCGCAAGACGCCGCCAAGGCGCGGGAGTTCGGCGCGCAGGGCATCGGGCTTTGCCGCACCGAGCACATGTTCATGGCCGAGAACCGGCTCCCGCGCGTGCGGGCGATGATCATGGCCTCGGGCGAGGAAGAGCGGCGCGAAGCCCTCGACAAGCTCCTTCCGCTGCAGCAGGAGGACTTCGAGGGCATCTTCGAGGCGATGGCCGGGTTGCCGGTGACGATCCGCCTCCTCGACCCGCCGCTCCACGAGTTCCTGCCCTCCCTCGAGGATGCGGAGTCGGCGGAGATGGCAAGGCGCATCCGTTCCTTGCAGGAGTCGAATCCCATGCTCGGGACGCGCGGCTGCCGCCTCGGGCTCCTCTACCCGGAGATCTACGAGATGCAGGTGCGGGCAATCGTGCGCGCCGCTCGAGGGGTCGAGGAGCGTACGGGCGACGCGCCGCTCGTGGAGATCATGCATCCGCTCGTGGGCTTTGCAGAGGAGCTACGCCGGCTGCGCGAACTGACGGTGCGGACGGCGACCGAGGAAGGCGACGTCGCCTACCTCTGCGGAACGATGATCGAGCTTCCGCGGGCGTGCCTCCGCGCGGACGAGATCGCCGAGCA
>DASQXE010000122.1:0-4122 GCA_035639875.1 Gaiellaceae bacterium | reverse complement strand
GAAGAGCTCGAGCGCCAAGACGTCCCGTACCTGTCCACCGCCCGCCGCGACCGCGCCGCGTTCCTGGTCGGCGCCTCGCTCGAGCACGACGTCCTCGCCCTGGCGAGGCGGGTGCTCGAGGCGGAGCCGCTCGCGCGCGTGGGCGTCGGGCGGCCCGCTCACGGAAGCGGACTGGGCCGCAGCCTCGTGGAGGCGCGCGCGGCCCTCGACGCGGCCAGCGGCGACGTCGCCTCGTTCCGCGACCTCGGCTCGCTCGAGCTCCTCCTCAGCCTGCCGGACGCGGCGCTCGTCGCCTTCGTCGACCGCGTGCTCGGCCCGGCAGCGGACAACGAGTGGCTGGTCGCGTCGCTCACGGCTCTCCTCGAAGCGGGCTGCCGCTGGAGCGAGGCGGCGGAGGAGCTCGGCGTCCACCGGCACACGCTGCGCTACCGCATGGACAGGCTCCGCGAGCAGACGGGCCGCCATCCCGACGACCCCGAGCAGCGAATGGAGCTCTGGCTCGCTGTCAAGGCGAAGCAGGCGCTCGCCGCCCGCAACGGAAGGAGGACGATGTGACCGCTCCCGCGATCGACCATCTCTGGCGCCACTTCACGCGCACGATGGACAACCGCGTCGTCATCGTCCGCGGCGAGGGCTGCTACATCTGGGACGCCGACGGCAACCGGTACCTCGATGCCCTCTCCGCGCTCTACTGCGTCAACATCGGCTACGGGCCCTGGCCGGAGATCGCCGAGGCGGCGGCGAAGCAGCTCGGGGAACTCCCGTTCTTCACCAACTGGGTCGGCTTTGCGACTCCGCCCTCGGTCGAGCTCGCGGAGAAAGTGGCCGAGCTCGTGCCGATGGACGTCGGGCGCGTGTTCTTCGTCGGCGGGGGCTCCGAGGCGATCGAGTCCGCCCTCAAAGTCGCGCGCCAGTATCACCGGCTGCGCGGCGAGCCGACGCGCTACAAGTTCATAACGCGGAGGAGCGCGTATCACGGGACGACCCTCGGCGCGCTTTCGATCAACGGCAGCCCGGCGCTTCGGTCGCAGTTCGAGCCGCTGCTGGCCGGCTGTCTACGCGCGCCGCTCCCGTATCGCTATCGCTGTCCCTATTGCGCTGACGAGCCGCGTTGCAGCCTCCGTTGCGCCGACGAGATCGACGAGATCGTCCGGAACGAAGGGCCCGAAACCGTCGCCGCCGTCATCGTCGAGCCTGTGCAGAACTCGGCGGGCTCGATCACTCCGCCGGAGGGCTACTTCGACCGCGTGCGCGAGATCTGTGACGAACACGGGATCCTGCTCGTGGCGGACGAGGTCATCTGCGGCTTCGGTCGGGTCGGCGACTGGTTCGGCTCCACGCGCTACGGGATCCAGCCGGACGTGATGACGCTCGCCAAGGGGATCACGTCGGCCTACGCACCGCTCGGAGCGATCGTCGCCAGCGAGCGCGTGATCGAACCCTTCTTCGCCGAGCCGAAGACGGCGTTCGCGCACGGGATCACGTTCGGCGGGCATCCGGTCTCCTGCGCGATCGGGCTTGCCAATCTGGCCGTCATGGAGCGCCAGGATCTCGTCGGCCGGGTCCAGCACCATATGGGCGCTTTCCGGGCTCTGTGCGGGCAGCTCTGGGCCGAGCACCCGATGGTCGGCGACGTGCGCGGCGACGGCTACTTCTACTCGCTCGAGCTCGTGAAGAACAAGGACACGAAGGAGACGTTCGCGCCGGCCGAACGCGACGAGCTCATCAAGGGCTTTCTCACTCCGCGGGCGCGCGAGCTCGGGGTGTACATGCGCTTCGACGACCGCGGCGAGACGTGTGCGCAGTTCGCGCCGCCCCTCGTCGCGGGGCCGGCGGAGTTCGACGAGATGGTGGGCGTCCTGCGCCAGGTGCTGGACGAGGCTTGGGATCGGGTCAACGCGAGAGTGGAGGCGTGAGCATGGCGACGACGGTCAGGAACTTGCAGAACTTCATCGGCGGCGACTGGGTCGAGTCGACCGGCGAGTCCTCGAGGGAGATCGTCTCCCCGGTCACCGGCGAGAAGCTTGCAGACGTACCAGAAGCGAGCGGGGAGGACATCCGCCGGGCCACCAAAGCGGCCCGCGAGGCACAGCCGCGCTGGGCGGCGCTCTCGGCCTGGGAGCGGGCCCGCGTCTGCCACGCGATCGCCGACCTGATCGAGGAGCGCAAGGAGGAGTTCGCGCGCGAGCTCTCGGTCGAGCAGGGGAAGCCCTACGTGGCGGAGGCGATTCCCGACATCGAGGAGACGGCGGAGAACTTCCGCATCGCCGCGGAGGACGTCAAGCGGATGGAGAGCGCGATTATCCCCTCCAAGGACGTCAACAAGCGCATCCTCACGTTCCGCAAGCCGAACGGGGTCTATGCGGGGATCACGCCGTGGAACTTCCCCACGCTCATCCCCGTCGAGCTGATCGCGCCCGGGATCGCGGCCGGCAACGCGATCGTCATGAAGCCGTCCGAGTGGACGCCGATCGCGATGTCGAACTTCATGCAGATCATGGCCGACGCTGGTCTCCCCGACGGCGTCGTCAACGTCGTGTATGGGGACGGGCGCGTCGGCGAGCAGCTGATCCAGGACGAGAACGTCGACTGCGTCGGCTTCGTCGGCTCGCACGCGACAGCGGAGAAGATCGTCCGCGCGGCCGGTCTCAAGCGGACGCTCATCGAGGCGAGCGGCAACGGACCCGTGATCGTCTGCGCGGACGCGGATCTCGAGGCGGCCGCCAAGGGCGCGGTCTTCGGCGGGTTCTTCTGCGCCGGCCAGGTGTGCTGCGCGACCGAGCGCGTCTTGGTGGACCAGCGGGTCCACGACGATTTCCTCTCCGCCGTCGTCGAGGAGGCGGGGGGCTGGAAGCTCGGCGATCCGTTCGACGAGGAGACGCTCGTCGGGCCCATGAACAACGAGCCCACCGCGCAGAAGATGGATCGCCACCTCGAGGACGCGGTTGCGAAGGGCGCCGAGGTCGTCGTGGGTGGTTCGCGCGACTCCGGCTGGCCCACGCATCTCTACTACCAGCCGACGGTGGTCGACGCCGTCGGCCTCGACACGCTCATCAACCGCGACGAGACGTTCGGGCCGATCGTGCCGCTCATCACCGTGGGTGACGACGACGAGGCGCTCGCCGTTGCCAACGACTCCTATCTCGGACTACAGGCGGCCGTCTACACGAAGAGCCTCAAGCGAGCCTTCACGTACTTAGACAACCTGCGGGTCGGCAACGTCGTCGTCAACGACTCGACGGACTACTGGGAGGCGCACGAGCCATTCGGAGGCGCGTCCGGCACGCGGACCGGGTGGGGCCGCATCGGCGGGCGCTACACGATGCTGGACATGACCGACCTAAAGACCGTCGTCCTCGACGTCGGCCTGTCCGATTAGGACACGGCCGGGGTCAGACCCCGGACATGGCCTATTTGGTCCTGCTTGCGCTGGCGGCGCTCGATTCGGCCGGCTACAGCATCATCGCGCCCGTCGTGCCGGCGATCGGCGCCGAGACCGGGGCCGGCCCCGGAGTCATCGGCGCGCTCGTGGCGAGCTTCGCGATCGGGCAGATGGTCGGCTATCCGTTCGCGGGGCGCGGTATCCAGCGGCGCCATGCGGTAGCAGTGCTCGCGGCGTCGCTCGCGCTCGTCCTCGTCGGCGACGTCGGCTTCATCGCCGGCGGCGGGCTCGGCGTGTACTTCCCCGCACGGCTCCTGCAGGGAATCGGCGCGGGCGGCCTCTGGATCGGAACGGCCTTTGCCGTCATCGAGCGCTTTCCGGGGGAGGAGTATCGGCGCCTGAGCGGCCTGACGGCGGTCTACGGAATCGGGGCCATTGCGGGCCCTGCGATCGGCGGCGCGGGCGGCATTCGCGCTCCGTTCGCCATCCACCTCGGGCTCGTGGCGGTCGCTGGAGCAGCGCTCCTCCTACTCGGGTCGCCGCGCGATCTCGCGCGCTTCAGCTCTGACCGGCGTGCTCTGCGCAGCCCTGGGTTCTGGGTCGCCTCCGCGGGAATCCTCCTCGTCGCGCTGACCCTTGGGACGTTGGACGGGCCGCTTCCGCTGCATTTCGCGGAGCACCTGAGCCAGGCGCGGATCGCCGCTCTCTACGTGGTCGCCGCTCTCGTCGGCGCCGCGTGT
>DASQXE010000121.1:0-21301 GCA_035639875.1 Gaiellaceae bacterium | reverse complement strand
GCGCAGCCTGGTAGCGCGCGCCGTTCGGGTCGGCGAGGTCCCCGGTTCAAATCCGGGCACCCCGATGGTTTTGAGACTATTCCAGCCGGTGCGCCGGAAAGGTCTCGCTCTCGCAGCCGCCGTCGCTCTAGCGCTTCTTCTGCCGAGCACGGCGGCTGCGCATGCCGTTCCCGGGATCGATTACCGGTTCCCGCTGCCCGTCTGGCTGTACGGACTCGCCGCCGGGCTGGCCGTGCTCCTGTCCGCGCCGGCGGCCACCTTCGCATTCCAGGCCTCGGGGACGCGCATGAGCGAGGACGTCTACGGGCCCTTTCGCCGCCTGCGCCTCGGCTCGATCGCGGTCGCCGTCGCGTCGTTTCTCCTTGCCGATGTCATCTCCGGCGGCCTGTTCGGCCCCGATGATTTCTTCGAGAACCCCGCGACGATCGTCATCTGGGTGGATTTCTGGGTGGGGCTCGGGATTGTCTCCGCGCTCGTCGGCAACATCTGGGACTTCGTCAGTCCGCTGAACGCCGCGGGTCGGCTCCTCGACCGGTTTCTCGCCAGGCGTGGCTCGGCGGCGATGCCGTATCCAACGTGGCTCGGGCTCTGGCCTGCGACGGCTCTCCTGCTCGTCTGGTCGTGGATGGAGCTCGTCTGGGCCCAGGGGAAGGAGCCGCGCACGCTGGTGCTCATCCTCCTCGCGTACATCGGAGTTCAGCTCGTGGCCATGGCGGCGTACGGGGCCGAGGCCTGGCTCGCCCGGGGCGAGCTGTTCACCGTCGTGGCCAGGACCTTCGCGCGCTTTGCGCCGCTCGAGCTCTACGTTCGCGAGGGGGGCGGACCGTGCCGGACGGGGCTCTGCATCGATGCGGAGCGACCCGGCTGCCCGGCTTGCTGGCTGGACGCTCCGGCCGAGGCGCGCGGCATCCGTTTGCGGCCGTACGGAGCCGGTGTCCGCCGGGAAGCACCACTGGCACCAGGCGGCGGAACGTTCGTCCTCGCGCTGCTGGCGACCGTCGTCTACGACGGCTTCTCGCAGACCAATCAGTACGCGCGCTTCGAGGGCTTCTTCCTCGACCGCTCGACTTGGCTGGCGGCGCACGCGAAGTTCCTCGACACGGTGCTCATGGCCGGGATCGTGGCGGCCTTTGCGCTCGCCTTCCTCACGGTCGTCACGGCCGTCTCGCGGCTCGAACGCGCTGCGATCGCGGACGCCGCGCGGCGGTATGCGCCCACCCTCATCCCGATCGCCGCCGTCTACTTCATCTCGCACTACTTCCTCTTCCTCATCTACGCCGGTCAGTTCACTTATGCGGCCGTGTTCGATCCGTTAGGCCGTGAGTGGGTGCCCGATGTCGAGTCGCCGTGGAAGGGAGTTCCGGGCGCCCTCGTCTGGTATCTCCAGGTCGGTTTGATCGTGTGGGGCCATGTGGTGGCGGTCTTCGAGGCACACCGTGTTTCGCTGCGCGTCCACGGGGTTCCGCGGCGTGCCGCGCTCGCTCAATGGCCGCTCGTGCTCTTGATGGTCGGCTACACGTTCACCGGCTTATGGGTGCTCGGGCAGGTGCTGGCACCGCCGCCTTGAGCCTGCTCCTTGCCCACGGCGATGTAGTCCCTCCGTCGCAGCTCGGGTCAACCTGGGAAACTCCGCCTGCCGTCCTCGCAGGGGCCGGCCTAGCGCTCGTTCTCTTCCTCCAGGCGTGGATCCGGCTGCGGCGCCGCGGTCGGGGGGACCTCGCCGGGTACGACCGCCTCCTGCTGTTCTTCGGCGGCGTCGCGCTGGGAACTCTGGCACTCGTCTCCCCGCTCGACCCGATCGGCGAGGAGTACCTCCTCTCGGCGCACATGCTCGAGCACGTGCTCATCGGGGATGCGGCCGTCGCGCTCGCGATCGTCGCCATCCGCGGCCCACTGACGTTCTTCCTGCTGCCGCGCTCGATCCTCGCTGCGGCCGCGCGCCTGGGGCCGCTCCGCGCCTTTCTGCGCTTTCTTCTACGCCCGAAGGTCAGCTTCGCCGTCTGGGCGGCCGTCATCGCCGGATGGCACTACCCCGCCGCCTACGACTACGTCCTCGACCATCAGGTCGTGCACGACCTGCAGCACGTCACGTTCGTCGTGGCCGGGATTCTGGTCTGGACGCAGCTCGTCGACCCGGCCCGTCGCGGCGAGCTCCGCCGGTCCGGGCGGATCGCGCTTGCCGTCGTCCTCTTCGCCTGCGGGCAGGTGCTCGCCGATGTGCTCGTCTTCTCGCTCGATCCGCTCTACCCGGCCTATGTGGCGCAGGACGAGCGGCTTCTCGGCCTCTCGCCGCTCGCAGACCAGAGGCTGGCCGGGATCGTGATGATGGCCGAGCAGGCGGTGACCCTCGGGCTCTGCGTGGCGCTCCTCGTCGTCGCCTCCCACCGCGAGGTCGTTGCGCGGGAGGCGCGAGAGCGCGCCGTGCACGCCGCGTGAGCGCCCCGGCGCCCTCCTCTTTCACCTTCGAGCCCCTCTTCCTTGCGCTCGCGGTCGCCGCGGGCGTGGCCTACTGGTGGGCGGCGCGAGCTGACCGCCCCGGTCGGCGCGCGCTTCTCTTCGCGCTCGGCCTCGTCCTCATCGCGGGAGCGCTGAACTCACCCCTCGAGACGATCAGCGTCCACTACCTCCTGCTGATCCACCTGCTCCAGAACGTGATGATCGCCGACTGGGCGCCGCCGCTTCTCATCCTCGGGTTGACGCCCCTCATGAGGAGGCGGATCGCGCGGCTGGGGCGGGCGCCGCTCGCCTGGCTCACCCAGCCAAAGGTCGCTCTGCCGGTCTGGCTGGTCGGCTGGTACGCGATTCATCTCGCCGCCTTTTACGACTTCGCCCTCCGCAACCCGTGGCTCCTCAACGTCGAGCATGCACTCCTGATCGCAATCGGGCTCGTCTTCTGGTGGCCGGTGCTGGCCGGCGAGCCGAACGTGGTGTCGGTGCCGGTGAAGATCGGCTACCTCGCCGCCGCCTTCGTGGGATCGGCCTTTCTCGGGCTCGCACTGACGTTCTCGTCGAACCCGTTCTACGACTACTACGAGTCAGCGCCGCGCCTGTGGGGTCTGTCCGCGGAGAAGGACCAGAACTTCGGCGGGATCCTGATGAACGCAGAACAGTCCGCCGTCTTCCTCGTTGCGATCCTCTACTTCGTCTTGCGGCTGATTCCAGAGGAAGAGCGGACGTCGAGCCGAGCCTAACTCCTCAGCCGATACGGCACCCCTCTAACCGTCAGCGCTTTCTAGCATCTGCTCGACGCGAGCGAGGCGGCGGTCGACGGTCTGCCACCCGGTCACGATCAGGTCGGTGAGAAGCTTGATGTCGTTGAGGCGTGCCTGGCGCTCTGACGTCACGCTGCCGTCGATACGCGCGACCACTTGGCCGAGCCGCTCGACCAGCGCACCCATCTGGTCCATGTGCCGGGCGACCGGCTCCACCTCGACGCGAACGGCTTCGTAGACGACGCTGCCCACGCCCTCGGGCAGGCGGGTTTGGAGTTCAGCCGTCGCGCGGTTGATTCTCTCCATGAGCTCCTCGCGCGCTTCGACGACAGTTTCCTCGTTCGCGCGCTGCTCCGCTTCGGGCGCCTCCGTGATCTCGCCGACGCGTGGGCGTGGCGACGGCTCGACGACGCTCGTCTCCTGCGGCCTGACCGCTACGTGCGGGGCCCCGAGCGTCGCCAGCGCCAGCCGTACACGTTTGGCGACCTTTTCTCCTACCGGCTCGCCGTTGAGGACGCGCATGACACCTTCCATCGGGACGTCGGCCAGGTCCGCAATCTCCATGATCGTGGGCATAGGTCGCAAACAGGTTAGGCGAAATCGGCTTGCCGTCAAACGGACCGTGGCGGCCCTCGAGGGCGCCGATCTCGGGCGGCCAGGCGGCGCACGGGGCGCCAAGGGCTTCCTTCAGGTAGCTGCCGCTCCGGCCAGCGCAATCATGAGCAAGTTGGTAAGAATCCCCCTGATGCTTGAATCCTCGCGGATGCGTCCTAATCTGTACGCCTATGGCAACTATTCTTGAGCTCGCCCGTCACGCAGGTGTCTCCGCTGAGAACGTACTTCGGGTCGTTCACGGTGAGCCGGTTAGCTCGGAGGTCGTGGATCGAGTCAGCGAAGCGATCGAGACGCTAGGCGCACCGCCTTCGACGCCGACGTCCGTGGAGGTCGCGGCGACCAGCGCAGCGGTAGCCGGAACACGAGCCCAGCTCCTCGAAAGCCTCGCGAAGGCGACAGCCGAGCTTGAGCAGACCGTCCCTCGTGAGGTCGGAAGCATGGTCCTCGAGGCGCTGCGGGTCGAGGTGCGTCCGGTCGCCGATCGAGTTGCCTCCATGAGCGCACTCGTTGAGCAAGTCGTCGAGGCGTGGAAAGAGCTTCGCTCCGATATCGGATCGGAGCGCCGCGAGCGCATGGAGGATCTCGAGCTCATCGTCGACCTCATCACGTCCGGCTGGCGGTCGGTCGACCGTAGGCTTGGGCGGGTCGAACGGATGCTAGAGAGATTCGAGAACGGCTCGCACAGGCCTGGAACCGGTAAATTCAGGTCATGGTGAGCCGGCCACAGGCCCCTCGTCGGACCTAGAGAGGTCTTCGGGAGGAAGGGCGACGAGGGCTTTCGTCCTTCGGCGGAAAGCGCGCGCGTACCACGGGCCTCCGAAGTCGACAGTCTCCCAGCCTTCGGCGAGCAGCCTGGACACGAGTGCGTCGTGGGCCTTGGCCGCGGCGCCCTTCTTTGTCGGCGGCGGCTCGCTCCGCCGCCACCAGAAGCTTCGGGAGCGACCAACTTCGTACTCCCCAAACACCGGATGGAGAGCGAGCGCGTAGAACTCGGCCTTTATGTACCCGCGCCACCAGCCGATCTCGCAATCCTCCCAAACGGGTCCTCCCGCGCGCGAACCGGGCACGATGACCCTCGGCGGGTCAAGCGGGGCCGCCTCGCGGGTCGATGCTCCGCATTGCGGGCAGAACCTCGCGTCGTCCGGATACTCCGCCCCGCAATTGCCACAGGACACATTCGCACTCTAGCCACCGAAGGGCCTCGGGTCGGCCGGGACCCGGCCGGGCGAAGTCGTGGCGGAGACACCCCCAAGTAGCGAGGCCTGACCGAACGGTCAGTTGCAGGCTGGGTGTCCGCTCGGTCATGATTCCGTGGCTACGAGGTGCGTTGTACTGCGGGAGGTGGGGCTGCGGTGGATCGGCTACAAATCGCCGGGCACCGTCTAGTCGAGAACCTCATCCACATTGATCCTCGCGCTTCTTCACCGGCCCCTAAACGCACGCCGCCCCTGGTTTCAAGCGCCTCCGCCACGAAGACAGTACGCTCCACGCTGATGGCGTTCGCAAGCCTGATACCAAACCCTGAGATGGATTCTCAGATCCTGCTCATGAGGCTGACGCGGTTCCCTAGGCTGGAAGAGTGGTAGCTAGGGGAGAGAATGCGGCCAGAAGCACGGCACCGCCCTACTACGTCGACAGGTTGATCGAGTGCTCCGGGTTCGAGACTTCGGTGTTTCTGCCCTAGACCCCTCCGATGCCGCCGCGCCGGCGGACTCTGACCGGGATGGGCCGGGGACTCCACGAGCTTCGGCTGTTATCGACGCTCGCGACGTCTTGCACCGGTTCGAAGCGAAGGTGGCTCTCGACGGAGTGTCGCTTGCAGTTGAGGCGGGCGAGATTCGGGCGCTGCTCGGCCCGAATGGGGCTGGGAAGACGACTCTGCTTCGAATTCTCGCCGGCCTCGTCTTCCCGACTGCGGGCCACATCCGCATCGGAGGACTCGATCCGTCCGCGAATCCGCTCGCTCTCCGGCGGCGAGTCGGGCTGATTCCCGCGGGCGATCGATCGTTCTACCTGCGCCTGTCGGGGTTCGAAAACCTGGTCTTCTTCGGCCGGCTGCACGGCATGCGCCGGAAGCGAGCGGCGGCGCGCGCGGGCGAGTTACTCGCCCGCGTCGGACTCGCGGAAGCCGGGCACCGCCGCGTCAACGCGTATTCCCACGGCATGCAGAAGCGCCTCTCGGTCGCCCGCGCCCTCTTGATCGATCCCGCCGTTCTTCTCGTCGACGAGGCGACTCACGATCTCGATCCAGAAGGCGCTCGGCGTGTTCGGACGCTCGTACAGGAGATCGCCGGAACCGGCGCTGCCGTCATCTGGGCGACGCAGCGCGTCGAGGAGGTCCGCGGCTTCGTCGACGGCGTCACACTCCTTCACGAGGGCAGGGTGCGGTTCGCCGGCTCCGTGGCCGACTTCCTGGCGCACTCGGTCCCGCAGCGCTACCTCCTGCGGGTGCGTAACGGTCGCGTCCGACGCGAGCTGAAGCCCGCCCTCCAGCAGGCGCTCGCTGGGCTCGGCGCGATCGAAGCTGTTGGCGATCCCAAGGCGGAGAGCTATCTGCTTGCTCTCGCCGAAGGGGCGGTGCTCGGGGACGCGATCGCCTCGCTGAGCCGTGCCGACTTCAAAGTGATCGCCTGCCGTGAGGAGCGCTCGGAGATCGAGGACGCGTTTCTCGAGTTCACGAAGCCGTCGGGGGAAATCTCACCGTGAGCGCGGTGGCTGCGACCGAATCGAGCCGCTTCTCGGTCGTGGCCGGTGAAATCGCGAAGCTTCCGGCCTTCATCAGGCGCGATTTCCTGGTGGCGTGGAGCTACCGCGCCTCCTTCTTCTCGGACTGGTTCGGGCTCCTCTTCGGAGCGTTGATGTTCTACTTCGTCGGCCGCATGGTCGATCCGAGCGCCCTGCCGAGCTACGGCGGGACGCGGGCGGGCTACATGGAGTTCGTCAGCATCGGTGTCGCACTGGGGGCTTTCATCGCGCTGGCTCTCCGCCGCGTGGCCGCTGCTGTCCGGGGCGAGCAGCTCATGGGCACGCTCGAGTCGGTCCTCCTGACCCCGACGTCACCGGCCACGATTCAGATCGGATCGGTCGTCTATGACCTCCTGTACATCCCTATCCGAACGGGCCTCTTCCTCCTCTTCATCGGCATCGCGTTCGGCCTCCACTTCGAGGTCGGTGGCGTGCTCCCGGCCACCCTCGCGCTACTCGTCTTCATCCCATTCGTCTGGGGGCTCGGGGTCGCAAGCGCCGGAGCGACGCTGACGTTTCGCGGCGGCTCGGCCGGAATCGGCGCGGGGGTGACGCTGCTGACGATCGGTTCCGGCGCCTTCTTTCCGCTCCAGCTCCTGCCGAGCTGGATAGCGACCGTGGCTGAGTACAATCCCATGACGCTCGCCCTTGAGGGGATGCGCAGGGCGATCATCGGCGGCGAGGGCTGGTCAGCCGTCGCCCCAAAGCTGATGCTCCTCGCCCCCATGTCGGCCGCTTCGCTCGCGGGCGGGATCCTCGTCTTTCGCCTTGCGATGCGCAGGGAGCGCCGCCGAGGCACCCTCGGCATGTACTAGACGAGGGACGGCGCGATTTACAGTGGATCCGCTCACGCATCATCCCGTCTCCACCAACGGGCCGCCTTCCGTGCCGTCGAGCGGATCCCGGCCCATGTCTAGCCAGGCCGGCCCACTCTCCTTGCTGGGCAAGGCCGAGCTCGCCCTGCGCGTCTGGCAGACCTACGCCCGGGTGCGCGCAGGCCTCAAGCGCGAGCCGCTTTCCGACGTCGTCAAGGGGCTCGCCCCGCCGCACAGCGGCCCCGAGCGACATTCTCCGCCACGCTTGAGCCGCGCTGTCGACAGGAGTCTCCGCATAGGCGGGCGCCGGCCGCCCTGCCTCGTCAAGTCTCTCGTCCTTTTTCATCTACTCCGAAGCCAGGGGGATCCGGCCGAGCTCGTCGTCGGGCTCCCGCGGACGCCAGCCGAGCACTTCGCCCACGCCTGGGTCGAGCTGCACGGGGTCGACGTCGGCCCCCCGCCCGGCCGAGGAGGCCACCTCGAGCTTGCGCGCTTCGGCTGAGATCCCCGGACCGGCTACCGTCTCGGATTCGCGGGAGGCAGCCGCCAGCGCAAAGGAGGTGTGGAGCGGCGTCGACCGGCTGATCGATCGCGCGCCGTCGCTCGGCGACCTGGTTGCGCACCGCGTCGAGCTCCTCGCAGCTCGACGGTGGCGCACGCTCGGGCGCCAAATACCGGACCGGCTCGCCCTGGCGGAGCGTAAAGCTGCGATGCGCTCGCTCGCCGTCCCGACCCTCCTCGAGCGGGTACGTGCCGCCTGCGACGGGCCGATCGTCGTGCTCAAAGGCTGCGAAGTAGCGGCCCGCTATCCCGATCCCGCGCTGAGGCCCTCCGTCGATCTCGACCTGCTCGTGCGCGACGCCGAGGAGGTGCACCGAACGCTGCTCGCCGCAGGCTTCCGGGCTGTCGGCGACTACCCCGAGATGTACCGGCGCGACGTGCATCACCTGCAGCCGCTCTTGAGTCCGGGTCTACCCCTTCACGTCGAGATTCACCGACGGCCCAACTGGCCCAAGTGGCTGCCCCAGCCGCCGACGCAGGACCTCCTTGCGGCTACCTGCCCATCCGCGTCGGGGATCGAGGGCGTCCTGGGACCCCACCCGGCGCACCACGCCCTCTTGCTCGCCGCGCATGCGTGGGCGCGCGCTCCCCTCGCCTTTCTGCGCGACGTCGTCGACGTCGCGGTCATGGCCGAAGGACTCGACCGGCGCGAGCTCGACCTCCTCGCGACCCAGTGGCGGATAGAGCGCGTCTGGCGGACGACGATCGCCGCCGTCGACGCTCTGCTCCTCGACAAGCCTTTACCCCCGGCCGTGCGCATCTGGGCTCGGCATCTTCCTCAGGCGCGGGACCGGACGGTGCTCGAGAATCATTTCCAACGCTGGGTGAGCAGCTTCTGGGCGCTTACACCCGCCCGGGCGGCGCGGGCGAGCGCGGCGGTCCTAGCGGACGAGCTCCGGCCCGCCTACGGCGAGCGTTGGGGTACGAAGCTCGCCCGGATCGGGCATGCCGCCCGCGGCGGCTTCCGCTCCGAGTCCGAGCACGCGGCGGCGCTCGGACGCGAGGCCTTCAAGCTCAGGAATCGCTGGCGGGAGCGTCTCTGAACGGCGCTCGCGTGGGCGGTTCCCGCTCGAGGCGGGCGAGGGACGACGAGGGCCGGCCGCGTCCCTACGCGAGGCTGAGGGATCCGGCGACGTCGACCCTGGCCCCGTTCTGGCCGAGCGAGGCGTCGACAGCTTCGATGATGCGCAGCACCTCGAGGCCGAGCTCTCGGCTCGAGCGAGGGCTCCTTCCAAGCCGGACAGCGGCGCAGAAGTCCTGCATCTCGAGATAGAGCGGCTCGACAGCGTCGACCTGGGGCGAGACGATATCCCCGGTCCTATATGTCAGCTTGTACTCGCCGAAGGTCTCCGGGTTGCGAAGCGCGACGCCCGAGTCGAAAACACGCACCGGCTCATTGCTGACGTCGTCGTAGACGACCATCTTGCGCGACCCGACGATCGCGGTGCGGCGGAGCTTGCTCGGGGCGAGCCAGGAGAGTTCCACGTGTGCGATCGTGCCGGAAGGGAACTCGAGGTTGATGAAGGCGACGTCCGGCGTGCCGGGAACGATGCAGCCCCGGCTGAGCGCAGTCACGTGCACGGGCGTCTCCTCCAGCCAATAGCGCAAGATGGAGAAGTCGTGCGGGCCGAGGTCCCACGCCACGCTGACGTCGGGCTGATGCAGGCCGAGGTTGACCCTGCTCGCCGAGACGAAGTAGATCTCGCCGAGTTCACCCGACGCGATCAGCTCGCGGATCGTGTTGACGGGCGGGCTGTAGAGAAAGGTGTGGCCGGGCATCAGGACGAGCCGCTGCCTGTCGGCGAGCGCAATGAGGTGCGCGGCGTCCGCCGACGAGCCCGCGAGCGGCTTCTCGACGAAAGTGTGCTTCCCCGCCTGCAGCGCCTCCGCCGCGAGGTGGTAGTGCGTGCCCACCGGCGTGGCGATCGCGACCGCCTCGATTGTCTCGTCCGCGAGGACGTCACCGTAGCGCGTGGTGGTCGCCACGCCCGGATAGCGCCGACGAATCGCCTCGAGGGGAGCCGGCCTAGTGTCACAGACGCAGGCGACCTCGGCCTCGGGCAACTCGTAGAGGTTGCGAACGAGGTTCGGGCCCCAGTAGCCGAGGCCGACGACGGCTACCCTCGTCCGCTCGTCGCCGCTTGCGCTCGCGCCGCCGGCCGGAGTGGCGGTCAAGCTGTTTCCCTTTGCCGGAAAACCTGGAGCGGGGTTCGGAACAGGAGCAGGAGATCGAGCCCGAGCGACCACCCGCGCGCGTACGCGACGTCCATATCGAGCGCCTCGCCGAACGTCGAATGGGCGCGTGCGCTCACCTGCCAGAGCCCCGTGAGCCCGGCCGGAACGAGGAAGCGCTCGAAGTGGTGTGGCGCGAAGTGCTCGACCTCGTACGGGATGCACGGCCGCGGCCCTACGAGTGACATGTCGCCGCGCACGATGTTGACGAGCTGCGGAAGCTCGTCGAGGCTTGTCTTCCTGAGCCACCGACCGAACGGCGTCACCGCGTCACCGCGCTCGAGCTTGTAGATGCCGTTCGGCTCGAGCTCGGCATTCGAGTCCATGATCCTCTTGATGTAATCGCGGTGGAGCGAGTCGTCGGCGTCCACGCGCATCGTCCTGAACTTGAGCGCTGTGAACTCGCGCATGTCTTTTCCGAGGCGGGTTTGCCGGAAGAAGACCGGGCCGCGCGAGTCGAGCTTGATCCGCAAGGCGATATAGGCGAAGAACGGCGCGGTCAGGAGCAGGATGAGCGAGGCGCCGGCGAGGTCGATGCTCCGCTTCAGCATCCGAGACGAGCGGGAGAGCTTCACCGGCGGGAGCCCGATCAGCGGGAGGCTCTCGACCGTGTGGATCGCGACACTTGGGCCGACAACCTCATACAGCCTCGGCACGATGTCGATCTGGACGTCAAGATCACGGAGGCCACGCACCATGGCGAGCATTTCCTCGGCCGGATCGTTCGAGAAGGCGATCACCACCCGGTCGATTTCATGTCGGCGGACGATCTCGGGCAGGTCGCCTGCGGACCCGAGGAACTCGACGCCCAGGAGGTCGCCGCGAAGATCCTTCGGTTGCCCGTCGACGAACCCCACGAGCCGGATTCCGTATTCACGATGCTGCATGAGCTTGCGGGCAACCAGTTGACCGACGTCTCCGGCGCCTACGATCACCGTGTTCTGAAGGTAGGTCAAGCTGCGCTTGCAGAGCGCACGGGCGAGGGAGCGAGACAGCATGATCAGGATGATGGCGAGTGCCCAGAACAGGCCTAGCTTGCGGAGCGGCGCGTTGGCCAGCCCGGTCAGCCAGGCGCCGAAGAAGAGCACCCAGGCGCCCACGGTAACGAGGTGGAAGACGTCGACGGCGTCCTCGACCGTCGAGTGACCCGTGCGCTCGTCGTCCCGTTCGTAAAGACCGTAGATCTTCGCGACCACGATCCACGTCGGCAGCGTGACCGCAAAGAGAGATATCTCGAAGGGGTAGTTGACCGGCCAGCCGGTGAGACCGATCACCACCTCGGTGACGAGAAACGCCAGCACCAGCCCGACCACGTCCGCAAGTAGGAGCATGCGGCGAACGAGCCAGCCCCGACGCCTCCGGCGTCCCGCTGCGTCGCTTGTGCTCACCGCGTTCGGGTCTCCCATAACTCGCGTTGTGGGCTGGACGGCGTTCAGGTCATCCGCCTCCGCTCGCGTCCGAGCGTCCTCATGCCCGGTGCGGCTCGCGAGAAGCCCTTTCTTCCCTGGATTCAGTGCACTCACGCGTCTCGGTGGCGAAGGACTGTAAGAAGCGGGGGCCTGCCGCCTCATCGAACGGGTATGCCGTAAGCCTATGGGCGAGCGCCCACGCCGGAAAGGGTTCGGCTGGAAAACTCCCCGCGGCGAGTCGCCGAGCTAGCCGTTTTGGGGGGAAGCGGAGCGCTGCGCCGAGGGCCGGCGATTGGGTAACGACCTTCTCAGCGCATATCGCCCTGGAGGGCGCTCCGCGGTTGACCTCGCCGTTCTGGGGGGCGGGGTCGAGGATTAGTGGCCCGCCGTTGACGTGGCGCCACGATCGCTCGTACACTCGCTGCGCTTGACCGGCGTTGGAAGGGAGGTAACTCATGGAGAAGGGCTACGAGCCGCCGGCGCTAGTGGTCGTGGGCACGGTCAGTGAGCTCACTGAGGCTGAGGCCACTGGAACCGAAAGCGACGGGGTGTTCACGCACCTCACGACGCCCGTGACGGTCTCCCCCGCAGGCTAGCGGTAAACGTGGGGCAGTTCGCGGCAACGAATCGACTGGACCGCGGCGGCCAAAAGGCGCGACGACGGTAGGGCCGAGTTGCTGCGGCGACCTTCAACTGCCGGTTTCAAAGACGAGCATCGCCGCTCCATGGCGATGCTCGTCGTTTAGAAGCGCATTAGGCTGGTGGCGAACGCGATCCCGGTGAAGAAGCTGCATCTCAGGACAGATGGTCTGCACTGGCGCGAGATCGACGGCGAAATCGTCGTGCTCGAAGGCCGGAGCTCGACCTACCTGAGTGCGAATCAGAGTGGGGCCGTGCTCTGGCAGGCCCTCGCCGAGGGTGCCACGCGTGAGGAGTTGGTCGACGACCTCGTGGAGACGTTCGAAATCGAGCGTAAGCGGGCGGCCGTCGACGTGGACGCTTTCCTCACCGAACTCTCTGGCAAGGGCTTGCTCCAGGAATGACGGATCCGGCCGCTCAACCACGCCCCTGGGGCGGAGGCCCCGCGAGCATGGCCGGTCCCCGGACCGGGCCCGCCGAGTACCGTCTCTCCGCTCTCGAGCTCGCGTCTGGGTGGGTGCTGGGGCTCGAGGACGAATTGCCTGGCTTTAGCGCGGCTCCTGCCGACGAGACGCCGCTCGGCGCCCTTGAGCGCGCCGTCCTACCCTCCCTGCGGCGCCCACCGTGTCTGGTCAGCTTCTCGGGCGGTCGCGATTCCTCCGCCGTTCTTGCGGTGGCCGTGCGCGCCGCGCGCCGGGAAGGGCTTCCGCCTCCCGTTCCCGCGACCCATCGATTTCCACACGCTTCAGGCACCGAGGAGGGAGAGTGGCAGGAGCGAGTGGTGCGAGAGCTCGGCCTCGACGACTGGCTCCGCCTCGAGTGGGACGACGAGCTCGACATCATCGGTCCGATCGCCGCCCGGATGTTGAGGCGTCACGGGGTTCTCTGGCCGTTCAACATTCATTTCCTAATCCCGCTCCTCGAGGCGGCCTCGGGCGGGTCGCTCCTCACGGGAGTGGGCGGAGACGACCTCTTCATTCCCTCGCGTCTCGCGCCAGCCGACGCCGTGCTGACCGGGCAACGGCGACCCACACGCCGAGATCTCCTCAAGGTCGCCTACGCGGTTTCCCCTGGGATTGTCCGCCGTGCCGCGATGCGGAGGCGCGATCCCGACCCGACTCCGTCTCGCTGGTTGCGGGACGGCGCGCGCCGTGCGTTCAAGGACACTCAGATCGCCCTGTTCGCGACGGAGCCGGTGCGTTTCAACGCCAGGCTTGGGTGGTGGCTGCAGCGCCGGCACTTCCAGATGTTCTTCGCACATACGAGGGTTCTTGCCGCCGAGGTCGACGTCGACATCTCGCATCCCCTCCTTGATCCCATCTTCCTCGCCGCGCTGGGCCAAAGCGCCCGTCAGCTACGAGTTGCCGACCGTGACTATGCGATGCGCCTCCTGTTCGGCAGCGTCCTGTCAGAGGCGATCTGCGCGCGGCCGACGAAGGCCACGTTCGTCCAGCCCTTCTGGAACCGCCACAGCCGGGCCTTCGTCGCGCGCTGGAGCGGGGAGGGAATCGACCGCGAACTCGTCGACCTCGAGGCGCTCAGAGCCGAATGGGCGACCGAAGCGCCAAACGCGCGAACGTTCCTTCTTCTGCAGGCGGCGTGGCTCCTCGAGCAAGAGAACGGGTCAACCCGCGACGAGCTCGAGCAGGCGGGTTCCCGTCTCGGAGACCGAGCTCCAGCCGCGCGGCCGGCCAAGCTCCCAGCAGGGTAGGGCGGCGAGCTCCACGAGCACGGCGGGGTCGGCGGGAGCCACCAAGAGCGCGCGCTCCGAGGCAAGCCGTTGGAGGCGCTGCGCTCCCGACATGCGGACCGCTTCGACGCTTTCGCCCCAATCGAGACAGATCCAGCCCCGCAGCGGGAGCTCAGGCTCGACGGGCCCCAGCGTGAGACGCCAGCGTTCCCTGGAGCCGATTACGCCGAGAGGCTCGCCGGCGCCGAGACGCTGGGCCGACTCGGTGCGGAGATCCACGGAGCGCGGGCCTGCGAAGGCTGTGGCGCCTGCGAGGACGAGGACGTCGTCGGCGAAGACGTCGTGTCCGTTGACGGCGAGCCACGCGAGCATCGTGCTCTTGCCCGCTTGCCGCTTTCCGATAAGTCCCCAGACACCTCCATCGTGCACGAATGCGCCGGCGTGGAAGCTCTCGCGGCCGAGCCAGGGACTCACGACCGCGGGCACCGAGGCGAGATAGGGGTGGACGAGCTCGTCGTCGCTCAGCTGCCTTGCGGTCGTAAAGACGGCACGCTCCTGCTTCCGGTCGATGACGATGTCCGAGTTTGCCCCGAGCACGACCACGGCGCGATCGTCGCTGATGAGAGGCGCCCGGGCGGGCCTGCGTCTGACCCGTCGCACGAGCTCGAATGTCGGCCACTCGGCGGGCGCGGGTACGAGTAGGTGAGAGGCCGCGACGCCAAGGAGCCGCAGGCCGTACGCGCCGAACGATCCGCCTGAGTCGTCGCGGGGATCGGCGGCGGAGGCGGGGAAGGATGAAGTCATGAAGCGTCTGCATGCCGATCGTAGCCGGATGGGAAGGAAACTCCTGGGCGCCGCCCTTCTAGACGACTCCAAGCCTATGCCGAAGTCGGGGACGAGACCTATACGAGACCTACTCGGATTACCGTAGTCCCGCGCCCCTCGGCGATGGAAGACTCGTCGCGTGGCTACGCGTGTCCCTGTTGCGCGTCTGCAATCAGGACAGCTGGCTGGTGGAGAGGAGTCGGTCGGGACAGCCGTTCTCGGGGCCGGTCCGGCGGGCCTGACCGCCGCCTACGTCCTCTCGCTGCGGGGAGAGCCGGGCGTCGTCTTCGAGGCCGACGGCACCGTCGGAGGGATCGCGAAGACGGTCGAGTTCAACGGCTACCGGTTCGATCTTGGCGGCCACCGCTTCTTCACGAAGCTCAAGCCGATCGAACGCCTCTGGGAGAACGTGCTCCAAGACGAATTGCTGACCCGGCCGCGCTTGTCGCGCATCTACTACCAGGGAAAGTACTTCTCGTATCCGCTCGAGGCCAAGGACGTCGTCGCCCGACTCGGTCTATACGAGTCGTGCATGTGTGGCTTCTCCTACCTGTGGAGCCTTCGTAACCGCGGGCGGGAGGCGGACAGCTTCGAGGAGTGGGTCACGATTCGCTTCGGCAAACGGCTCTACGACGCGTTCTTCCGCTCGTACACGGAGAAGGTCTGGGGCATCCCCGGCTCAGAAGTTCGTTCCCAGTGGGCTGCCCAGCGCATCAAGGACTTCTCGCTCGTGAAAGCGGTCCTCAGTGTTCTCGGCCTCCAGCGGGGGACGGTCACGACGCTGATTGATGAGTTTCGCTACCCCCGCCTGGGCCCGGGCCAGATGTGGGAGACGCTCCAGCGCCGGATCGAGGCTGCCGGCATTCCCATCCATCTCAATCACCGCTGCGTGAGCATCGCGCACCGCGACGACCGGGTTGAGAGCCTCGTCCTCCGCACGAACGGCCACATCACCGAGCACGCCGTCGACGGCGTCGTCTCGAGCATTCCGCTGAGCGACCTCGTTCTCAGCCTCGAGCCTGCCGCGCCCGCCGAGGTACAGGACGCGGCCCGTCGGCTGCGGTACCGCGATTTCTGCCTCGTCGCGCTGATGTCGACCGAGGAGGAACCCTTTCCGGACAACTGGATCTATATTCATGATCCGGGGACGCGGGCGGGTAGGGTGCAGAACTTCGGCGCGTGGAGCGAGAGCATGGTACGTCCGGGTACGACCTGCCTGGGTGTCGAGTATTTCTGCTTCGAGGGCGACGAGATGTGGGAGATGCCCGACGAGCAGGCGGTCCGCCTCGCCACGGACGAGCTCGCCAGGATTGGCCTGATCGATCCCACCAAGGTGATCGATGGCGTCAAGGTCCGGGTTCCGAAGGCCTACCCGATGTACGACCGTGGCTATGCCGAGGCGGTGGAGGTGCTCCGAGAATATCTCGAGGAGTTCGAGAATCTGAACACGTGCGGCCGCAACGGGCTCCACCGGTACAACAACCAGGATCACTCGATGTGGACGGCGATCCTCGCAACACTGAATCTCGTCGAGGGTGCTTCCTACGATGTTTGGTCAGTGAACGCCGAGGAGGAGTACCACGAGGAAGGCGAGGCCGTCGAGGAGCTCCTCGATGTCCAGCTCGTGGGCTGAGCCGGCCCTCTCCGTTGTCATAGGCTCGACCGGCCGCGCAAAGTCGCTCGAGGCCTGCCTTGCGGCACTCGAGCCTCAGCGCGAGGGGATCGAGGTGCTCGTGTGCGAGGCCGAAGCAAGCTCACCGGGGTTGAGGGAGCGCTTCGCCTGGGCCCAATTTCACGTAAGAGCGGGCGAGCTCGTCCCCGAGCTCTGGAGCGACGGAATCTCTCGCAGCCAAGGGCGAGCGATCGCTCTCACGATCGGGCAGATGATTCCGGCGTCGAACTGGATCGAGACCCTGCGGACCGAGCTTTCGCGTCGCGAGGTGGTCGGTGGCGCGATCGATCCTGGCCCGGACCTGCGCCTGACCGATTGGGCCGAGTACTTTTGCCGGTACGTCCGGGACATGCTCCCGTTTCACGGCCACGAGTGCCTCGATCTTCCGGGGGACAACGCCGCCTACCGGCGGGAGGCGCTCGAGCGCACGGAGGAGCTCTTCCGGGAGGGTTTTTGGGAGCCGGTTGTCCACCGGAAGCTCGCGGCCGACGGCGCGATGCTGTGGCACTCGCCTGACCTCATCGTCCGTCAGGGTCGCTCCGCCGGCTGGTCGGCCTTCGCCCGCCAGCGGCTCGTGCACGGCCGCGCCCATGGCCGCCAGCGGAGCGCGCGCTTCGGCACGGCGCGCATTCTCGCCGGTATCGTCGGCGCGCCCCTGGTTCCGCCGCTCTTGAGCATGCGTATTCTGCGCGAGGTAATGGGTAAGCGGCGCTACCGGGTGCGCGCTCTGCTCGCACTGCCCATGATCGTCAGCTTCAACGTCGCATGGGCGATCGGCGAGGCACGTGGCCACGTCGACGCTCTACGGGGATAAATGAGCGAGCCGGAGCTATCCGTCGTCGTCGCCTCGGTCAACGGGCTTCCGTACCTGGAGGCCTGTCTCGACTCCCTCGAGTCCGGTTGTCCGCAGGCAGAGATCGTCGTCGCCGACTGGACCGACGCGGGGACTCGACGACGCATCGGCGAGCGCTGGCCGTCGGTTCGGCTCCTCTCCTTCGACGAGCCGATGGCCGTGCCCGAGCTGAGGGCGGCCGGTGTCTTTGCCGCCCGGGCGCCGTACGTGGCCCTCATGGAGGATCACTGCGTTGTGCGAAACGGCTGGGCGGCGCGCCTGCTCGAGACACATCGCAGAGGTCACCCGGTCGTCGGCGGCGCGATCCGAAACGGCGCGATCGCTCGAATTCGCGACTGGGCGGCGTTCTTCTGCGAGTACAGCGAGCACATGGATCCCCTCCCGGGCGGACACGTCCGCTCCCTCCCCGGGATGAACGTGTCCTACGAGCGGCGGGCGATTGCGGCGATGGAGCCGCTCCTGCGCGAGGGACGCTGGGAGACTTGGCTGCACCCGTACCTCCAAAGCTGCGGGTTCGAGCTGTACTGCGATCCAGAGATCGTGATCGACCACATTAAGGATTTCGACTTCGGCGAGTTCGTCTCGCAGCGCTACCACTACGCGCGCTCGCATGCGGGGATGCGCAACGAAGAGCTGGGGTGGAAGCGCGGTCTCTACCTGGTCGGCTCGCCCCTGCTCGTGCCGCTCCTCTACTACCGGATTGCGCGCAACGTGTTCGCCAGGCGCGGCCACAGACGGCAGTTTCTTGCTGCGACTCCCCTCGTTCTCCTCTACCTCAGCGTGTGGGCGGTCGGTGAAGCGGTCGGCTACGCAGTCGGCGGCGGTCGCAGTCTGCTCAAGGTCCGGTGAGTCGAATGCGCGTCGGGGTCGATGCAACGAGTTGGACCAATCGACGCGGGTACGGCCGGTTCGCCCGCAACGCCGTGCGCCGCCTCGTCGAACTCGACGGTGAGAGCACCTACGTCCTCTACGTCGACCAGGCGACTGCGGACGACCCGAGCTTGCCGGCGCGCGGCGAACGGCACGTCGTACCCCTCAGGCGCCCCGCGTCGGTGGCCGCGAGCGCCGACTCGAGCAGAGGCGTCCTCGATCTCGTGCGGCTGGCGCGCGCGGGTGCCCGCAGCGGGGTTGACTGTTTCCTCTTCCCGTCGGTTTACACGTACTTCCCTGTCGGGTCGGTCCCCACGATCGTGGGCGTGCACGACGTCATCGCTGACGAGTTCGCGGAGCTCACACTTCCCACGCGCCGAGCCCGCCTGTTCTGGCGCCTAAAGGAGCGGATCGCGGTGCGACGGGCGAGGTGCCTCTTCACCGTCTCGGAAGCGTCCCGGGCGGCAGTCGCGGCACGCTTCGGCCTTGCTCCCGAAGCGCTGGTGGTCATTCCGGAGGCTCCCGACCCGGTGTTCTTCCCACGCAAGGCGGACGAGGTCGCCCGCGCGCTCAGCGAGGCGGGGCTCCGGCCCGGCGCTGCCTTCTTCCTCTACGCGGGCGGCATCAGCCCGCACAAGAATATCGAGACGCTCGTCGACGCCTACGCCGTGCTCGCGGGCAGGACGCACGAGGCGCCCCTGCTCGTGATCGTCGGCGATCTCGACCGTGATCCGTATCTATCGGCGGCCGATTCGGTGCTCGGCCGCATCGCGAAGCTTGGCCTCGAACAGCGCGTGCGCCTGCCCGGCTTCGTGTCCGACGACGTGCTTGCCGCTCTCCACACGGGCGCGACGGCGGTTGTCTTGCCCTCGCTTGCAGAGGGTTTTGGGCTGCCGGCCGTCGAGGCGGCGGCTTGCGGCGCTCCAGTGATCGTGAGCGACATACCGGCCCATCGAGAGACCCTGGATGGGGCTGCCCTCTTCTTCCCCGCCCAGAATGCGCCCGCGCTCGCATCCGAGCTCGAGGCCATCGCCGGGCAGGCGGAGCTGCGCGCGGATCTCAGCGAGCGCGCCCGCCGGGCCGTCTCCGGTCTGTCATGGGATGCCACCGCCGAGCGCCTTCGAGATGTGATCGCTGAGGTGAACGGCCGCTAGTGGCCGCGCGACCCCTCCGCTTCTGCATGCTCACCACCTTTTACCCGCCTGCGGGCTTCGGGGGTGATGCCGTGCAGGTCCAGCGGCTGGCGGAAGCGCTCGCCGGCCGCGGGCACGACGTGGTCGTTGCCCACTCTCAGGAGGCCTATCGGACGCTCGCGAGAGGCCGGCCAGAGTGCCGGAAGTGCGCCGACGCCGACGTGGAGGTGATCCCGATCGACGCCCGCGCCGGCGTCCTTTCCCCGCTGGCGACGTACCTCACCGGCCGGCCTTTGATGGTGCGCAGCCGGCTGCGGCGGGTACTCGAGCGCGGGTTCGACGTCCTTCATTTCCACAACCCCTCGCTGCTCGGAGGACCCGCCCTCCTCGGGATGGGAGCGGGGATCAAGCTCTACACCGCTCACGAGCAATGGCTCCTCTGCCCGACACACGTGCTCTGGAAGTACCAGCGCCGCGTGTGCGAGAGGCCCCAGTGCTGGCGGTGCGCCCTCACGTATGGACGGCCCCCGCAACCGTGGCGGTCGGGCGGTTTGCTTGAGCGCTCGCTCGCCAACCTCGACGCGCTGATCGTGCCAAGCCGCACGAGTGCCCGCCTACACGAGCGCTTTGCCCCACTTGTCCCCGTCGTCCGCCTCGGCCATTTCGTCCCCGACCCAGACGGGCGGGGGGGCGACACGGCGCCAGCGAGGTCGTACTTTCTCTACGTGGGCCGCCTCGAGTCGATCAAAGGGGTCGATACGCTCCTGCGCGCCTTCCGCCGCCGACGCTCTGAGGAGCTCCTGGTTGCCGGCACCGGTTCGCTCGAGCGCAATTTGCGACGAGAGGCCGCCGACCTGCCGCACGTCCGTTTCCTCGGCTGGGTGACCCCGGATCGCCTCCACGACCTCCTGCGCAACGCTCTCGCCGTGATCGTGCCCACTCTCGGCCACGAGTCCTTCGGGCTCGTGCCCGTCGAGGCTTTCGCCTACGGAACACCGGCCGTCGTCCGCGACTTCGGCGCCCTCGGCGAGCTCATCGAGGAAAGCGGCGGCGGCATCGCCTACCACACCGCCGACGAGCTCGACGCGGCGCTGGCACTCATCGCTGGGAATGGCGGCGCCCGCGCCGAGCTCGGCCGGCGCGGGCGGGCGGCCTACCTCGAGCGCTGGACGCCGGAGGCGCATCTGCGGCGCTACTTCGCGCTGATCGCGGACGCGGCGCGTCGGCGTGGCGCCGAGGAACTCGCGGAGGCCGCGGAGGCCGCGGCCCCACAGCCGGAGGCGACGCGCGCATGAACAGGTGGGCTCTCGTGCTCACGTACCACGCGATCGAGCGTGGACCCGCCCCGCTGTGCGTGGACCCGCGGCTCTTCCGGGAACACCTCGACTGCCTGGCCGAGGCAGGCGCGCGGATGTTCACAGTCTCCCAGCTCGCAGCGGCCCTCCGTGCCGGCGACCTACCCGAGCGCGCCGTCGCGCTGACCTTCGACGACGGCTTCGCCAGCGTTGCCGACGAGGCAGCGCCCCTCTTGGCCGAGCGGGGGCTCACGGCGACGGTCTTTTGCGTCGCCGGCTACGTCGGGCGCATGAACGACTGGCCCTCGCAGCCCGCCGGCCGGCCGCAGCGCCCGCTCGCCTCCGTGGAGCAGCTCGCCGGGCTGGCGGAGGCAGGGTTCGAGATCGGCTCCCACGGACTGGAGCACGCGCCGC
The DNA here is from genome assembly GCA_035639875.1 of Gaiellaceae bacterium. GTDB lineage: Bacteria > Actinomycetota > Thermoleophilia > Gaiellales > Gaiellaceae > JAIBJP01. Next base: position 321 of record DASQXE010000121.1, on the reverse strand, counting down.
TCGACGGCGCCGCCGAGCAAGTCCTCCGGCGCGAGATCGTCGAATCGAGGGCGGTACTCGAGAGCATGCTTGGTGTCCGCGTCTCCTCGTTCGCCTACCCGTACGGCGCCCTCCCCGAAGTGCCCGGGCGCCTTCTTGTCGCTGAGGAATACACGTCGGCATGCACGACGACGATCGGACGAACCCAGCCTGGATGCCATCTTCAGGCGCTGCCGCGCGTGGACGTCCACTACCTTCGCCGCCCGGAGCTTCTGCGCCGTGCCGTCGCCGGCGCTCTCGACTCGTATCTCAGCGTCCGGCGGGTTGCTGCCCGGGGGCGGC
>DASQXE010000120.1:0-36459 GCA_035639875.1 Gaiellaceae bacterium | reverse complement strand
CTGCGTCTACGTCGACCGCTCCCGCAACAGGAGCAGGCGCTACTGCTGCGAGCTTTGCGCCGACCGCGCCACGCAGGCCGCGCTTCGGCAGCGCCGCCGCGCGGCTCGAACCGGTTAGACCGCGGCCCCCTTGAGCTCGGGAATGATCTCCCGGCCGTAGGCGGCCAGGATGTCCTCCTGGCCGTGCGTCATGAGGTAGATGTTGAAGTGGTCGACGCCGATCGAATCGAGCTCGCGGAGCTTGTCGCGCACCTGGTCGATCGAGCCGATGACCGAAAACCGATCGCAGATCTCGTCGCTGACGAACTCGCCGTGGGCAGCGCCCTCTCGGCTGTGCTCCTTGTAGTCGTAGAACTTGCGCGCCTTCACGTATTCGGTCAGGTCCTTCGGAATCTCCGAGTCTTCGCCGTAGCGCTCGATCAGGTCCATGACATGGTTGGAGACCATCGCGGGGAACCAGCGCACGGCCTCCCGGGCCTCATCGATGTCGTCCGTCACGATGCTCGGAGCGCAGACGAGGCATTCGAGCTCGTCCGGATCGCGCCCGGTTTCCTCGGCGGCCGCCCGGGCCTGCTCCATGATCCACCGGATGATGACCGGGTCGGCGAGCTGGATGATGACCCCGTCACCGACGCGCCCCGCGACCCCGAGCGCCCGCGGGCCGTATCCGGCCACATAGAGCGGAATCTCGGGTCGCCCCTTCGCCCAGCTGAGCTCGAGGTCCTTGCCGTTCCAGTGCACCGGCCGCCCGTTCATCAGGTCCTTCATCATCACGAGCGCCGCCTCGAACTCGGCCATCTTCACCGGCTGGTAACCGACCACGCGGCGGGCCGAGTCGCCCCGCCCGATCCCCATCACCATCCGGCCGCCCGAGATGTCGTGCAACGTCGCGTACGCGCTGGCCGTCACCGTCGGCTCGCGCGTGCCCGGATTCGTCACGCAGTGGCCGAGCTTGAGCGTCTCGGTGTGGACGGCGAGGAGCGTGAGAAGCGGATAGGCCTCTTGCCAGAGGATGTGCGAGTCGTACGTCCAGCCGTATTCGAAGCCATGCTCCTCCGCGAGCCGCATGAGCTCGACGAACCGGGAGTGCGGCGGGTCGGGTAGGACGGTGACGCCGAAGGTGAGCACTCGGGACCTCCTGGAACGGGGCCCTGATTTTAAGCGCGGTCGGCGAGCGAGCGAACGATCTGGACGAGGTCCGTCTTGTGAATCCGGCTCGAGAGCCGTAGCCACGTGCTCGTGGAGGGGCTGGTCGGCTCCGAGTTGAAGACTTCGATCACGGGCAGTCCGCGCCGGTTGAGGTTCGCCGCCTGGTTTCGTCCGATCACGCGGCCGCGGAAAACGACCGCGACATCGACCGAAGGGATGTCGCCGTCGAGCGGCCGCCGCCTCGGCTCGACCACGAACCCGGCGTCCTCGAGGAGCGCCGTCAGCTCCGGTTGGCGGGCGGCGAGCAGGAGAACGCGCTTGCTCCGGTCGCTTTCCACCCGGGAATTGTTCCCGGACACGCCGCGTTGAAATGCCGTAGTCATGGGTAATGTCGGGGGTATGCGAGCTGAGTTGCTGGACCACGTGGCCCTGTGGGTGGGCGACCGGGATGTGCTGTCCGATTTCCTCGTCGACCGGCTGGGGATGCATGTCATCGAGCGCACCGATGCCTTCACGCTCGTCGGTGCGGATGCCCGTCGGGGCAAGCTGACGCTCTTTGCGGCCGAACGCGACCGCTCGCCCGGCGTCCTCGCGCGCATCGGCCTGCGCGTGTTCGACCTCGAGGAGGCGCTCGCCGAGTTGCCGCCCGACGTCGCCGTCGAGCGGCCGGCTTCCGGCCGGGCGACCTTCACCGGTCCGGAAGGCGTTCCGTTCGCGCTCGTCGAGTCCGAGAGCGGTGTGGCGTACGACCTCGATCACGTCGGCTTCGTCGTTCCGGATCCCGACCGCACCTTCGCCGAGCTTTCGGAGCTCGGCCTCGAGCCGCTGGACGGACGCTTGCGGGTCGGCGATTCGTACATCGAGCTCGAGCGGGGCGCGCCGGAGGAGACCGAGCGTCCGCTCCTCAACCACCTCGGCCTCAAGGTCCAGTCGGCCGACGAGCACATTCGCGAGGCGAAGGAGAGAGGCCTCGACATCGACAACATCGTCGACGCCGCCAACACGTACGCCGTCTTCATCTGGGGTCCCGATCGCATCAAGATCGAGTACGTCGAGCACAAGCCGAGCTTCTCGCTCGTCTAGGCTCTCTCTGCCGATAAGCGAAGGGCCGGCAGACGCCGGCCCTTTCGCATGGGCGAGGTAAGACTCCGCGCCGTGCGTGACGTCGTCATAGCGGGCGCCGGCATGGCGGGGCTGGTGGCCGCGGCGCGGGCCCTCGAGCTCGGCGCTGAAGTTGACGTCTACGAGAAGGGCGATCGGGCGGGCGGCTCGATGTACCTCTCGAGCGGCGTGGTCTGGCGCTACCGCGAGTGGGAGCGGTTCCGGGAGGAATGCCCCAAAGGCGATCCGGCGCTGCAGCGGCTTGTCTGGGAGCGGCTCGACGACGACGTTGCGTGGCTCGAGTCGCTGGGCGCCCCCGTCGTCGCCCGCGAGACCGGCAACGAGCTGACGACAGGGCTCCGTTTCGACCCGAAGGGGCTCACCGAGACGCTCGCCCGGCGAGCCGGAGCCATCAGGTTGCTGGAGCCCTTGACGGACTTGCCGGACGCCGGGCCCGTGATCCTCGCCACCGGCGGTTTCCAGGGCAGTGCCGAGATGGTGAGGACCTACATCACGCCCGAGGCCGGCTCGCTCCTCCTGCGGTCGAATCCATGGAGCACTGGAGATGGTCTGCGACTCGGCCGCTCCCGCGGCGCCGAGCTCAGCGCGGGCATGGACGAGTTTTACGGGCGGAACCTGGCGGCCGCGCCGCGCATCACGGAGGCCGATTTCGTCCCGCTCGCACAGGTGTACGCCATGCACGCCACGGTTGAGAACTTGGCGGGCCGGCGCTACGAGCCGCGCTCGTGGTCGGATATAGACGTCGTCCAGTGGACGGCACGTCAGCCGGGTGCCCGCGCCCGCTACATCGTCCCTGACGACGCTCTCGACGAGTGGGTGCGCGAGCGCACGGTGGGCGACTTGATCGAAAACGCGCTGCGCGCGGGTGCTCCAGTCGAGCGCCGTAACGGCTCGACGGTCGTCGAGGTCGTAGCCGGGATCACGACAACGCTGGGCGGCCTGCGGGTGGACGTCGACGCGCGCGCGGCGGACGGCCTATATGCGGCCGGTGCCGATGTCGGCGGCATCTCGACGGGCGGCTGGTCGAGCGCGCTTGCCGCGGCGCTCGTCCTCGGCAAGCTCGCGGCCGAGAGCGCTATCGCCAGTTCTGGTTGATCGGCGGCGTGAGGCTGGAATCCTGCGGAACCACGGGAGGACGGGTGTCCTGCGCGCCGCGATTGGCCGCTGCTCGCTCGAGCTTGCGCCGCAGCCTCGCCCGTCGAGCGGCGCGCACTTTCTCGACCAGGCCGCGAACGGACACCCCTCAGCGCTCCTGGAGGAACGCGCAGAGCCGCTCGTCCTCGGGGAGCGGGGACGGCGCGACCTTGGACACGAAAAAACGGCCGCCGCCGTCCTCGAGCTCGACGTCCGTGCCCGGAACGGGCGGATCGCCGTCGCGCTCGACTAGCTCGTAGCCCGTCGGACGGGTGACGAATAGGAGGTGCTTTTCCGCCATGCGGCTCGATCTTATCCCTGGGCCGCGGCGACGTAGGGAGGCATGACGACCCGCACCGCCGTGCCGCCTTCGGGGCGGCTTTCGATCGAGACGCGGCCGTTCAAGATCCGTACGCGCTCGTCGATGGCCTCGATGGAGGCCCGACGGCGCTCGCCGACTCCGTCGTCCGCGACCTCGGCCGCGAAGCCACCGCCGTCGAGTTCGATTACCGTCACTCCGATCTGGTGCGGGCGCCGGCGCACGGCCTGGTTCAGCGACTCCCGGATGATCTGGTAGAGAGCGACCTGAGCCTTCTCGCTCAGCCGCTCGCCCACCTCGGCGTCGGTCGCCACGGTGATCCGCTCCGCCTCCTCGATCTGATCCCCGAGCGCGCGCACGGCCGCGTCGAAGCCCTGGTCGCGCAGGACGACGGGCTCGATCGCAAAGGAGAGGTCGCGGAGCTCCTGGATCGTGCGCCGCTCTCGCTCGAGCGAGGTCTCGATCACCTTCGCGGCGTCCTCGTAGCGGCCGTCCTGGATAGCCGCAAGCGCCGCGTCGTGCATGAGGGCGATCCCGGACATGGACTGCACGGGGCCGTCGTGCAGGAACAGGGAGAGCCGTCGGCGCTCGTCCTGCTCGGCCGTGATCAGCTGCTCGGTCAGACGCGCGCGCTCGGCCTCGCGCTCCTGCGCTTCGCCGATAAGGCGCGCGTTCTCTGCCGCTCGCGACGCGAAGTCGGCGAGCACGCTCGCGCGCATCAGGTCCCAGCGATGAAAGCCGCTGGGGCGCCGCAGGCTGAGCGCGCCGATCTGGCTCCCGCGCACCGCCAGCGGGACGATCATGCCGTTCTCGGTCAAGCGCGGCTCCCCCGCGGCGTTCTGCGCCGGAGAGAGGAAGCGGGCCTCCCGCGCGTCGAAGAGCCTCTTCGCCTCGTCGCAGGTGCGTTCGATGATGGCGTCGGCCTCGAGCGGCGTCGAGACGGCCGCGATCGACTCGACCAGGGACTCGAGAAAGCTGGCCTGCGCCTGGAGCTCGTCCTCGGCGAACTCGTGCCGGCGGCGCTCGGACACGATCAGGTAGACGGCGAACGCTCCTGCCAGCGCAGTGGCGCTGACGAGCCCGGCCGCTGCGAGCCAGAAGAGTGATGTCGCCCAGCCGACGGCGCCCGTAACGGCCGCAGCGACGGTCGCGGCGGCGAGTGCTCCCGCGGAGCTAGTCGATGATGGATTCGCGAAGTGCGATCGCGACGGCATGGGTGCGCGTGTCTGCCTCGAGCTTGGCCAGGATGTGGCGGACGTGGCTCTTCACTGTTTCCTGACTGATGAAGAGCCGCGAGGCGACGTCGGCATTCGACATTCCGTCGGCAAGGAGCTGGAGGATCTCGCGCTCACGCTGGGTGAGCATCTCCTCGCGCTCGCGCGTGAGCAGCGCAGGCATGAGCGCCGGGTCTACATATCCCTCGCCGCTCGCGACCTTCTCGATCGCGCGGAGGAGCGTCGAATGCGGCGCCTCCTTGAGGATGTAGCCTTTGGCGCCGGCCTCGAGCCCGCGGCCGAGGAGGCTGCGCTCCCCATAGGCCGTGAAGATGAGAACTGCGGTCTGCGGGAGGCGCTCGCTCAAGATCTTCGTGGCCTCGAGCCCGTCCATCCCCGGCATACGCACGTCCATGATCACGACGTTGGGGCGCCGCCGCTCGGCGATGGCGACTGCGCTTGCCCCGTCGGAGGCCTCGCCGACAACGCGGATCTGAGGCGCGCGCGAGAGCGAGAGGCGGAGCCCTTCGCGGACGACCTCGTGGTCGTCTGCGATCAGGCAGGTGATCTCGTTGGCAGATCCGTTTGTCGACACTCCGGCTTCCCCCAAGGCACGATGATAATCGGGTGAGAGGGCGTCACACTTTAGAGGGACTTCTCGTCGACCCAATCGACGGCCCCCGCCCCGGTCGGCTCATTATCGATGGAGATTTGCTCGCCGACGTCGAGGACGATCCCTCGGCGCCTGCCGAGCCCCTTGTCTTTCCTGGCTTCGTCGACCTGCAGGTGTACGAGCCGGCGGGCATCGCGGCGACCGGCGTGACCGCGTACCTGCAGGCCGATCAGGAACCTGCGGAGACAACGGATCCGCTCTGCCTCGGGCTCCACCTCGAGGGCCCGTTCCTCAATCCCGGCGCGGCAGGAGCGATCCCGGTCGATCGCCTCAGGGACGTCGACCTCGATCTCCTCGCCGGCTGGCTCGAGCGCGGAGACGTCCGCCTCGTCACGGTGGCGCCGGAGGTGCGCGGCGGGCTCGACGCGATTCGGCGGATCGCCGAAGTAGGAGTGGTCGCCGCCGTGGGCCATACGAGGGCGAACGCCGCGATGACCCGAGCCGCGATCGACGCCGGCGCGACGTTCGCCACGCACTTGTGGAACGCGATGTCGCCTCTCCGCGCCCGCGACACCGGCCCGTTGCCCGAGCTCCTGCTCGACGAGCGCATCACGCTCGGGCTGATCGCGGACGGGCGCCATCTCCATCCACGCATCGAGGAGCTGACAGTGCGCTTGGCGGGGCCGGAGCGAATCGCGCTGACGAGCGACTTCGCCCGCATCCCGGTTCTCGCCGACAACCGCCTGGCAGGCGGGGACAGGACCGGCTGCGGTCTTGTAGCGCGCATGGCTCGCTTCGGGCTGGCGCAGGCGGCCACGATGGCGAGCCTCGTCCCGGCGCGGCTTCTGGGGCTGACGGATCGCGGCCGCCTCGCACCCGGCTACCGGGCGGATCTCGCGCTCCTCGACGAGCGCCTGAACCCGCTTGAAACCTACGTCGCCGGGAACATGCTCTGGACCGTGCGCTATCCTCAGACGCAAGAGTTGGACGAAATCCCTCCTAGTACCCGCGCCCCGGGAAGCGGGGCGTGACCGTTTTCCTCGAGATCGTCGCAGTTCTCCTGATCGTGTTGGGGAACGCGTTCTTCGTCCTGGCCGAGTACTCGCTCGTGACCGCGCGACGTGCGCGCCTCGAGGAGCTCGCCGCCGAGGGCTCGCGCCGCGCGCGCATGGCCGTGCGCCTGATCGACGATCCGGTGCGCTTCATATCCACGTCGCAGCTCGGCGTGACCGTCTTCTCGATCCTCCTCGGCGCCGTCGGCGAGCCGCTGGTCGCGAACTGGCTCGACCCGATACCGGCGACGACGGTTGCCTTCATCCTCGCCTTCGCCCTCGTCACGTACCTCCACGTGACCCTCGGCGAGCTCGTGCCCAAGGCGCTCGCGCTCGGGAACAAGGAGACGCTGGCGTTGTGGACAGCGGTGCCGCTCGAGGGGATCTACCTCGTGACCTATCCGATCGTCTCGATCCTCCAGTGGTCGGCGAACCTCTTTACGCGCACCTTCCGCGTCAGCCCGGCGCCCGCAGGCGTGATCGCGGCCGACGAGGCGGAGATCCGCATGATGGTCGCCGCCGCCGAGGACACAGGCGCGATCGAAGAGGAAGAGGAGGAGATGCTCTACAAGGTCTTCGACTTCGCGGATAAGGAAGTCCACGAGGTGATGGTCCCGAGGCCCGAGGTCGTCGCTCTCTCCATCGACCTACCGCCGGTCGAATGCCTGGCCGCCGTCATCGACTCCCCGTACACGCGCTACCCCGTGTACCGCGGTTCCCTCGACGACATCGTCGGAGTCCTGCACGTACGCGATCTGTTCAAGGCCCTCTACGAGCAGGGGATCGACAACGTGGACGTCGCCGAGCTCGTGCGCGAGGCGCACGTCGTTCCCGAGACCAAGGACCTGGCGGCCATGCTCGCCGAGTTCCGGCGGGCGAACCAGCACATGGCGATCGTCGTCGACGAGTACGGATCCTTCGAAGGCCTCGTCACGCTCGAGGACCTGCTGGAGGAGATCGTCGGCGAGATCGAGGACGAGTACGACTTGCCCGACGAGTCGGTCGAGCGCCTCGCCGACGGCCGAATCCGCATCGACGGCACCTTCCCGATCGACGACTTCAACGAGCAGTTCGGTCAGGAGCTCCCGCAGGAGGACTACCACACGATCGCAGGGTTCGTCTTCGGCGCTCTTGGCCGCGCGCCCGAGACCGGCGACGAGGTGCTGCATGATGGCCTTCGCTTCCAGGTCGTCGACGTCGACGGCCCCCGCATCGAGCGCCTGGAGGTCGAGTTCCTCCGTACCGAGCCCGAGAGGGAGGAAGTCGCGGCGGACTAGGATCCGCCTAATGGAGTTCGACCACATCGGCATCCCGGCGCGGACGAAGCGAGACGGGATGCGCTACCTCGAGTCGAAGAACCTTTGGCTGACGAGCCCGCGCGATCACCCTTATCGCGTGGAATGGCTCTGGTACGAGGACGGGAGTCCCGAGGCCGAGCTCATCCGGACCGTTCCGCACGTGGCCTATCGGGTCGACGTGCTCGAGGACGCCATGGACGAGCGCCGCGTCATCGCCGAGCCGTTCGATGTCTTCGGCGAGGTACGCGTCGCCTTCATCGAAGTCGACGGCGCGCCCGTGGAGTTCGTCCAGCCCTACTGAGGCTCGGTCGTCGCGTCGAGCTTCCGCGGTCGCCGCCTGCCGGTCAGGAACCAGAGCGCGACGATGGTGCCCAAGAGGACGAGCGGCCCCGCGATGCCGCCGATGCGATTCCAGGGGACGCTGCCGCCGGGCGGGGTGGGCCGCTCGATGCGGTCGACGAGCTCGGCCGAAGGGCGCACCCACTGCCCGTCTCTGTAGAGCAGGCCCACGTCCGGGTAGTAGGCAATCCGGTTGTGACCGTCGGTCCAGGGTGACCGTTGCCCCGAGCGGACGACGATGGCGACGGGATCGCCGCGACCTGCGGGCGACGGCTCGCGCACGATCGGAAAGGCGTCGTAGAGCGCGGCATAGCTCTCCGGCTCGCCCGTTTCGCGTCCGGCGATCAGGACGTCTGACAGCCGCGGAGCCGAGAACGGCTCGAGGCGGCGAAAGAAGGCGCGTAGTTCGGCCTCGACCTCGGCGGGCAGACGAACCCATGCCTGTTGCGTGAACTGAAGGGGATCTGGCCGGGCGCGTAGCAGGCCCTTTCCGGGGACGAAGAAGGCCGGAGTCGTCGGTCCCAACGACCCCTCAGTCTGCTCGGGCGACGTGTAATTCGAGGGTTCGAGAACGTAAAACGGTCCCACCGGAGGCGGCCCGGTCGTCTGGGCGGCGCGTCCGCTCGGCGGGATGAGAAAGAGCCCGTTGAAGATCGATTTGCAGCCGTTCGATCCGCACACGCGCGTGATGAGCAACCCGCCGCCGGGATTCTGCGCGCGCGCGGCGCCCGGGAGGATGAGCACTGCGGCCAGCACGAGAACCAGCAACACTCCCCGCTTCATGTGTCTCGAACTGTACTCCGGGCAGCCGTGACCGCAAAAGGCGCGAGCGTCGTCGAACTGGCGGAGGCGCTCGTCCGTATCGACTCCGTCAATCCCGACCTCGTTCCCGGGGGCGCGGGGGAGGAAGAGATCGCTCGATTCGTGGCGGAGTGGCTCGAGCACGCCGGCCTCGAGGTTGAGATGGCCGAGGCAGCCCCTGGCCGCTTCAACGTCGTCGGGATAGCCCGCGGGTCCGGAGGAGGTCGATCCCTTCTCCTCAACGCCCACATGGACACCGTGGGCGCCGCCGGCATGGAGGACGGCTGGAAGCCGCGCGTCGACGGCGGGCGCCTGTACGGACGCGGCGCCTACGACATGAAGGCGAGCCTGGCAGCGATCATGCTCGCCGGCGCGGAGGCGGCGAAAGCGGCCCTACGCGGCGACGTCATCGTCACCGCGGTCTGCGACGAGGAGGTCGCGAGCATCGGCTCGGCCGCGATCGCGGAGCGGTACAAGGCCGACGCGGCCATCGTCGCGGAGCCGACCGAGGAGCGGCTCGCGGTCGCGCACAAGGGCTTCGCGTGGATCGAGTTCGAGACGCTTGGCAGAGCCGCGCACGGTTCCCGCCCGGATCTCGGGGAGGACGCCATCGCCCGCATGGGGCCGGTCCTCGTGGCTCTGGAGGCCTACGACGAGGCCCTTCGCCGGCGGGCCCCGCACCGATTGCTCGGGACCGGCTCGCTCCATGCCTCGACGATCGAAGGCGGGACCGAGCTGTCCACTTACCCGGACCGCTGCCTCCTGCGCGCCGAGCGGCGCACGCTCCCGGGCGAGACCGAGGCCGACATCGCCGAGGAGTCGCGTCTGCTCCTCGGCGCGACGAACGGCTCCGCGCGCGTCACGTTCTTCCGGGAACCGTTCGAGGTGGACGAGGACGCTGAGATCGTCCAGGTCACGAGCCGAAACGCCGGCGGCCCGGAAGTCATCGGCGTTCCCTTCTGGGCCGATTCTGCGCTGCTCGCGGCCGCCGGAATCCCGACGGTGGTCTACGGCCCCCGCGGCGAGGGGGCGCATGCCGCGATCGAGTGGGTCGATCTCGCCTCGGCCGCGCGCTGCCTCGGCGTCTATAGAGCCGTCGCGGCCGAGCTCTGCGCCTAGGAGGGTTTGACCGGCGGCTGCGGTGACCGCGCCTTTGCGGCGAGGTCGGCGAAGGTCGTTTGCTCGAGGATGGAGATCGTCGCGTCTCGCACCTCTTCCCAGACCGGGCGCAACGAGTTCGCGACGAGTTCGGGACACGGGTCGGGATTGCGGCGGGTTGCGTAGCTGATCGGAGCGAGCTGGCCCTCGAACAGGCGGACAACGCGTTCGAGCGTGATTTCCGCAGCCGGGCGGTTGAGCCGGTGGCCGCCGTGCGGTCCGCGCACCGAGCGGACGATGCCGGCGTGGCGAAGCGCCGGCATCACCTGCTCGAGCACGGAGCGCGGGGCGTCGATCGCAGCGGCGATCTCCTCGAGCCTGAGCGGTCCGCCGTCCGCGACGGCGAGCGCTAGAACCGCTCGGGTGGCGTAGTCGGTGCGGCGTGAAACCCACACGGGCGCTCCTTCGGCCAGTCAATTCCCGCTTGACAGGCGCATCTTTCGTTCCTATGGTGCCAATTCCGATATTTCAGACTATATTGACACTTTTTATCAAGAATTATCCGAAGGCCAATGAATCGCGACCACCGACAGGGAGAACGACGATGACGAAAGGCGTGCTCCTGCTCGCGGCACTGCTGTCGAGCCTGGCTCTGCTTGCTGCCGGCTGCGGGGGCGTCTCCGAGGCCAGCGGTGGCGGAGGCGGCAGGAAGATCACGCTGGTCGCCTACTCGACGCCGAAGGAGGCCTACGAGGCGCTGATTCCCGCCTTCCAGAAGACGGCAGCGGGCAAGGGCGTGAGCTTCGAGCAGTCGTACGGCGCCTCCGGCGAGCAAAGTCGCGCCGTCGAAGCCGGTTTGCCCGCGAGTATCGTCGCTTTCTCGCTCGAGCCGGACATCACACGGCTCGTCGACGCAGGCATCGTCGCCAAGGACTGGAATGAGAATCAGTACAAGGGGATGCTCTCCGACTCGGTCGTCGTCTTCGTCGTACGGAAGGGCAATCCGGAGGGGATCCACACCTGGGCCGACCTCCTCAAGCCCGGGATCGAGGTCATCACCCCGAACCCGTTCACGTCCGGCGGTGCGCGCTGGAACCTGATGGCGGCCTATGGCGCCCAGCTCGAGCTCGGCAAGACGCCGGACCAGGCCCTCGAGTACCTGAAAGGGCTGCTCGGCCACACTCCCGTGCAGGACAAGAGCGCGCGCGAGGCGCTCGCGACGTTCGCCGGCGGGAAGGGCGACGTCATGCTCGCGTACGAGAACGAGGCGATCACGGCCCAGCAGAAGGGGGAGGACGTCGACTACATCGTCCCCGACCAGACAATCCTGATCGAGAATCCCATCGCGGTCACCAAGGATGCCCCGCCTGCGGCGAAAGCGTTCGTCCACTTCCTCTACACGCCGGCGGCGCAGAAGATCTTTGCGGACAAGGGCTACCGGCCGGTCGTGAAGAGCGCTGCGGCTGGTCACAACCTCCCTCAACCGCCCAGTCTCTTCACCATCGCCAAGCTGGGCGGGTGGAGTGAGGTCAAGTCGAAGTTCTTCGACCCGGACAACGGTCTCGTGAGCAAGATCGAGCAAGACCTAGGAGTGTCGACCGATAGCGGTTAGAGCCCAGGCAGTCAGGCTTCCTCTGCGAGCCGCGCCCGGGCGCCTGCCGCTCGGGCGCGGCTTTACCTCGGCCTACCTCGGCCTGATCGTGCTCCTCCCGCTCGCGGCGGTCATCTGGAAGTCCACCGAGTCCGGCGCCGACGGGTTCTGGCGCGCGATCTCGAGCCCGAGCGCGGTCTCGTCGCTCGAGCTCACGTTCGCGATCTCGTTCCTCGTCGTCGCCGTCAACGCCGTGAGCGGGACGCTAATCGCCTGGGTGCTCGTGCGCGATTCGTTCCGGGGCAAAGCGTTCGTCAACGCGCTCATCGACCTCCCGTTCGCGCTGCCGACGATCGTCGCCGGGTTGACGCTCCTCGCGCTGTACGGCCCGCGTGGGCCGATCGGGATCAACATCGCCTACACGCGCGCGGCGGTCCTCCTGGCGCTGCTCTTCGTCACGCTCCCGTTCGTCGTGCGCTCGGTGCAGCCCGTGTTGCTCGAGCTCGACCGGGAGATGGAGGAGGCCGCGGCCTCGCTCGGCGCCCGGCCGCCGGCGATCTTCCGTCGCATCATCCTTCCGAACCTTGCGCCGGCGATCCTCTCCGGTTGCGCGCTCGCATTTGCCCGCGCGCTCGGCGAGTTCGGCTCGGTCGTTCTCATCTCCGGCAACATCCCGTTCAAGACCGAGGTCGCGTCGGTCCACATTTTCAGCCTGGTCGAAAGCGATGCGGTGTCGGGTGCCGCCGCGTTGTCCGTCGTCCTGCTTGCGGGGTCGCTGGTGGCTCTCATCGCGCTCGACGCCCTCCGCCGCTGGAGGTTCCACTATGGCGGCTAGGTTCGGGCTGCGATTCGCCGCCCTCGGCTATCTCGCGCTGCTGCTCGTGCTCCCCGTCGGGATGGTCTTCTGGCGCACGTTCCAGCACGGGATAGGCCCGGTGTGGGATGCGGCCACGACGCCCGAAGCGCTGCACGCACTCTGGCTCACCGTCCTGATTGCGCTGATCGCAGTGCCCGCGAACACCGTCTTCGGCGTCGTCTGCGCCCTGGTCATCGTGCGCGGCCGTTTCCGCGGCAAGACGTTCCTGAACGCGCTCGTCGATCTCCCGTTCGCTCTCTCGCCGGTCGTGATCGGCCTCGCCCTCTATCTCGTCTACGCCCGCAGCGGCTGGCTCGGCGGCTGGCTCCTCGACAACGGCATCCGCGTTATCTTCGCCCTCCCCGGGATGATCCTGGCCACGATCTTCGTCTCGCTCCCGTTCGTCGTTCGCGAGGTGATCCCGGTGCTCCGCGAGATCGGCACCGAGCAGGAGGAGGCCGCGTGGACGCTCGGAGCCTCGCCGCTCGCCACGTTCCGCCGCGTCACGCTCCCGGCCATCCGGTGGGGCGTCACGTACGGCGTCGTCTTGACGACCGCGCGCGCGATCGGAGAGTTCGGCGCCGTCTCGGTGGTGTCCGGCAGCATCGCCGGGCGCACCGAGACCCTGACGCTCCACGTGCAGGACCGCTTCCAGTCGTTCGATCTGACCGGGGCCTACACGGCCTCCGTCGAGCTCGCCCTCATAGCGGTGCTGACTCTTCTCGTCATGACCCTGCTCCGGAAGGAGGGGCCCGGTGGCGATAGCGATTCGCCGGGTGACGAAGCGCTTCGGTAGCTTCGTCGCCCTCGACAACGTCTCCCTGGCAATTGCCAGTGGGTCGCTCACGGCCGTTCTCGGGCCGAGCGGCAGCGGCAAGTCGACCCTCCTCCGCATCGTGGCCGGGCTCGAGGAGCCGGACGAAGGCGACGTCTCGATCCACGGAGAGGACGCGGCCGGCGTGCCGCCGCAGCAGCGCGGTGTCGGCTTCGTCTTTCAGCACTACGCGGCCTTCAAGCACATGAGCGTGCGCGACAACGTGGCCTTCGGACTCAGGATCCGCAAGCGGCCGAAGGCCGAGATCCGCGACCGCGTCGCCGAGCTCCTCCGGCTCGTCCAGCTGGACGGCTTCGCCGACCGGTATCCCTCGCAGCTCTCGGGTGGGCAGCGCCAGCGCATGGCGCTCGCGCGTGCCCTTGCAGCCGAGCCCCGCGTCCTGCTCCTGGACGAGCCCTTCGGTGCCCTGGATGCCCGCGTGCGCAAGGAGCTGCGCGGCTGGCTGAGACGCCTCCACGAAGACGTGCCGGTGACGACCGTCCTCGTCACGCACGACCAGGAGGAGGCGATGGAGGTGGCCGACCGCGTCGCCGTCATGAACGAAGGACGGATCGAGCAGACCGGGAAGCCGCGCGACCTGTACGAGCACCCGGCCAACGAGTTCGTGATGAGCTTTGTAGGTCCAGCGCACCGCCTCGGCGAGGCCTGGATCCGTCCGCACGACCTGGAGGTCAGCCTCGAACCGAATGGCAGGACCAGGAGGGGGATGGTGGAGCGCGTCGTCCACCTCGGCTTCGAGGTGCGCGCCGAGCTCATCCTCGATGACGGCCGTCGCGTCTCGGCTCAGGTCACGCGCAACCAGGCCGAGGAGCTCGAGCTGCACGAAGGTCAGATCGTCTTCGTGCGCGCGAGCCGCACGCACGTCTTCAACGCGGCTTCCACCTCTGTGGGTCGCTCGTAATCGGGCCCATCTGCTGGCCGCCGCTGGCTAGGATCGCCCGGTGGCCGACACGTTGGCGCTCGGCGGCGATCTCGAGATCAACCGTCTCGGTTTCGGCGCGATGCGCCTCTGTGGGCCGCGCATCCTCGGCTGGCCGGCCGACCGCGACAACGCGCTCCAGGTGTTGCGGAGGGCGGTGGAGCTGGGCGTCAACCTCATCGACACCTCGAACGCCTACGGCCCGGAGGTCAACGAGCTCCAGATCGCCGAGGCCCTCCATCCCTATCCCGAGGGCCTCGTCATCGCGACGAAGGGGGGCATTCGCCGCACCCGCTCGGGAGGATGGCCGGAGGACGGCCGGCCCGAGAGCCTGCGCGAGGCGTGCGAGGGGAGCCTCCGGCGGCTGCGGCTCGAGCGCATTGACGTCTACCAGCTGCACGCACCGGATCCGCGTGTGCCGATCGAGGAGTCGATGGGAGAGTTCGCGCGGCTCCGCGACGAGGGGAAGATCCGCCACGTCGGTCTCTCCAACGTGAGCGTCGACGAGCTCGAGCGGGCGCGAAGCGTCGTGCCCATCGTCTCGGTGCAGAACCGCTACAGCCTGAGCGATCGCTCTTCGGAGGACGTCCTCGAGGCGTGCGAACGCGACGGTCTCGGCTTCCTCCCCTGGTTTCCGCTTGCGAGCGGCCACCTCGCGCGGCCCGGAGGGCCGGTCGATCGCGTGGCGGAAAAGACCCATTCGACGAGGGCACAGGTCGCGCTCGCCTGGCTCCTCCAGCACTCGCCCGTGATGCTGCCCATCCCGGGCACGTCCTCGCTGTCCCACCTGGAGGAGAACCTCGGCGCCCGCGAACTTCGCCTGACCGACGAGGATCTCGCCGCGCTAGGGGCGTAGGTGCGACGAGTCGACGACGCCGCGACCCGACGGAAGCTCACTCCGTTTTTATTGGGCAAGGGCGTCCGTCCGCTGAGCCATCTCGACGTCCTTTTGAGTGATGGCCCGCTTGGTGTGCGTCCACCAACGAACCGTGACGGCATTCCAGCTCACGGTGATGTCCGGATGGTGGTCGGCCTCCTCGGCTGCGTCGGCGAGGCGGTTCACGAACGCGATCGCCTCGCGGAAATCCTTGAAGCGAAAGCCGCGCTGCAGCGCGCCGCGCACCTCGTTCCATCCTTCCGGATAAGGCTCGCCCACGGCGCCGGAGTATGCCGGAGCCTCAATCCGGACGCCGCTTCCTCCCGTAGGGAACCGACGGCATGCGCTTTCGACTCGCTTTCGCCGGGCTCATCCTCGCCGTGCTGCTCGCACCGACTGCCGCTCAGGCGTATACGACCTTCTACGGCAGGGACGCGGGCGTCTCCACGATCACGCTGAAGCGCGCCGACGGCACGACCGTGACGCGAGTCCGCCACGGCCTGAGGACGTTCGTCATCCGGGACCGGTCGTCAGTCCACAACTTCCACCTGTTCGGGCCCGGCGTCGACCGCAAGACGGGCATCGCATTCGTCGGGAGGAGGACGTGGACTCCCGTGCGCCTGTTCGTCGGGACGTACGTGTACAGGTGCGACGCGCACCCGACCACGATGCGCAAGACCTTCGTCGTGTACTAGAGGAGCTCGAGCGGCTCGACGCCGTCGTTGGAGATTGTCCAGCCGGCCAGCTCGCCCGAGTGCAGCGCCAGGATCACGTACGGCCGGCCCTGCCAGAGCCCGATGTTCTCGACGTCGGTTCGCGACGGCCGCGGCGGGCTGGCGAGGTGCGAGTGGAAGACGGCCAGCTCGTACCCTTCGTCTTCGAGAAACCAAACTTCGGGGTCCACCTGCAGCTCGAACCTGTATGGGCTCGCGGCCAGGTTCTCCCCACGAACGTATTCCTGCGCGACGGAGTCGCGCACGAGTAGTACTCCACAGGCCTCGTTGGGTCGCGCGGCCTCGGCGTGCTCGACGAGCGCCGAGCGCACCTTGGCCGGGATCACCACCAGATGCTGTCCTCCATGGACTCCGCGCCCTGCGTCCAGAAGTCGGCCGAGAGGTACTTCCAGCCTCCGTCCGCAAGCACGCAGACGATGACGCCTTCCTCGAGCTCCTCAGCGAGCAGCCGCGCCACGTGCAGAACCGCCCCAGAAGAGACGCCCGCGAAGATCCCCTCGCGTTCGAGCAGGAGACGGACGCCGGCGACGGACTCCTCGTTCGAGACCAGGATCTTGCGGTCGAGCTTGGAGACGTCGAGGACGGGAGGAACGTAGCCGTCGGCCAGCGAGCGGAGCCCGTAGACGAGATCGCCCTGGAGCGGCTCGGCGGCGGCGACGACGACCTCGGGGAATGTCTCGCGCAGTCGCTCGCCCGCGCCCATCAGCGTCCCGCCCGTGCCCAGGCCGGCGACGAGCGCGTCCACGTGAGACAGGGCTTCGGCGATCTCGGCGCCCGTCCCCTCGTAGTGCGCGCGCGGGTTGGCCTCGTTCGCGTACTGGTTCAGCATGAAATATCGAGAGTTCCGCTCGGCGAGGTCGAGCGCCTGCCGAACGGCGCCGTTCGAGCCTGCTGAGGCCGGCGAGTAGACGAGCTTCGCTCCGTAGAGGTCCAGCAGCTTGATCCGTTCCGGAGTCGCGTTCTCCGGGATCACACAAGTGAGCGGATAGCCCTTGAGCTTCGCCACCATCGCGAGGGAGATGCCAGTGTTGCCGCTGGTCGGCTCGAGCAGCTCGCGGCCCGGCTCGAGCTCGCCGGCCGCCTCGGCCGCTTCGACCATCGCCTTCGCGATCCGGTCCTTGAGCGACCCGGTCGGGTTCTGGCCTTCGAGCTTCGCGTACAGCCTGATGCCCTCATGTGGTGCGAGATGCGGCAGCTCGACGAGCGGCGTCGACCCGATCGCGTCGAGGAGAGAAGGAGTCAGCGTCCGCTCGCCGCCGGCCATCGCCGGCAGGAGGATGACCGTCGAGCCCTCGTGCACCTCGGTGTCGAGGCCGTCGAGCGTGCGAACGTCCTCGTTGTCCACGTACACGTTGACGAACGGAGCGAGCCCGTCGCCGTTCTGGAGCACCTGACGGCCCAGCGTGGGAAAACGCTCGGCGAGATCGGCCAGCAGGTCGCGCAGCGTGTCGCCGGAGGCCTCGACCTCATGGGCGCCGCCGGCCGCGTCACGCAGCGTGGGTGGAATCCGGACGCGGCTCACGGCGTCACGTGAGTGCTGCCGCCCTGGCAGAACTCGACGTAGTCGATGTAGTCCGTGATCGTGGGGTTCTCGCCGCACACGGGGCAGTCGGGGTCGCGGCGCAGGTTGATCTCGGTGAACGTCGCTGCGAGCGCGTCGAACATGAGCAGACGTCCGATCAGCGGCTCGCCGATTCCGAGCGCCAGCTTGAGCGCCTCGTTCGCCTGTAGCGAGCCGATCACGCCCGGCAGGACTCCGAGCACGCCCCCCTCCGCGCAGCTCGGCGCGAGCTCGGGGGGCGGCGGCTGCGGGAAGAGGCAGCGATAGCACGGCCCCTCATGGGGCTTGAACACGGTCGTCTGGCCCTCGAACCGGTAGATCGAGCCGTGCACTACGGGGATCCCGTGCCAGACGGAGGCGTCGTTGAGTAGGTAGCGGGTCGGGAAGTTGTCCGCCCCGTCGACGATGACGTCCCAACCTTCGCCGAGGATGCGGTCGACGTTCTCGGACGTGAGTCGCTCGCGAAAGACCTTGACGGTGACATCGGGGTTGAGCGCCTCGATCGTCCGCTTCGCCGACTCGGCCTTCGAGTCGCCCAGGCGCTCCGTCGAATGGATGATCTGGCGTTGCAGGTTCGTCTCGTCGACCGCGTCGTCGTCGACGATGCCGAGCGTGCCGACGCCTGCGGCGGCGAGGTACAGCGAGGCGGGCGAGCCGAGCCCGCCGGCCCCGATGAGGAGGACGCGCGAGTCGAGAAGCCGCAGTTGTCCCTCCTCGCCGACCTCGGGAATGAGCAGGTGCCGGCTGTAGCGGCGGCGCTTCGCCTCCTCGAGGGCCTGGGGGATCTCGAACGGAAAGCCGTTCCGCTTCCAGTCCGTGAACCCGCCGGCGAGGGAGACGACGCTGCCGTAGCCGAGCTCCTCGAGCGTCTTCGCGGCGAAGGCTGAGCGGTTGCCGGCCGCGCAGTAGACGAGGACCGGGTGGGTTTTGTCCGGAACTGCGGCTTCGATGCGGGATTCGAGGTAACCGCGCGGGATGTGCGCGGCGCCGGGGAGGTGGCCTTCTTCCCACTCGTCGCGCTCGCGCACATCGATAATCGCCGGCGAGTCCTCTTCGACGAACTCTCGCGCGCGCGCGGCGTCGATCTCGTCGATCTCGCCTTTCACCTGCTGCAGCAGCTCGCGGTAGCTCGTCACTTCAAGAAATATAGCAACGTCGAGGTGCTCGCCTCCGGGTGCCGCGGCTACGCTCGTCGGCGTGTCTCCACGCACCCGCGTGCGCGCCCTGGTGGGCCTCGTCGCTCTCGCGGCCGCGGGGGTCGTCATCGGGGTGAGCCTGTCCGGCGGGGAGGCGCCTGTGGCCGAGACGCAGGTGAGGCGCGGTCCGCCCGCGCTCGAGCTCAGCATCCTTCTTCGCAACGATTCGGAGGCCCGCGCTCTGCGCGCGGCCGAGCGCGCCTACGACCGCGGCGACCGGGCGGAGGCGCATGGAGAGTTCGAGGCACTCCTCTCGCGCGATCCCGGGTCGCTCGAGGCGGCCGTTGGAGCAGCGATTTCGGCTTGGCCGACGGGAACGGTGGCGCGTCTCCAACGACTCGTCGCCGGCCATCCAAACTCGGCGCTCGTGCGGCTTCACCTGGGCCTCGCTCTCTACGCCCGCGGCGACGATACCGGCGCCGCGGCGCAGTGGCGAGAGGGGGAGCGCCGAGACCCCAACACGCCGTCGGCGTTGCGTGCCGACGACCTGCTCCATCCCGAGATGGCGCCCGGCCACCCGTTCTTCTATCCGAGCTTCGGCCCTCCGCCGACGCTCGCGCACCTTCCCCCGGAGCGCCAACTGGCTGCCCTCCGGCGAGCGGCGCGGTCCGGCGGTGTCGACCCCAACCTCATGTACGGCGTCGCCCTGCAGCGGATCGGGCGGCCGGTGTCGGCGAGCGCGGCGTTTGCCCGTGCCCTCGCTCTCGACCCGAGCAGCCTCGCGGCTGCCGTTGCGGATGCGGTCGGGCGCTTCGACAAGGACAAGCCGGCCGAATCCTTCTCCCATCTCGGGCCGCTGGCGCGTTCCCACCCGCGGGCAGCCGTCGTCCGGTTCCACCTTGGATTGCTTCTCCTCTGGATCAGAGACGTCAAGGACGCGCGCGTCCAGCTCGAGCGCGCAGTTGCTGTGGATTCCCGTGGCACCTACGGAAAGGAAGCGAAAACACTGCTTTCTCGTCTAGAAGCCGTTGGGACCTAACGACAAAGAAATAGTCCGGTTGGCCCATAGCGATATGTCCGGTGCTCATGCAAAAGTCGCGCCACGCGCGATTCCATTTTGCAACGGGGCGGACGTTGACAAACCGGAGGCCGTCACTACGGTCAGGGAGGGGGGTTGATGGCTGAGGGGAGAGGGAATGGAGCTGCGGCGGTGATGCTGGAGGACGACGGCGCGAAGGCGCTCGTTCGCCAGGGACAGGAAGCGGGCTTCCTCACACAGGACGAAATCGCGCTCGCCCTCGACGAGCTCGAATTCGAGCCGGCGCAGGTGGACGAGTTCTACCAGGCGCTCGAGGAGCTCCATATCGAGGTGCTGGAGAGCACGGGCGCGGCCGAGGAGGCGGAGGCCGAGCCGGAGCCCGAGGCGCACGACATCTCCACCGATTCGCTCCAGCTCTTCCTCAAGGACATCGGCCGCGTGCCGCTTCTGACGGCGGCGCAGGAGGTCGAGCTCTCGAAGCGCATCGAGCGCGGCGACCACCGTGCCAAGCAGCAGATGGTCGAGGCCAACCTCCGGCTCGTCGTCTCGATCGCCAAGAACTACCGAAACCAGGGCCTCCCGTTTCTCGATCTGATCCAGGAGGGCACGATCGGCCTCGTCCGCGCGGCCGAGAAGTTCGACTACCGCAAGGGCTTCAAGTTCTCCACCTACGCGACCTGGTGGATCCGGCAGGCGGTCGCCCGGGCGCTGGCCGACAAGGCGCGCACGATCCGCATGCCGGTGCACGTGGTCGAGAAGCTGAACAAGATCACCCGAGCCGAGCGCAAGCTGATCGCCGAGCTCGGCCACGATCCGACCGCCGAGGAGATCGCCCGCGAGCTCGAGATCGACCGGGAAGAGGTCGAGCAGATCCGGCGCAGTGCCCAGGCGCCGGTGTCGCTCGAGAAGCCGGTGGGCGACGAGGAGGAGTCCGAGTTCGGCCACTTCCTCGCGGATCAGTCGGCCGCGCTTCCGGACGAGGCGGCAGAGACGACGTTGCGGAAGGAGACGCTGAAGCGAATCCTCGGGGCGCTGTCTCCCCGCGAGCGCCGTGTGCTCGAGCTCCGCTACGGGCTCGACGGCCAGCATCCGCGCACGCTCGACGAGGTCGGCCGCACGTTCAACGTGACGCGTGAGCGCGTGCGGCAGATCGAGAACCAGAGCCTGAAGAAGCTGCAGGCCCTCGCGGAGAGCCAGAAGCTCCGCGAAGTCGCCTGAAGCCGCCTGCCGGCTCTATTCCCCGGCGCAGAACCGTCACATTCCGGCGCACACGCGTACGCTGGGCTGGGGTACGCTCGAAAGCGGGTGGTGGCTCGGGGTGGCCCCAGTAGACTCCCCTCCCCGTGACCGACGCTCAGACGCCGGATCCCGCCTGGCTCGACGAGCTCTTCGAGTGGCTTCGCATCCCGAGCGTGAGCGCCGACCCGGCGCATGCGGACGACGTCAGGCGCGCCGCGGAGTGGTTACGCGACTTCGTGCAGGCCGCGGGCGGCGAGGCCGAGCTCGTCGAGACGACGCGCCTGCCGCTCGTCGTCGGCGAGATTCCGGCGTCCAACGGCGTTGCGACGGCACCCACCATCCTCCTCTACGGCCACTTCGACGTGCAGCCGCCCGCTCCGCTCGAGCTGTGGGAATCGGAGCCCTTCCAGCCCGAGCTTCGCGACGGCTACGTCTACGCGCGCGGCGCGATCGACGACAAGGGCAACTCGTATCTCGCTCTCAAGGCCGCGCGCACGCTCGCGGAGGAGGGCGCCTTGCCGGTCAACGTGCGTGTCGCGTTCGACGGCGAGGAGGAGATCGGCGGCGAGTCGATCGTCGAGTTCCTCGCGGCGGACGAACGCGGTGCTGACGCCTGCCTCATCTTCGACGGCGGCATGCCGCGGATGGACGTGCCGGCGTTCGACCTCGGGGTCCGCGGCCTCGCGTACTTCCACCTCAGGCTTCGAACCGGCGAGCGCGACCTTCACTCCGGATTGTTCGGCGGCGCCGCGCTGAACGCGATCCACGCCCTCATGCGTGTCCTCGAGGCGGTCGTGCCCGTTCCGGACGAGCTCCGCGAGGGCGTCGCGCCGCCGACCGACGAGGAGGTCCGTTCATGGGACGAGCTCGACTCGGGCGCGCAGGTCCTCGCGGATGCCGGCGCACACCCGACGGACGAGCGCGCCGCGGCCGACTTCTATCGGCGCGTCGTCGCCGGCGCCGCGGTGGACGTGCACGGCATCCGCGCCGGCGAGCCGGACCTCGTCAAGACTGTGCTCCCGGTCGAGGCCGTCGCGAATGTCTCCATCCGACTTGCCCCAGGACAGGATGCGGCTCGGATCGCCGACGGCTTCGAGGATCTCCTTCGCGAGGCTGCTCCGCGAGGCGCCGAGCTCGAGATCACGCGCCGCTCGGCCACGCCCGGAGCGCTGAGCCCACCCGATGCCGCGGCCGTCCGCCTCGCGCAGGATGCGTTCGAGCGAGTGCTCGGGAAGCGGCCGCTTCTCCTGCGCTCGGGCGGATCGATCCCGCTCGTGCCGGCGCTCGTCGAGCGCGGCATCCCAGCGATCCTGACGGGGTTCGGGCTCCCCGACGCGAACATGCACTCGCCGAACGAGCGCATCCTGGCGCGCTATATACCGCTGGGCGTGGCGACCGCGCGCGAGGCGCTCCTCGCGCTGGGGGAGCTCCGCTAGCCGACGGAGGCCGCGTCCGGCTGATGGGCGTGGCCGCGCTCTGGAACGAGCCATTTGTGCCCAAAGCGCCGCATGGCGTCGATGATCGGCAGGAGCGCCTCGCCCTTCTCGGTCAGCTCGTAATCGACGCGCCGCCGCGCGCTCGTGCGCGCGATGACGCCCTCTTGCTCGAGGACCCGCAACCGCTCGGACAGCGTGCGCGGACTGATCCCCGGGCACGATCGCTCGAGCTCGGAGAAGCGCCGGGGCCCCTCGGAGAGATCGTGGACGATGATCGCGGTCCATTTCGACCCGATGATCTCGGCGGTGCACGCGACCGAGCAGGACTCGTCGTGCACGGCCTTCATCGTTCGCATCGCCATGCCCTAATTCTAGTCCCACGGTGGGGCGTTGAAGACCCAGCGCCCGCCAAGCATCGTTGCGACCACCTCGATGTTGGCGAGCTCCTCGAGCGGACACTCGAGCGGGTCGCGGTCGAGAACCACGAGATCCGCGAGGTACCCAGGGAGGAGCTTCCCGCGCCGGCGCTCGTCGCCGCAAAGCCAGGCGGGTGCGACGCACGTGGCCTCCAGCGCCTCGGCGACGGTCACGCGTTGTTCGGGATGCCAGGAATCCCTCGCGTCGAGCGTGCGCAGGACGCCGGCGCGGATTCCGAGCAGAGGATCCAGCTCTTCGATCGGAGCGTCCGATCCATTCGCAAGGTGCGCCCCCGAGTCGAGGAGCGAGCGAAAGGCGTAGGCCCGGTCAGTCATCCCGGCCCACCGGCGATCGGCGATGTCGCGGTCGGAGGGGGCATGGCTGAACTGGACGGAGGCGGCAACGCCGAGCCGCGCGAAGCGCGGCACGTCCTCCGCGGTCAGGAGCTGGGCATGCTCGATGCGCGGTCGTAATCCGCGCGGGCGCCACTCGTCCGCTGCGGATTCGAAGGCGTCGAGCGCGTCGCGGTTGGCCAGGTCCCCGATCGCGTGCACGGCGACGGGGAAGCCGGCGCGCGCGGCGCGCCGCACAATGTCTTCGAGCTCGTCCCGACTCGTGATCTCCACCCCGCCGCCGTCGAGGAGGCGGGCGGTGCCCGAGCCCAGCGTGCCGTCCATGAACGCCTTGATGTAGCCGATGCGCACGACGTCGTCGCCAAGGCCGGCACGGATGCCGAGCTCGGCGAGCGCGTCGATGTGCTCGTGCGGCAGCGATTGCCAGATGCGCACGGTCAGTGCCCCGTCGCGACGCAGTTCCTGCCAGACGGCCAGCGCACCGAGCCAGCCGTCCTTGTCGTGCACGGAGGTGACCCCGCGCGCGTTCGCGACGCGGACGCCCTCGCGCGAGGCCTCCACCATCTCCTCGAGCGTGGGGCGCACGTACGTGTCCCTGAAATGCCACGCGCACTCCTCGCGCAGAACGCCGGTCGGCTCACCGCGTTCGTCGCGCTCCACGACGCCGCCCGGGACCTGGAAATCGCCGTCCGCCTGCGCGAGCGCGGCGGAGTTCAGCCAGAGCGAGTGGTAGTCCTTGGCCATGAGCGCCACGGGCACGTTCCCCGTCACCGCATCGAGTGCCTCCTTCGTCGGCTCGATCGGGGGTGACCAGTCCCCGCTTCGCCAGCCGAGGCCGCGCAGCCACCGGCCCTTTTGGACGGCGGGCATTGCCGCCGCGACCCGCGCCAGCGCTTCTTCGATCGAACTCGCTCCTTCCAGGCGCACCTGCCGCTGCGCGAGCGACCACGTCGGGAAGTGAACGTGCGCGTCGCTGAAGCCGGGCAGCACGCAGCGTCCACCGAGATCGACACGCTCCGGGCTCGCCAACGCGGTCTCGTGCGTCCCGACGCCGCCGGCGATCACGTCACCGGCGACGGCCAGCGCGCCCGCGCGGGGAAGCGCCGGATCCATCGTCCTGATGATGCCGTTTTCGAGGATCATCACGCGACCAGCTCGCCGCAAAGATAGAGCTTCTCGTCACGGACCTCGGCCTCGTCCCAAAGGAGATGCGGCGCGTATTCGTGCGGGCCCAATAGGTGGATGACCTCGTGACCACGGGCGCCGAGTAGCTCGGCGATCAGGCGCCGGTGGCACTTCCACCACGCCGTCTCCGCGCACATGAAGCACGGAGCTGGCTCGGCCAGCGCGCGGGCGAGCGCTGCTTGCCAGGCAGCGGTTCCCATCCGCGCGGCGTAGCTGCGGAAGGCGGCCGTGCGGATGCAGCCGAAGCGTTCTTCACCCGGCTCGCCGCTTCGGCGCCCGCCGAGCTCGACCTCGTGCCGGTAGGCGATGCGTGCCTGCGCGAGCGTCCGCTCGAGGGCTGCTTGGTTGAACTGGGGATTTCGGCGCGATCCCGGAAACCGGCGCACGTCCACGAGCGTTTGCGCCCCTCCACGTCGCAGCGTCTTGACCAGCTCCTCGATGGGCCGGGTCCCGTGACCGATCGTGAGCACGCGCATGGTGCAATCCAACCGGACCGCAGCCGTCGTATGGTCGGGAACGCTCACGCTCGGCGGGGCCGGCGCAGGAGGCGCCACGACGGGCGGGCAGGAAGTGACCAGGGGCGGGGGCGGCTACGGATACGGCAGCGGCTAGCTGACGCCGAGGCGGTTCACGACTTCCAGGGCTGCGTTCGGGTCGGCGTGCCTGCCGAGCGCCACCATCACCTGGACGGTGTATCCGTGATCGCGAAAGCGGAGCGCGTAGCCCTCGAGATTGAACCCACATTCGTAATACGCGAACGTCTTCGGGTCGAGACGGAGGCGAGCCGGTCGAACCGGAAACGCCGCCGCGAATTTCGCGGGCATGTGGCCGTACGTGAAGGCCCAGATGAAGACGCCGTCGGCCGGCATCGACTTCTGTTCCGAGTCGAGCCAGCGGCGCGAGAGCGGAAACGAGGCGATTGACAGGCCGTTGCCTGAACGGCTGAGGGCATGCCAGTCCTGTGGGTAAGCGACGGCGAGGGGTCCGGCCCTGGCGATCCTTGGGCTACGCCAGTCGAGTCGGTCGCGGACCGGTCCGGCGGCGAGCGAGCTCCAAGCGAACACGACCGCGAGCATGGCGGCGGCAAGAACGACGCGCACCCTCACGAGCAGCACCACCCCGCTATGCGGGGAGCGGCGCGAGGCCCGGTCGCGCCAGGATCGAACTGGGCGATGACGTTCGTCACCGTCAGGAACCGGTCGACCGACGGCATGTGCAGGAAGAGCCACTCGTCTGCGGACGTCCATGTGACGAGTAGCCAGTTGCCGTTGGGCGAGGACACGACGTCCTCGAGACGACCGGCGCCGCGGAAGATCGTCTGCGGCTTTCCGTCCATCCGCACGACGCTCGTCTTGCGCGCCTGCGGGTCGTAGTCCGTGTAGAAGAGCTCGCCGTTCGGGGCGAAGGTCGCGCCGAGCACGACGTGGCCCGGCCGCAGCTCGATGGTCTCCTGGAGGCGTCCGCCGAAGTCGTAGAGGTGCCCGATCCCACCGCGCCAGACGAGGAGCGATCCCTCCGACCAGAGAAGTCGGGTCACGGGCGCGCCGGCGTACGTGTGCCAGAGCTCCTGGCGTGTATCCACGGCGACGACGTGCACGGTGCCGTCGCGACTCGCGTAGGCGGCGACGTTCAAGCCGGCGGGCTCCGGCCTCCAGGCGGGTGCGACGGCGGCGACCGCGCGCGCGAGCAGGTGGTCGCCTTCGCCGTTGCCGATGACGACGCGCAGCGTGTTCCCTTCGCGGTACGCGATCCGGAAGCCGCTCGGGGCCCAGCGAGCGTCCGACACCCGGTGCGGTCGGGTGAGAGTCCAGTGCACGTCTCCGTCTGGCTCGAGCGCGACCACGTCACGACCGCGCGTGGCGACCACGAACTTCCCGCGCGGTGACCACGACGCGGCCTCGTATGAGCCGAGGCGCCGTTTCGAACCGTCCCGGTGAGCGACCCACGGCCCGTGCGCAGAATCGACGAGGAGGAGTCCGCCTGCGGGAAGGCGCAGCAGGCGCGGCTCGGTCTTTTCGAGACCGACTGCCTCGCGGAGCTTCTCGACGACGGCGCGGCCCGGTGCCGTCACGGCAGCCGCGACCACGGCCGCGATGAGCGCGAGGACGATGACCGGACGCCAGCGCCGGTCCGTGCGCGGGACTCGCTCGCGCTGGTCGTAGGCTTCGCGAACGATCGCCCACGCGCGATCTTCGCTCTCGCGCTCACCTGGGATGGGATTGCCGGCGAGGCGCTCGCGCAGCTCGGCGTCGGTCACCTCTCCTCCTCGAGGCGTCCTTGCAATGTGTCGAGACCGCGCCGCAGCCGCGAGTTGACGGTTCCGCGCGGAAGGTCGAGCAGCTTCGCGATCTCTCCGGGCGTGTACTCGAGCAGATAGCGAAGGACGATCACGGCGCGATGGTCGGGCGAGAGGTCGGCGAGCGCGGAGACGACGCCTGGGGACAGCGGACGCGCGGGGTTCTCTGCCGGGGCGGCCGCGCCCGCAAGCGGCTCCTCTCCAACCTCGCGGCGCAGCGAACGGGCTCGGGTCCAGTCGATCGCGCGGTTGACGACGATGCGGTGCAACCAGGGGCCGAACGGTCGGCGGCGGTCGAATGAGCCGAGGGCCCGGACGGCCGAGATGAACGCCTCCTGGGCAATGTCCTCGGCGGCGGCCCGATCCTGGACGACGAGGTACGCAGCCCGGTAGGCCCGCGGCCAGTGGCTGCGAAAGAGGGCCTCGAGGTCCGAGGCCGACCCCGCTTGGGCGCCCCGCACCCAGGCGCGCTCGTCGCGGCCCGAAGCAGGCATTGCGCGCCGACTATACGAGGCTGGGTCACGATCGAGTCCATCCACGAACCTACGTTGAGCTCGCGCTCACGGGTCCCGCGAGGCTCTGTCTAGACTCGGAGCGTGGACGCACTCCTCGTCGTCGACTTCCAGAACGACTTCACGCCGGGCGGCGCCTTGCCCGTGGCCGAAGGCGACCGCATTGCCGGGCCGATCAACAAGCTCCTCGACTCCTTCGACCTCGTAATCGCGACGCGTGACTGGCACCCGCCGGCTCACGGCTCGTTTCGAGGCGTGGAGGTGGATCCCGCCAAGTGGCGGGGCGCCGACCCCCCGTCCATCTGGCCGGTGCACTGCGTCCAGGGCTCCCCGGGCGCCGAGCTCCATCCGGCGCTCGAACGCGCGAAGGTGGACATCGTCCTCGACAAGGGCCAGGACCCGAACAGCCAGGGGTACTCCGCCTTTCAGGACACGCGGCTCGGCGACCTCCTGCGCGAGCGCGGGGTGGACCGGCTGTTCGTCACGGGTCTAGCGACCGACTACTGCGTCAAGAACAGCGTGTTGGATGCGCTCCGGCTCGGATTCGACGTTACCGTCGTCGAGGACGCCGTGCGCGGCGTCGACGTGGAGCCCGGCGACTCCGAGCGCGCGCTTCGGGACATGGAAGAGGCGGGCGCCCACCTGGCCAGGTCCGAAGAGGTCAAGGCGAGGACGGCCGCGGCGTAGCGGCGGACGGCCGCGCGCGAGAGGCTTCCCGGCGGAAGCTCGACGACGAACGCGCTCGTGCCAGGGAAGTGGTCGCTCTGCCACCAAGTCGCCGCTCCGTTCGGCGTCGGCAGAGTGCGATAGGGAACGCGCGCGAGGCGGGCGTAGCGGCGCGCGACTGGGATGCTGTCGCCCCACCCCCGCACGACGGCCTGAGGCTGGTGGAACCAGATCGTGATCGTCGGTCGAACCTGTCGGATGAGCGCCCTCGCAGTCCGCGTCTCTGGTTCGGAGAAGGGACGGGGACCGGGATACGTCGGATCCCAGCGCACTCCGTTCGGCCGCCAGCCGGAGGAGAAATTGCGGTTGAGGTCGACGCCGCGACCGTTCTGGCGCACGCCGAGAGCCCGTCCGTCCGGGTTGAGGTTCGGGAGGATCCAGAGGTCGATGCGTCGCGGCGGCGCAGCGGTGAGGAGACGTCGCGTGACGGCTATGCCGGCCGGCTCGTTCCCGTGGATGCAGCCGACCACGAGCACCCGCGCCGTGCTGAGCGGGTTGCCGGTCTCGACCACGACGATCGGGCGCCCGAAGACGGAGTGGCCGACGACGTGGCGCTCGTGCGCGGTCGGAGCCGCGAGCGCGAGGAGCGAGAAGAAGACGGAGATGCCCATGTCGCGTGTACGCGGACCGCTCAGGCCGAAGTCCGCGTACTCCCGGCGTGCGGACGCTTGCCCTGGTGTCGTTTCTCTTTTTCGCGTGCGGCTTCCTGAGCCCGTTCACCACGGAGCGACGGCTGGTTCCCCCGCCGCAGGCCGAGGAGATCCACTGGCGCCACTCGCTCGCTCTCGGCACTCCCGGCAACGGCCGACTCGTGCGCGGAGTCCAGCTGCCCGGCTCCGGGGCGCACTACTTCACGTGGGACCCGCTCTTGCACAGGCGGCCGAACCGGCCCTGGCGGCGTTGGGGAACGGACGGCCTTGTTCGCAAGGTGCTCCAAGTCGTCGCAGCGTACGCCGCGGAGCATCCCGACGCGCCCCGGGTCGGGATCGGCGACCTCAGCCGGCGGCACGGCGGCTACTTCGGGCCCAAGCACGCGACCCACCAGAACGGCCTCGACGTCGACGTCTACTACCCGCGGCTCGACCGTCGGGAACGGCCGCCGACCTCCGTCGGGCAGATCGACCACCGCCTCGCGCAGGGGCTCGTCGATCTCTTCGTTCGGGCAGGCGCCGAGCTCGTGTACGTCGGGCCGAACACTGGGCTGGTGGGTCCGCCCGGCGTCGTGCAGATCCTCTGGAATCACGACAACCACCTGCACGCGCGCTTCCGTTTTCCTCCCCGCGCGAGCGGGAACAGTTGACGTGAAAGGAGGCAGCATGCTCGAGACCTACTCGATCCAGGAGCTGCAGCCCTTGGCCGGCCGCGAAGTCATCGATGCGAACGGCAAATCTGTCGGCTTCGTCGACCTCGTGTTCGTCGACGATGCGACAGGACGGCCCGAATGGCTCGGTCTCTGGAGCGGCGTCGCCGGCAAGGGGCCGCGCGTCCTCGTACCAATCCGCGGCATCGAGCACGTCGACGACGAGATCCGGCTGCCCTGGACGAAGGACGTCGTCGAAAGCGCTCCGACCTACGACGAAGAGGACGACACGGGCACATTCCTTGCCGATCCCGCCGTCGTCGCGATCTCGCCCCACAAGGAGCGGACCGCATACGAGCACTACGGGGTCGAGCCGCTTACGACGCGGCCGGCCGGGCTGGACGGTGCCCGTTTCCGCGCCGTCGTGATCGAAACGCACACGACCGAGCGCCTCACCTGAGCGGCTCCGGGCCACGGCTAGAATCGGCCGCCGTGGCCTGGGATCCGCTTTCGGACGTTCAGCGCGAGATCCGGGAGCTGGTCCGTACGCTCGCGCGCGAGCGCGTTGCGCCACGGGCGGCCGAGATCGACGAGTCGGCGGAGTTCCCCTCCGACCTCGTCGACCTCTTCCGCGAGCACGACCTCTTCGGGCTCGGCTTCGAGGAGCGCCACGGGGGGTCGGAGGCCGGAGCGCTCATGGTCCTCGTCGCCGTCGAGGAGGTCTCGCGCGCGTGTGCCACGACGGGTCTCGTCCTCGCGGTGCAGGAGCTCGCCTCGCTCGCGCTCAAGCTCGCGGGCACGGAGGAGCAGAAAGATCGCTATCTCCCGCGCCTGGCGAGCGGCGAGTGGCTGGGCGCCTACGCGCTGACGGAGGCCGGATCCGGGTCGGACTCGGCCGCCATGCGAACCGAGGCGCGCCGCGACGGCGGCGAGTACGTTCTGAACGGATCGAAACGCTTCATCACGAACGCGGGGGTCGCCGGGCTGTACACCGTCTTCGCCAAGACGGATCCGGATGCGGGGCACCCCGGGATTTCCTGCTTCGTCGTCGAGGCGGATACGCGTGGGTTCGAGGCCGGCAGGATCGAGCCGAAGATGGGAATCAAGGGCTCGACGACGGGTGAGCTCTTCTTCAACGACTGCCGCGTGCCGGCCGAGAACCTCGTCGGCGCCGAGGGCGAGGGATTCAAGATCGCGATGCGCGTCCTCGACCGCTCCCGGCCGGGCATCGCCGCGCAGGCGCTCGGGATCGCTCAGGGCGCGACGGACTACGCCCTCGAGTACGCGAAAAGCCGAGAGACGATGGGGCAGCCGATCGCCGAGCACCAGCTCGTGGCGGGGAAGCTCGCCGACATGGAGACGCGCTGCGAGGCCGGCCGCGCGCTCCTCTACAAGACGGGGCTCATGATCGACGAGGATGCTCCGGGGCTGACGAAGGTCTCCGCGATGGCGAAGCTTTTCTGCTCGGATACGGCCATGGACGTCACGACCGACGCCGTTCAGATCCTCGGCGGCTATGGCTACATGAAGGAGTATCCGGTCGAGCGCATGATGCGCGACGCCAAGATCACCCAGATTTACGAGGGGACGAACGAGATCCAGCGGCTCGTCATCGCGCGGGAAATGGTCCGGGAGGCGCGCTCGTCCGTTCTCGCCGAAGTCAGCTGACCCGCGACGTCGCTGTCGTCGGCTCGGGGCCGAACGGCCTTGCAGCGGCGATCACGATGGCCCAGGCTGGCCGGCGCGTCGCTGTCTTCGAGGCCGAGGGGACGCTCGGCGGCGGCGTGCGGTCGGCGGAGCTGACCCTGCCGGGCTTCGTCCACGACGTCTGTTCCTCGATCCATCCGTTCATCCCGGGCTCGCCCTTTTTCAGGCAGCTCCCTCTCCGCGAGCACGGGCTCGAAATCGTCCATCCGACCTATCCGCTCGCGCATCCGTTTGACGACGGGAGCGCGGCGCTCATGCAAGGCTCCCTCGAGGCCACGGCCGCGGGCCTCGGGCCGGACGGGGAGGCGTACCGCCGGCTCGTCGGCTCGGTCGCTGCGGCGTGGCAGGAGCTCGAGCGCGCCGTGCTCGGCCCGCTGATCGCCGCGCCCAAACACCCGGTTGCCCTCGCGCGTTTCGGTCTACATGCGCTCCGGCCGGCGGCCGGTCTCGCCCGCGCCGCTTTCGCCACCGAGCGGGCGCGCGCCCTCTTCGCCGGCTGCGCGGCGCACTCGATGGTGCCCCTGGAGCGCAGTCCCACGGCCGGCTTCGCCCTCGTCCTGCTCGCTTCCGGTCACCTCTTCGGCTGGCCTTTTCCATGCGGCGGCTCGCAGCGGATCGCCGATTCGCTCGTCTCGATTTTGCGCGGGCTCGGAGGCGAGGCGTTTCCGCGGGCGCCCGTCGACTCGGTCGAGGACACCGGCGCCGAGACCGTACTCTGCGACGTAGTCCCGCGCGAGCTCGCCCGCATCGCGAGACGCCGCCTGCCGGGGCGCTACGTAGAGCGCCTCGTCCGTTTTCGCCACGGCCCGGGGGCATTCAAGGTCGACTTCGCCCTCGCCGGACCGATCCCGTGGCGGGCCCGCGAGTGTGCGGGCGCAGGCACCGTTCATCTCGGCGGCACGCTCGACGAGATCCGCGCCTCCGAGCGGGCGCCGTGGCAAGGACAGCACGCCGAGCGGCCCTTCGTCCTCCTCGCGCAGCACAGCCTCTTCGATCCCAGCCGCGCCCCGGAGGGAAAGCACACCGCGTGGGCGTACTGCCACGTCCCCAACGGCTCGACGATCGACATGAGCGGGCGGATCGAATCGCAGATCGAGCGCTTCGCGCCGGGGTTTCGCGAGCTCGTGCTCGCCCGGAGCGTGCTGCCGCCCATGGAGCTCGAGCGGCGCAACCGCAATCTCGTAGGCGGCGATTTGAACGCCGGCGCCGCGACTCTCTGGGGGCTTCTCACGCGGCCTGCCCTACGACCGGTTCCGTATCGGACGCCGGCGCGCGGGATCTACCTCTGCTCGGCCTCGACGCCGCCCGGCGGCGGCGTGCACGGCATGTGCGGCTACTTGGCCGCGCGCGCCGCCCTTAGGGACGCCTTGTAGGCCCGCTTCTTCTCCTGGTAGTCCTCGAGCGCCTCGGGGGAGTCCACGTCGGCGAGGGTGTGGTGGGTCGGCGCGACGTCCTCCCAACCCGGCGGCCGAACGCCGTACCGCTTGACGAGTATGGCGATGAGGGTGTGGGCCTTCATGGGGCCGATGCCGGGGAGGTCGAGCAGCCGCCGCTCGAGGTCGGCTCCGGTCTCGGCTTCGTTCCAGATGCGGGCTGCGTCGCCGTCGTACTCGCTCGCGATGGCGGCGCAGAGGGACTGGGTGCGCTCGGCCATCGTGCCCGGATATCGGTGGAGCGCCGGTTTTTGGCGGAAGGCGCGGTCGAGCTCGCCCGCGTCCATGCCGGCAATCTCGCGGGCATCGAGGCGGCCGAGCCGCCGCTTGAGCTCAAGCGGACCGGAAAATGCCTTTTGCAGCGAGACCTGCTGGTCGAGCTCGAAGCCGATCAGGAGGGCGAGCGGGTCCTCGGCGAGGAGGGCATCGGCTTCGTCGTCGCCGGTGAAGTGGAGGCGGGCGGGGCGGACGGTTGCCACGGCCTCGATTCTAATCGGCGCGCGTCTTCTCACCTTCGGACGACCACGCGCGCGCCGCTTCTCAATACGCTGGAAGCGGGAGGTGGGATGGGCGCATCCCTATCCAAGGAAGCGGCTCCCTGCCGCCCCTGCCCCCACCGGTAGGCTGGGGATGTGGACGCGCTAGCACCGTTCAGTCGGCCCGTTCGCGAGTGGTTCGAGCGCACCTTCGACGGGCCGACCCCCGCCCAGGAGCGTGGCTGGCCCGCGATTGCCTCCGGCAGCCACACCCTCATCCAGGCGCCGACCGGCTCCGGCAAGACGCTCGCCGCCTTCCTGTGGGCGCTCGACCAGGCGAAGCCGGGCAAGGGCACGCAGGTCCTCTACGTCAGCCCGCTGAAGGCGCTCAACTACGACGTCGAGCGCAACCTCCGCGGGCCGCTCGCCGGCATCGGCTCGAATCTCTCCGTGGCCGTCCGGACCGGCGACACGCCGGCGAAGGAGCGGGCGGCGATGCTCAAGCGGCCGCCGGACATCCTCATCACGACACCCGAGTCGCTATTCCTCATGCTCACCTCTCGGGCGCGCGAGACCCTCCGCCCGGTCCGCTTCGTGGTGGTCGACGAGGTCCACGCCGTCGCCGGCTCGAAGCGCGGCACCCATCTTGCGTTGAGCCTCGAGCGCCTCGAACGGCTGACCGGTGAGCCGTTCCAGCGAGTCGGCCTGTCGGCGACGCAGCGGCCGATGGACGAGATCGGACGCTTCGTGTCCGGCGGCCGGCCGATCGAGCTGGTCGACGCTGGGCGCGCAAAGGAGCTCGACCTCCGCGTCGTCGTTCCGCTCGACGACATGCGTGAGCCGGGCGAGGGCTCGTCCATCTGGCCGTCCGTCTACCCCGCCCTACTCGAGCTCGTCGAGCAGCATCGGTCGACGATCGTGTTCGTCAACAACCGGCGTCTGGCCGAGCGCCTCGCGCTGCGACTGAACGAGCTCGCCGAAAAGGAGATTGCCCGAGCGCACCACGGGTCCCTGGCGCGCGAGCAACGCCTCGAGGTCGAGGAGCTGTTGAAGCGCGGGGACATACCCGTGCTGGTCGCCACGTCCTCGCTCGAGCTCGGAATCGACATGGGTGCCGTCGATCTCGTCATCCAGGTGGAGTCGCCGAAGTCCGTCGCACGAGGGTTGCAGCGCATCGGACGCGCCGGTCACCGCCTCGATGAGCCCTCGAAGGGGAGGATCTTCCCGAAGTTCCGCGGTGATCTCCTCGAGTCGGCGGTCGTGGTCGAGCGGATGCGCGAAGGGCTGATCGAGGAGACGCAAATCCCGCGTAATCCCCTCGACGTCCTCGCGCAGCAGGTCGTCGCCGTCTGCTCACAGGAGGAGATCTCCGTCGACGAGCTGTATGAGCTCGTGCGCCAGGCGTATCCGTTCCGCGATCTTTCTCGGCAGCAGCTCGAGAACGTGCTCGACATGCTGGCCGGCCGCTACCCATCGGAGGAGTTCGGGGAGCTGCGCCCGCGCATCACGTGGGACCGCGTGCGCGGCGTGCTCCGTGCTCGCGAGGGCGCCCGCCGCCTCGCCGTGACGAACGCGGGCACGATTCCGGACCGCGGCCTGTTCGGCGTCTACCTCGTCGAGGGCGGCGGGCGAGTGGGCGAGCTCGACGAGG
Organism: Gaiellaceae bacterium; assembly: GCA_035639875.1. Classification (GTDB taxonomy): domain Bacteria; phylum Actinomycetota; class Thermoleophilia; order Gaiellales; family Gaiellaceae; genus JAIBJP01. The sequence continues at coordinate 2,041 of DASQXE010000120.1, read as the reverse complement.
AGATGGTGTACGAAGCGCGTGCCGGCCAGACCTTTCTGCTCGGTGCCTCGACCTGGCGGATCGAGGAGATCACCCGCGATCGCGTGCTCGTCTCGCCTGCCCCTGGAATTCCGGGCGCAGTGCCCTTCTGGAAGGGTGAAGGCGTTGGACGCCCGTACGAGCTCGGCGAGGCCATCGGGAAGACGGCCCGCGAGCTCGTGGCGCTCGACGACCCGCACGCGCGCACGCGACTCATGGATCGACATGCCCTCGACGACCGGGCGGCCGAGAATCTCCTCGTCTACCTGCGCGAGCAGGAAGCGGCCACAACCGCGCTTCCTTCCGACCGGACCATCGTCGTGGAGCGCTTCCGCGACGAGATCGGCGACTGGCGCCTCTGCCTGCTGACCCCATTCGGCGGTCGCGTGCACGCGCCCTGGTCGCTGGCGCTCGCCGCCCGACTGCGCGAGTCACTCGGGCTCGAGGTCAACGCCATCTGGTCCGACGATGGCATCGCGTTCCATCTCCCGGACGCGGATGCGCCGCCGCCCATCGAGGAGATCGTCGTCGATCCCGAGGAGATGGAGGAGCTCGTCATCGCCGAGCTCGGCGGCACGGCGCTGTTCGGCGCCCGCTTCCGCGAGAACGCCGCACGCGCCCTGCTCATCCCCCGACGCCGGCCCGGCCAGCGAACACCGCTTTGGCAGCAGCGCCTCAAGGCCCAGGGCTTGCTGCAAGTGGCGCGTCGCTACGCGGACTTCCCCGTCGTTCTCGAGACGTACCGCGAATGCCTGCAGGACGTGTTCGACCTGCCGGCATTGAAGGCCCTCCTCACGGCGTTGCGCGAGCGGCGCATCGACCTCGTCGAGGTGGAGACGCCCAGCGCCTCGCCATACGCCTCTTCGCTCCTCTTCGACTATGTCGCCACGTACATGTACGAGGACGACACGCCTCTCGCCGAGCGCCGCGCTCAAGCGCTCGCGCTCGACCGCGATCTGCTGAAAGAGCTGCTCGGACAGGAGGAGCTCCGCGACCTCATCGATCCACGCGCCCTCGAGCAGGTCGAGGGCGAACTACGGGGCGAGGCGCACTCCGCCGATCACCTGCACGATCTCCTTTTGCGACGCGGCGACCTGCGCCGCGGCGAGTTCGACGAGGCGCTCGCGCGCGAGCTCGAGGAGGAGCGGCGGGCCGTGCGGATTCGCGTCGCGGGCGAGGAACGACTCATCGCCGCCGAAGACGCGGGCCGCTATCGCGACGCCCTCGGCGCGATGCCGCCCGCGGGGCTTCCAGACGCGTACCTGGAGGGAGGAGACGAGCCGCTCGCATGGATTGTGCGGCGCTTCGCCCGCGGGCGCGGTCCCTTCACCACCGCCGAGGTCGCCGAGCGATACGGGTTGGCGCCCGAGGATGCCGAGGCCACGCTGGCTGAGCTCGGTCTCGTGCGCGGAGAGCTCCGGCCCGGCGGCTCGGAGCGCGAGTGGTCCGACGCCGACGTGCTGCGCAGGCTTCGGCGGGCCAGCCTCGCTGCGCTACGCAAGGAGATCGAGCCCGTCGAACCCGCAGCGCTCGGGCGCTTCCTTCCCGCTTGGCAGGGCGTTGACCGCCGCGCCACCTTGCGCGAGGCACTCGTCTCCCTGCAGGGAATCTCACTGCCCGTCGGCCTCTGGGAAAGCGACGTCCTCCCGCGCCGTGTTCCCGGCTACCAGCCCGCGCAGCTTGACCAGCTGACTGCCTCGGGCGAAGTGGTCTGGGTCGGCGCGGGGCTGGAGCGCGTCGCTTTGTACTTCCGGGAAGACGCGCCCGCGCTCGGCCGTCCCGGAGCCTTGCCGCCCCCCGAGGGCCGGGAGAATGACCGCATCCGCGAGGCGCTCAGATCAGGTGCCCTGTTTTGGTTCGATCTCCTGCGCGAGACGGGCCTCGAGGCCGGCGTCCTGTTGCCGGCGCTCTGGGATCTCGTCTGGGCCGGTGAGGTGACGAACGACGCGTGGCAGCCGCTGCGGGCTCAGCGACGGTATGCGACGCCTCGGCCCGACCGTCGCCCGCGCCGCTTTTCGCGCCA
>DASQXE010000119.1:0-4178 GCA_035639875.1 Gaiellaceae bacterium | reverse complement strand
GTTCACCCGCTCCAGACTGCGCTCCCCCTACGGCGCCCCGCAGAGCGCATCCGCCTCCGCGCAACGCCTCCGCGAACTCCCGCACGATCGCCCGCAACAGATCCGGGCTCGCCTGCTCGAGCTGCTTGCGCAACCAGCCTGAAGGCTCCATCGTGGTCTCGACCACCGTGCCTCCTCCTCGCTCGTCTTGGATGGACGTCGTGAGGATGGCGCGGTGGTCAGCTATCACGGGCGCATCGCGCCCGTCGTCGCCGTCTCGCTCGCTTCATCGAGGAGCAGCGAGCCGGCGACGAGAGCTACGGCCGGGGCGCTCGTACACCACGAGCGTGGACGCTACTTCCAAAAATGGCAGCGAAAAGCGCCTGACGAACGACTGTTGAATGGGTCGGTAAGCCGTGAGAACAAGGCTATTTCGCCTGCTCAGCGGATCGACACCTGATCTTGTCGCTCTGGGCGTCGGCCTTTAGCCTAAGCGTTAGCTGACCGAGCGAGGGCGCTTGTGAACTGTTCCAACTGCGGGGCCGACAACCGGGCGGATGCGAAGTTCTGCCGCGAGTGCGGCGCCTCCCTGACCGGGCGCTGCCCCGCATGCGGCGCCTCCAACGAATCGGGTCAGAAGTTCTGCGACGAGTGCGGGACCCCACTCCAAGGAGCGGCGCCGACGGTTCCCGCCGCCGTTCCGCCGGCCGCGCCGGCCGCCGAGCGCCGCTTGGTCTCGGTCCTCTTCGCCGACCTGGTCGGCTTCACGACGCTCTCCGAGGGACGCGACGCCGAGGAAGTGCGCGAGCTCCTCTCTCGCTACTTCGAGACCTGCAACCGGCTGATCTCGCTCTACGGCGGCACGGTGGAGAAGTTCATCGGCGACGCCGTGATGGCGGTCTGGGGAACGCCCGTGGCGCAGGAAGACGACGCCGAGCGAGCGGTCCGCGCCGCGCTCGACCTGGTCGCGGCGGTCTCAGCGCTCGGTGACGAGATCGGCGCGCCAGAGCTCCGTGCCCGCGCGGGGGTACTCACCGGCGAGGCCGCGGTTACGCTCGGCGCCGAGGGCCAGGGAATGGTCGCCGGCGACCTCGTCAACACCGCCTCGCGCATCCAGGCCGCGGCCGAAGCCGGCTCGGTGCTGGTCGGCGAGTCCACCAAGCGCGCGAGCGAGGCCGCGATCGCCTACGCCGACGCCGGCGTCCACGAACTCAAGGGCAAGGCAGAGCCGGTCCCACTCTTCCGCGCACTCCGGGTGACGGCAGGCCGCGCCGGCGCGCTCAAAGCCGAGGGCCTCGAGGCCCCCTTCGTCGGCCGGGAGCGCGAGCTCCGCCTGGTCAAGGAGCTCTTTCACGCAAGCGCGGAGGAGAAGAAGGCAAACCTCGTCTCCGTGGTCGGGATCGCTGGCATCGGCAAGTCCCGCCTCTCCTGGGAGTTCGAGAAGTACATCGACGGCCTGGCCGGAGACATCTGGTGGCACCGCGGCCGCTGTCTCTCCTACGGCGAGGGCGTGGCCTACTGGGCACTCGCCGAGATGGTGCGTATGCGCTGCGAGATCGTCGACGATGAGGAACCGGCTTCGGCGCGGGCCAAGCTGCAGGCCACGATCGAAGAGCACATTCCCGATGCCGAGGAGCGCGCCTGGGTCGAGCCGCGGCTCTCGCACCTGCTCGGTGTGGAGGAGGGCATGCCCGGCGATCAGGAGAACCTTTTCTCGGCCTGGCGGATCCTGTTCGAGCGGCTCGCCGAGCAGGCGCCGACGGTGCTCGTCTTCGAGGACATGCAGTGGGCGGACGCGGGCCTGCTCGACTTCCTCGAGTACCTGTTGGAGTGGTCTCGCAACCACCCGCTCTTCATCCTTGCGCTCGCCCGTCCCGAGTTCGCCGAAAAGCGGCCGACGTGGGGAGCCGGCAAGCGCAGCTTCGCTTCGCTCTACCTGGAGCCGCTGGCTCCTCAGGCCATGAGCGACCTGCTGACGGGGCTCGTTCCGGGACTGCCCCAAGAGCTGCGCGAGGACATCCTCGAGCGCGCGGAGGGGATCCCTCTGTACGCCGTCGAGACGGTGCGCATGCTGCTCGACCGCGGCCTGCTCGAGCAGGCGGGAAATGTCTACCGTCCGACTGGCCCGATCGAGACACTCGACGTTCCGGAGACGCTCCATGCACTGATCGCCGCCCGCCTCGACGGACTGACCCCGGAGGAGCGCCTCCTCGTGCAAGACGGCGCGGTGCTCGGCAAGACGTTCACGAGACAGGGGCTGGGCGCGGTCACCGGCCTGCCGGAAGAGGAGCTGGAGCCGCTTCTGGCGGCCCTCCTCCGCAAGGAGGTCCTCTCCATCCAGGCCGACCCGCGTTCGCCCGAGCGGGGCCAGTACACGTTCCTGCAGGACATCGTCAGGCGAGTGGCCTACGAGACGCTCTCGAAACGCGGCCGGAAGACGAAGCACCTGGCAGCCGCCCAGTTCCTCTCCTCCACGTGGGGCGCGGAGGAGGACGAGATCGCCGAGGTCGTGGCGGCGCACTACCTCGACGCGTACGAATCGGCTCCAGAGGAGCCCGACGCCGACGAGCTGCGGGCGAAGGCTCGCGAGATGATCGTGAGAGCGGCGGAACGTGCAGATTCCCTGGGCGCAAACGCCGAGGCTCAGCATGCGTACGAGCGGGCGATCGAGCTCGCGGATGACCCACTCGTGCGGGCCGGCTTCGAGGAACGCGCCGGCATGATGGCTCAGATCGGCGTTCGGCCCGACGACGCGGCCGCTCATTACGAGCGAGCAATCGAGCTCTTCGAGGCCGGCGGCGGTACGCATCCGGCGGCGCGGGTCTCCGCGCGCCTGGCCGAGACGGTCTGGGACCGCGGACGACTCGAACCGGCGCTCGAGAGCATGAACCAGGCGTTCGACGTGCTCTCCCGCGAGGAGCACGATGAAGACCTTGCCGCCGTCGCCGCGAATCTCGGTCGCTTTGCCTTCTTCGCAGGGGACAGCGATCTCGCCTTCCAGCGAATCGAGGTGGCGCTCGACCTCGGAGAGGCGCTCCTCCTGCCCGAGATCCTTTCCCAGGCCCTCAACACGAAGGCGATGATTCTCACGGCGCGCGACCGCCTCAAGGAGGGGCTCGCATTGCTCAACTACGCGCTCGAGCTCGCGCTCGAGCACGACAAGCCCTCGGCGGCCCTGCGCGCGTACTACAACCTCGCTGACACGCTGACGCGGATCGACCGCTACCAGGACGCGACCGACTACCTTCGCGACGGTCTCGGACTCGCACGCCGCCTCGGAAACCGGTACTGGGAGTGGAACCTGCTAGGCCAGATGTATCCGGCGTTCGCGCTCGGAAACTGGGACGAGACTCTGGAGATCACGACAAAGGTGCCAGAAGAGGAGTGGCTGTCCACACTTCGCCAGGTCTCCGCCCTGGCGCAAGTCGGCGTTCACGTGCACGTGCATCGCGGGCAGTACGACTTCGCGAGCCGCGTGGTGGAGATCTTCAGTCTTTTCGAGACCTCCGCCGACAGGCAGGAGCAGGCTGCCTACCGCTGCGGCAAGGCGAGCTTGCTCCTCGCGCGTGGAGACTCGGCTGCAGCTCTGCAGGCTGCCGAGGCTTCGTTCCAGGCCCGAGACGCGATGGGCATCACGATCGAGTACGTCAAGGAGTCCTTCGCGATCGCAGTCCAGGCTGCTCTCGAGTTGGGCGATGTCGACAAGGCGGAGAGCCTGATCGCGATAGTCGACGCACTTCCTCCGGGGAGGTACCCGCAGCTGCTCCGCGCCCAGAGCGCTCGCTTCAGGGCGCAACTCGCGGCACGGCGAGACGACGCGGCCGAGGCGGAGCGGCTGTTCAAGGGCGCGGCCGGTCTGTTCCGCGAGCTAGCTGTGCCCTTCTATCTCGCGGTGACGGAGCTCGAGTGGAGCGAGTGGCTCGGGGCGCAAGGACGAGGCGAGGAGACCCAGCCGCTGCTCGCCGAGGCGCGCGAGATCTTCGAGCAGCTCGAGGCGAAGCCTTGGCGCGAGCGGCTCACGCAACTATCGCCAGAGCGTGAGCCCGAAGCGCTGACGGCCGGTTCCTGATCCACCAGCCGAGACGACCGGCGACGACAGTGGCTGCAGACCGCTTGGTTCCGAAGTGGCTCGCCCGTAGCTAGGTGCCCCGATCTGGCAGCAGCCGACGGGAAGACCTGTCCTTTTTTCCTGACTACTA
>DASQXE010000118.1:0-14599 GCA_035639875.1 Gaiellaceae bacterium | reverse complement strand
CGATCCGGCCGTCGCCGACGCGGCCGATGCGCTGATCGAGCGCCAGGTACGCAGCGGACTCGTCGTCCGCATGGCCGTCCTCTACGACCTGCTCACGCACGGCCCGGTCGAGGTCAAGGTCGCCGAGATCGAGGAGGTGGCGTAGCCGTGGTGTTCGGAGGAAACGGGCGCAAGGACGACCTCGTCCTCGAAGGCATGCGGGTCGTGGACCCCGGGCAGGGAATCGACGAGACCCTGACGATCTCGGTGGAGAAGGGCGTCATCACTCGTCTCGAGCCCGCTGCGATCCGTGGGAACGGAAAGATCGTTGCGCCGGCCTTCGTCGACCCGCACGTGCATCTGCGCACGCCCGGTCGCGAGGACGAGGAGGACATCGCCTCGGGAACGCGCGCAGCCGCGGCAGGCGGCTTCTGCGCCATCCTCGCGATGCCGAACACCGATCCCGTCGTCGATTCCGCGGCCGTGCTCGGCGCTCTCGTCGAGCGCGCGGAAGTCGAGGCGGAGATCCCGGTTGGCTTCCTCGCCGCGATCAGCAGGGGCCAGCAGGGCGCCGAGCTGACAGAGATGGTCGAGCTCGCCGAACGCGGTGCCGCCGGCTTCACGGACGACGGGCGACCGGTCGAGTCGGCCGGCCTGCTGCGGCGCGCGCTCCAGTACCACTCGGCTGCCGGCCGCCGCATCGCGGTCCACTGCGAGGAGCCGGCGCTCTCGCGGGCCGGCCAGATGCACGAAGGCGTCGTCTCGGCGGAGCTCGGCTTTGCCGGCTACCCGTCGGTTGCAGAGAGCGTGATGGTCGGCCGCGATCTAGCGCTGGCCGCGTACGAAGAGGAGCCGATCCACCTCCTCCATCTATCGGCGCGCGAGTCGATCGGCGAGCTGCGACAGGCGCAGTCGGCGGGGGTCGAGGCGACCGGGGAGGTAACGCCCCACCACCTCTGCCTCACCGACGAAGCGATCCGCACGCTCGACCCGAACCTGAAGATGAACCCGCCGCTCCGGGCCGCGCAGGATCGCGAAGCCCTAGTCGAAGCGCTGCGCGACGGCACGATCGGCGCCGTCGCATCCGACCACGCGCCGCACGCAGCCCACGAGAAGGACGTGCCCTTCGAGGAGGCTCCGTTCGGCGTCACGGGGCTCGAGACCGCTTTCGCCGCTCTGTACACGCGGCTCGTCGAGCCCGGAATCGTTCCGCTCCCAACTCTGCTCGAACGGATGAGCGCCGGACCTGCTCGGATCTACGGGCTCGAGCCACCGCGAATTGCCGTGGGTGCGCCGGCCAATCTCGTCGTCCTCGACCTCGAGGCGACATGGTGCGTCGACCCGGACGGCTTCCGCTCGCGTTCCACGAACTCTTGGCTGCTCGGCGCCACGCTGACCGGCAAGGTGGTGCAGACGGTCGCCGACGGCAAGGTCGTATACGCCGCTTAAATGTCGGCCGCCGTCCTCACACCTCGCGCGCCCCGAGCCGCTGCGAAGCATCGCCTCGCGGCGTCCTCGGTCGCGCTCGTATATGCATCCGCGTTGAGTTACACGCACTCTTGCGTCATTTCGAACGCGAACGCGTATCGCTTCTCGCGGTCGGTGCATGCGACTTGCTCGGACGGTGGCCTATGACCGGCTTCCTCGTCCTCGAGGACGGAACCGTCTTTCGCGGCCGCTCCTTGGGCGCCGACGGCGTTGCCTTCGGCGAGGCCGTCTTCACGACCGCGATGTCCGGCTACCAAGAGGTCGTCACGGACCCGAGCTACGCCGAGCAGCTCGTTTGCTTCACGGCGCCGATGATCGGCAACTACGGCGTCGCCGACGCACGGTCGCAGTCGAGAGCCGTCCACGCACGCGCGGTGCTCATGCGCAAGGCCGGCGGGGATGAGTGGACGCGCTGGCTCGCCGCCCACGGTGTCGTGGCGCTCGAGGAGATCGACACGCGCAGCCTCGTCCTGCATCTGCGCGCTCGCGGAGCGATGCGTGCCGCGGCGGTCTCGGGCGCCGCGTCCTCCGACGAGTTCCTAGCGCGCGTACGTGCGCAGGCGCCGATGGCGGGTCGCGCGCTCGTCGCAGACGTCTCGACACGGAAGCCGTATCGCGTCGGTCGCAGCGGGCCGCACGTCGCTGTCATCGACTACGGGGTCAAGCGCTCGATTCTCAATCGGGTCGTCGCAGCGGGAGCCCGCGTAACCGTCTTCCCGCACGACGTCGACGCACGTACGGTTCTCGCCGCCCGCCCTGAGGGGGTCCTGCTCTCGAACGGGCCGGGCGACCCCGCGCCGCTCGCTCCGCAGGTGGAGGTCGTGCGCGAGATCCTCGGACGCGCGCCGATCCTCGGGATCTGCCTGGGCCACCAGCTCCTTGGGCTCGCCGCGGGGCTCAAGACGTTCAAGCTGCCGTTCGGCCACCGCGGCGCGAACCATCCTGTCCTCGAGATCGCGACGAACCGCGTGCTGGTGACGAGCCAGAACCATGGCTTCGCCGTCGAGGGCGACTCGCCGGCGGTCACGCACGTCTCACTCTACGACGGGACCGTGGAAGGGCTTGCGTTCGAGGGCGCCCGCTCGCTCCAGTTCCACCCGGAGGCGGGGCCCGGGCCGCATGACGCCTGGCCGCTCATCGAGTCCTGGGTCGAGGAGATCCGGCTTGCCGAAGCGGCCTGACCTGCGCTCCATCTGCGTGATCGGCTCCGGGCCGATCGTCATCGGGCAGGCGTGCGAGTTCGACTACGCTGGGAGCCAGGCGCTCAAGGTCCTGCGGGCGGAGGGCTTCCGGACCATCGTCGTCAACTCGAATCCGGCGACGATCATGACCGACCCCGGCTTCGCCGACCGCACTTACCTCGAGCCGCTCGATCTCGAGGGCGTCGCTGCGGTCCTGGCGCGCGAGCGTCCCGACGCTCTCCTGCCGACGCTCGGCGGCCAGACGGCATTGAACGTGGCCAGCGCACTCGCCGAAGAAGGTCTCCTGATGGAGCTCGGCGTGGAGCTCATCGGCGCGAGCCATGACGCGATTCGGCGCGCCGAGGACCGGCAGCTCTTCCGTTCGACGATGAGAGAGGTCGGCCTGCGGGTGCCGGAATCGACGATCGTCACGACGCCCGACGAAGCGCCCGCCGACCTCCACTTCCCGGTCATCCTGCGGCCGGCCTTCACGCTGGGAGGCCACGGCGGCGGAATCGCTCAGGATCCGCGCGATTTCGCGCGCAAGCTCGAGCTGGCCTTGGCCGAGAGCCCGGTCGGGCAAGTACTCCTCGAAGAGTCGCTGATCGGGTGGGACGAGTTCGAGCTCGAGGTCATGCGCGACGGACGCGACAACGTGGTCGTCGTGTGCTCGATCGAGAACCTCGACCCGATGGGGGTGCACACGGGCGATTCGATCACGGTGGCACCCCAGATGACTCTCCCGGACGACGCCTACCAGGAGCTTCGGGACGCGGCCGCGCGCGTCATCCGGGCGGTCGGCGTCGACACCGGGGGCTCGAACATTCAGTTCGCGCGCGAGCGCAAGACGGGCGAGCTGCGCGTCATCGAGATGAATCCCCGCGTCTCGCGTTCGTCTGCGCTGGCGAGCAAGGCCACCGGCTATCCCATCGCCAAGGTGGCGGCGAAGCTTGCTGTCGGCTACATGCTCGACGAGATCCCCAACGACCTCACCGGGACGACCCCGGCGAGCTTCGAGCCGACGCTCGACTACGTCGTCGTCAAGTTCCCGCGCTTCGCCTTCGAGAAGTTCCCCGGCGCGGACGAGACGCTCGGCACCCAGATGAAGTCCGTCGGCGAGGCGATGGGCATCGGGCGTACGTTCACGGAGGCGTTCCTCAAGGCGGCCCGCTCGCGCGAGCTTGATGTCGAAGGAGCGGTTCACCTGCCAACCGGTGCGCACCCTTGGTTCCGAGACCAAACCCACCGCGCCCAAGCGATCCTTGCTCGGTCGCGGTCCTTGGACGATCTCGTCACCGACGACTGGATTCGCCTGAAAAGCGCCGGCTGGTCGGACGCCGATCTGGCCACCGCGTGGAACACCAGCGAGGAAGAAGTGCGAGGGAAACGGATCGCGTGGGGTGTGAGAGCGTCGTACCGGCGCGTCGACTCGTGTGCCGCCGAGGTGGAGGCGGGCTCGAACTACCTCTATTCCACGTGGGGAGAGGCGGACGAGGCGCGCCCGAAGCCCTGCCGATCGGTCGTCATCCTCGGCTCGGGTCCAAACCGGATCGGCCAAGGGATCGAGTTCGACTACTGCTGCGTGCACGCGGCACGGGCGTTCAAGGCGCTCGGTTACGAGACCGTGATGGTGAACTGCAATCCCGAGACGGTCTCGACTGACTACGACACGTCGGATCGCCTGTACTTCGAGCCGCTCCGCGTGGAAGAGGTTCTGGAGATTTGCGCGCGCGAGCAGCCGGCCGGCGTCGTGATCCAGTTCGGCGGTCAGACGCCGCTCAAGCTGGCGCGCGCGGTCGACGAGGCAGGTTTCGAGATCCTCGGAACGCCCTTCGAGGCCGTCGATCTCGCCGAGGACCGGCAGCGGTTCGCAGCGCTCTGCGACGAGCTCGGAATCGCGGTGCCCGCGTGGGGAATGGCCGCGAGCGGCGACGACGCGGTCGCGATCGCCGAGCGGATCGGCTATCCGGTCCTCGTCCGTCCTTCATACGTCCTCGGCGGCCGCAACATGCGTGTCTGTTACTCGGCGGCGGAGGTGGCGCTCGCCGCTGGTGGGGGGCTCGTGGACCGGTTCCTCGAGGGCGCCCTCGAGCTCGACGTCGACGCGCTGTGCGACGGGAAGGAGACGTTCGTCGCCGCGGTCATGCAGCACGTGGAGGAAGCGGGCGTCCATTCAGGCGATTCCTCCTGCGTCCTCCCGCCGGTCTCTCTCGACGCGGCCACGCTTGCGCGCGTCGAAGAGACGGTGCACCGGCTCGCTCCTGCGCTCGGCGTCGTCGGCCTCCTCAACGTTCAGCTCGCGATCCACGAGGGCGAGCTCTACGTGTTGGAGGCGAACCCGCGCGCCTCACGAACGGTCCCGTTCGTAAGCAAGGCGATCGGCCTGAACCTCGTGGAGGCTGCCTGCAAGCTCGCCGCCGGCGCCGGCCTGTCTGATCTGGACCTGACTCGGTGCCAGGCACCGGGACATGTCTCGCGCGGACATGTCTCTGTGAAGGCGGCGGTGTTCCCGTTCGTCCGCTTCCCGGGGGCGGACCCGGTGCTCGGGCCAGAGATGCGCTCGACCGGGGAGGTCATGGCCAGTGCCGCCGATTTTCCAACGGCCTTCGCCAAGGCGGAGCGGGCGGCAGGGCGTCCGCTGCCCGGGAGCGGCACGGCTTTCCTTTCGGTTTGCGATGCGGACAAGGACGCCGCCGTCGAGCTCGGCCGGCGCCTGAGCGCGCTCGGCTTTGATCTCTGTGCGACCTCGGGGACGGCGCACCGCCTCGCCGCTGCTGGACTTCCCGTTACGCGCGTGCGCAAGGTGGGGGAGGAGGGTGACGGCGTGACCGTCGTCGACCTGATCCGCCGTGAGCGCTGCGACCTCGTCGTCAACACACCCGCTGGCAGCGGCGCCCGCTCCGACGGTTATCTGATCCGTGAGGCCGCCCTCGTCGCCCGCGTTCCCTGCGTGACGACGCTCGCCGGCGCGTTCGCGGCTGCGGAAGCGATCGCCCGCGCCCGCGCGGAGGATGCGCTTTCTCTCCAGGAGCGGCTCAGTGCGTAGGGAGCTCCTCACCGTTGCTGGCGTCGAGCGCGTCGGGCTCTACAGCCTCGTGCGGCTCAAGCGAGGCGCGATGGAGTCCGGCGATCCCGGTCAGTTCTTCATGCTCTCGCCCCCGGGCCGGCTGTTGCCGCGGCCGATGAGCCTTTGCTTCGCGACGCGCTCCGAGCTTGCCTTCCTCATCGATCCGATCGGGGCTGGAACCCGCGCGCTCGTCGAGATTCCGCGGCACGCGGCAATCCAGGTGCTCGGGCCGCTCGGCCAGGGCTATCGCCTCGACGTCGAACGCCCGCTCCTCGTCGGCGGCGGAATCGGCATCGCGCCCTTCCCGTATCTGTCTGAGCGGCTCGGGCGCCCGCCGGCCGCCCTCGGGTTCCGCACGAAAGCGCATGCGGAGGCCGCCGCGCTCGTGCCGAACGCCGAAGTCGTTGTCGAGCCGCGTCTCGTCACCGAGCTCCTGCGACCGGGCCATGATGTGCTCGCCTGTGGGCCGGAGCCCATGCTGGTGGCCGTGGCGCGCCTCGCGCCGACGGCGCAGCTCGCCTGGGAGGCGCCGATGGCCTGCGGCTACGGGGCTTGCTACGGGTGCGCCGTGCGTGTCGACGGCGAGCTCAAGCGTCTCTGCGTCGAAGGACCTGTCCTGACGAGCCATGGCGGGGGACTGTCCCCCGTCATGGCCGATAGGGATGCGGCGTGATCCTCAACGCCTCCGGCTGCCTGGATGCCTTGACGGCGCCCGAGGTCGCAGGACAGTTGGACGCCTTCGTGACGAAGACCGTCACGCCGCTGCCGCGCGGGGGCAACGAGCCCGCCCGCATCGCCGAGACCGACGTGGGGATGCTCAACTCGATCGGGCTCGCCAATCCCGGCATCGACGCCCTGATCGCCGACGTCCTGCCGCAGCTCGCCGAGCTGGACGTGCCCATCTGGGTGTCGGTCGGCGGTTTTTGCGCCCAGGACTACGCCGACCTGTGCCGGCGACTCGACCGCGAGCCGAGCGTGGAGGCCATCGAGCTGAATGTGTCCTGCCCGAACGTCGCGGAACCGGCCGACGGAGTCGGTGAGATCGTCACGGCTGCCCGCGCCGCCACGTCGAAGACGATCTACACGAAGCTCTCGCCCGCGAGCGCCGACATCGCCGCGGTGGCCGAAGCGGCCGCCGAGGCCGGAACGGACGGGCTCTCGCTCGTCAACACGATTCGCGGACTCGCGCTCGACTCGGCCACGCTCACGCCGACGCTCTCCACCGGGACGGGAGGACTGTCCGGCCCGGCCTTGCGCCCGGTCGCCCTCGCCGCGGTCTTCACCGCGTTTCGAGCGACGGCCCTCCCGATCGTCGGCATGGGGGGCGTCGAAACGGGACGCCATGCGCTCGAGCTCATCGCGGCCGGCGCGAGAGCGTGCGCGCTCGGGACGATTCTGTTCGCCGACCCGGATGCGCCGGCCCGAATCCGCGCCGAGCTGACGGCCGAAGCGGAGGCACTTGGCTTCGAAACCCCAGTGTCTGCGTACGCCGAGGCCCACGGCAAGAAGCCTTCGCTGCCCCTCCGGCACGTTGCCTGAATAGGCAAAATACCCAAATAGCAGCGAAAATTTCGCACTTGATGCGGGAGAGGGCGCTGTTAGAATCCCGCGCCATGCAGGGCGCGAAGACCCAGGTCCAAGCACCCGTGCGGTCCTTGGACCAGCGGATGGACGCTCTGAGGCGGGCGAACGAGATTCGCGTCCGCCGTGCGCAGCTCAAGAAGGATCTCAAGAACGGCAGAGCGCGGATCGAAGACATCCTGCGCAACCCGCCCACATACGTCGAAACCGCCAAGGTGTTCGACATGCTCATGGCCGTCCCGAAGTTCGGGCGCGTGAAGGCGGCGCGTTTCCTCAACCAGTGCCGGATCAGCCAGTCGAAGACCGTCGGCGGGCTATCCGACCGGCAGCGCGCCGAGCTGGTCGGGTTGCTCCGGCGCTGACCGCCGGCGCGAAGCTCTTCGTCGTCACCGGCCCGTCGGGCGCGGGCAAGGGCACGCTCATCAGGGCACTGCTCGAGAGGCGCTCGGATCTCGAGCTGGCCGTTTCCGCCACGACGCGTCCTCGGCGCGAAGGGGAGATCGACGGCGTCCACTACTACTTCATCTCCGACGAGGAATTCGATCGCCGGATCGCCGAGGGCGACTTCCTCGAATATGTGAATTTCGTCCACCAGCGGTCAGGCACGCTCTTGTCCGAGATCGAGCGCATCGCGCAGAAGGGAAAGGCATGCCTCCTCGAGCTCGAGCCGACCGGCGCTCTCCGCGTCCGCGATCTCGTCCCAGGGAGTGTGACGATTTTCGTGACGGCCCCGATCGAGGAGCTCGAGCGGCGGCTACGCGAGCGGGCGACCGAGAGCGCGGGGGAGATCGACGAGCGGCTCGCACTGGCGCGCGAGCATCAGAAGCTCGCTGGAGAGTTCCACTACGTCGTCGTCAACGACGACGTCGGGCGAGCGGTCGACGAGCTGGACGAAATCGTCACAAAGGAGCTAAGCGCCGCAGGTAGACTGAACCCGAGATGATGTATCCACGCATCGACGACCTGCTCGCCAACGTACAGCAGTCACGTTACGCGCTCGTGATCGCGGCGGCGAAGCGCGCGCGCCAAATCAACAACTACCACCACCAGCTGGGCGAGGGCACGTTCGACGATTTCCCGCCTCCACTCGTCGAATCGCGCTCGAAGAACTACCTCACGATGGCGCTCGAGGAGATTTCCGAGAGCAAGATCAAGGCCTCGTTCCGCTAGCCGGCACCTAGCGGCGAAAGGAGCCGGATGGCTCGCGTTCTCGTCGGCGTCACGGGCGGCATCGCGGCCTACAAGGCCTGCGAGCTCATACGCCTGCTCGTCAAGGCCGGCCACGAGGTCACGCCGATCCTGACGCCCGACGCCGAGCGCTTCGTCACGGCGCACACTTTCGAGGCGCTGGCCCGCCGCGAAGCTCCGCGAGATCTGTATCCGCACCTAACCGAGGCGGATCTCCTCGTCATCGCGCCTCTCTCGGCGAACACACTCGCAAAGATGGCCAACGGGCTGGCCGACAACGTGCTCACGCAGGCCGTGCTCGCGTTTCGCGGCCCGATTCTCGTCGCGCCGGCCATGAACGTCCGCATGTGGGAGCACCCGGCGACGAGGGAGAACGTCGCGCGCCTCGTCGAAAGGTCGGTGGAGCTAATCGGCCCCGAGGAAGGCGAGCTCGCCGAGGGCGAGCACGGCCCCGGGCGAATGACGGAGCCGGAGGCGATCTTCGCCCGCTGCCAAGAGCTCCTCGGTGAAAGCTCCTCGCTCGCCGGGAAAAGCGTCGTCGTCTCGGCAGGCGGAACTCGCGAGCCGATCGACCTCGTCCGCTTCATCGGGAACCGCTCGTCGGGCCGCATGGGCGTCGCTCTCGCAGCGGAGGCGAGGCGGCGCGGCGCGGATGTCACGCTCGTCTACGCGAACGGCACGGCGCCCCCACCGGCGGGAATCGAGGTGGTGCCGGCACCGACCGCTGCCGACATGCGGCGGGAGATGCTGGAGCGCGCGAGCGCCGACGTCATCCTCATGGCCGCCGCGGTCGCCGACTATCGGCCGAGCAATCCGCAGACGGGGAAGCGCCCGAAAGACAAAGACGTGTGGACGCTGACGCTCGAGTCGACGGACGACGTCCTCATCGAGCTCGGGAACAAGCGAAGGAACGGCCAAGTGTTGGTCGGCTTCGCCGCAGACGTGGGCGAGCGCGGGCTCGAGCGCGCCCGCGAGAAGCTCGCCGACAAACGAGGGAACCTCTTCGTCTTCAACGACGTATCTCAGTCCGGGATCGGATTCGAGGCCGAGGACAACGAGCTCGTCCTCGTCTCGGAGCGCGGCGAGCGCAAGATCGGGAGGCGTAGCAAGGAGGATTGCGCTGTGGTTATCCTCGACGAAGTCGAGGCCTTACTGGGAGGGGCGTGATGGAAGAGCAGGCGGTCGGAGCAGAGGCACGACTCGAGGCGACCAGGACGGCGGCGCTCGCGGAGCGGGTCCTCGAGAATCTGCGACGCGTCATCCACGCCCCCGAGGAGACGCTCCAGTTCTCGTTCCTCTGCCTCCTCGGCGAAGGCCATCTGATCATCGAGGACTTCCCGGGGGTCGGGAAGACCAGCCTCGCCAAGGCGCTCGCCCGCTCCATCGATTGCGCCTTCTCCCGCCTTCAGTTCACCCCGGACCTGCTTCCCTCGGACGTCACGGGCGTCAACGTCTTCAACCAACGGTCGAACGAGTTCGAGTTCCGTCCCGGCCCCGTCTTCGCCAACATCCTGCTCGTCGACGAGATCAACCGCGCCTCGCCTAAGACGCAGTCGGCTCTCCTCGAGTGCATGCAGGAGCGCCAGGTGACCGTGGACGGCGTCTCCTACCAGCTGCCGCCGCCGTTCATGGTCATGGCGACGCAGAACCCGATCGAATACGAGGGGACGTACCCGCTTCCGGAGGCCGAACTCGACCGCTTCACCATGCGGATCGCGATCGGCTATCCGCCGCTCGCGGACGAGGCGAAGATGCTCTCCGAGCAGACGATGGATACACCGCTCGAGCACCTCGAGCCGGTCGCGTCGGCACAGGAGGTGCTCGGTGCCATCGAGGACGCTCGCCGCGTCTTCGTCGAGGAGAGCCTGAACCGCTACATCGTCGCGCTCCTGCGGCAGACACGCTCTGACAGCCGCCTCTACCTGGGCGGCAGCCCGCGAGCAGGAATCGCGCTCCTGCGCGTTGCCAAGGCGCGCGCCCTCGTCTCCGGCCGCGACTTCGTCCAGCCGGAGGACGTGAAGGCCATCGCGCCGACCGTTCTGGCCCATCGCCTGATCCTCGCGCCCGAGGCGCGCTCCTCGGGGCTCGATGCGGAGGATCTCGTCCGGAGCGTGCTCGAGCGGACGCCGGTCCCCGTCTAGGGGTCGCGCACAGGTGTTGACCGACCGCGGCCGCTGGATCCTCGCGTTCGGCGGCGGCGTGTACCTGGCTGCGTGGGGCTTCGGCTCCCTGGTCCTCTATCCGATCGCGCTCGGTCTTGTTCTCGCGGTTGCGGCGGCGGCTCTCTGGGTGCGCTTCCTCGCGAAGCCCATGAGCCTGAGCCGGATCCTCGCCGACGGCGAGCACTACTCGGGCGACGACATCTCCGTCCGTCTGGAGATGGACGTCGACGGCTGGATGCCGTCCGGCGCGCTCGTCGTGCGCGAACGGATCGCACGCCTGGGCGAACGCGAGACCGTCCTCGTCAACAGGCGCGGACGGCTGCGCGGGACCTACCTGCTCGACGCCGTCCCACGGGGTCGCTATCCGATCGAGGCGGTCACGGCGGTGCTGGAGGACCCGTTCGCCCTCGAGCGCACGGAGATCGCGCTTCCGGCCGGCGAGTCGCTGCTCGTCTATCCCCGGCTCGTGGATCTCGACGGTCTCTTCTCGGAGTCGGGCGCGCACGCCCTCGAAGGCCGCCGCCTACTCTTGCGGCGGCCGACCGGGTTCGATCTCCACTCCGTGCGCGACTACCAGCAGGGTGAGTCGCTGCGCCGCGTGCATTGGCCCTCGACTGCCAAACGTGGGCATCTGATGGTGAAGGAGCTCGAGGACGCTCCTCGCGACGAGACCGCCGTCCTGCTCGACGCCGAGGCAGGCGCGGTCTTCGGCACGGCGCCGGATTCGACCTTCGAGCTCCAGGTCCGCGCTGCGGGATCGATCCTGAAGGCACACGCAGCGAAGGGACGACGCGCCGCGCTCCTCATCAACTCCGCCTCTCGCCCGTACCAGCGAGTTCATTCATTCGACGGAGACTGGTTGCGCGCGCTCGAGCTCCTGGCCGCTGTCGAGCCGGACGGGCCGATGCCCGTGGTCGGGATGCTGACGGATGAGTCTGGGCCGGCGGGGCGGGCGCTCGAGCTCACCGTCGTCACCGCGAACCTGACGCCGCGCCTCGCAGAGCGGCTCCTCCATCGAATGCTGAACCGCCATGCGGCGACGCTCGTCTACGTCGAGCCCACGAGCTTCGCGGCCGACCCGCTCACGCAGCTCGATCCGGCGGTCGGCGCCCAGATTCTCAGGCTGGAGCGCGGAGGCGTTCCCGTCGCCATCCTCCGGCGGGGCGACGACCTGCAGAGCAGGCTCGGCCCGCAGCAGCTGGGGGTAGCGGTTGGCTAGGGACTACGCACGGGCCGGCTGGCCGAGGCTCGGCGACGGCGAGCAGGGCGAGAAGCGGCCGGAGCCGCGGGAAGACGAGTCCTACTTCGCGTGGGTGCAAGGCCTCACGGAGTTCTTCGGACCCCCGCACCCGCGGCCGAAGGAGGCGGACTGGCTCCTCCCGGTGCGCGCCGGTCTCCTATACGTCCTCGCCTCGCTGCTCGTAGGGGCCGCCTGGCTTCGTCTGGAAAGCGGGGAGGCGCCGCTCGGGGGGGTCGTGGTCATGGTCGCGCTCGCGCTCCTCCCGACCGTGGCGGTTGCGGTCGGGGCCCGCTGGCTGGCCGTCGGCGTCGGCGCGGCAAGCCTCCTCGCCGCCGCCTCGTACGCGTTCGACGTGCCCGTCACGGATGCCCGGCCGGGGGCCGAACACGACTTCTTCGGGCCCGTCCTCGGCTCGTTCCGTGACGGTTTTCTGACCTTCTACGACACGGAGCTTCCGTTTCGTCCGGACAACTTCCCCCTCATGCACGACGTCGTGCTCGTGGCGATCTGCGCCTTCTGCGCGGTTATCGGGATCCTCATCGCCGCGGGTCGGCCGGTGGGCGCGGCCGTGGCCCTCGTCTTCGCGGTCGGGTGGCCGACCACGCTCGTCCCGTCCGGACGGCCGATCAGCGTCGGCATCCTCGCGCTCACAGGGATTCTCGCCTTGCTGTACCTCTTCCGCGCCGGAGCGCGCCCCGCCCGTGCGCTTCCTCAGGCGTTCGCCGTCGCGCTCGTGCTCGTGGCCGTCGCCGGCGCGGCGTCGACATCCGATGCGGTGGCCAAAGGCGCCTTCCTCACCTGGCAGCGCTGGGATCCCTACAACCGGCCCGACAACCCGGTCGGCGTGCGCTACGTGTGGAACTCGCATTACGGCGGGATCCACTTCCCGAAGAAGAAGACGACCGTCCTGCGAATCCGCGTGACGGGGCCGCAGCGCTCGCTCTACTGGCGCGCGACGACGCTTGACGACTACACGGGGAGCGGCTGGCAGGAGAACCTGGAGCTTGGCATCGAGAGCCGGCAGAGCGACATCGAGGCGACCGGACTGCCCCCGAGGGCCTATCAGCAGAAGGATCTAGTCCGCCAGGACGTGACGGTGGAGGCCCTGCGCGATATCCACCTCACTGGGTCGGCGCAACCCGTGCGCTGGCAGGCGCCCTCGGGCGCAACGACCCAGAGCGAGCACGGCGACATCGTCGTCCTCCCGGATGCGGTGCACCGCGACCAGCGCTACACCGTCTGGAGCTGGGTCCCGCGCGTCCGGCCTCCGCAGCTCATCCGCGCGGGCACCAACTATCCGGAGTCGGTGCTGCGCTACCTGGAGACGATCCAGGGGAGCGGTCGCGTGCCGCCGTTCGGGACGCCGAACCGGGACGACCTCATGCACGTGTTCTTCAACGCCACCTACGAGGATGACACGCTCGAACAGGCCAACCGGCCGCTCTACGACGTCGCCCGCCAGGTTGTGGGAGATGCGCCTACGCCGTATACGGCCGCGCTGACCCTCGAGGCGTGGTTTCGCAAGTCGGGCGGCTTCAAGTACGACGAGCAGCCGCCCGGCCCCGAGCTGAACGAGCCGGCGCTGGTTGCGTTCGTCACGCGCACGAAGCGCGGCTACTGCCAGCACTTCGCGGGCGCGATGGCGCTCATGCTTCGCTACCTCGGCATCCCGGCGCGTGTCGCCGCCGGCTTCACGAGTGGCAGCTACGACGCGGACAAGCACGAGTGGAAGGTCACCGACCACGAGGCGCACGACTGGGTGGAGGTCTACTTCCCGGGCTGGGGCTGGATGCCGTTCGATCCCACGCCGAGCCGAGGCGGTCTCGACGCTCCGTACTCCTCGGCCTCGCAGGCGCTCGACGCTCGCGCCTTCGCCGATCCGAAGCTCCAGCAGTACTTCGGGACGAACTCGACGATCAGCGACCTGCGGCGCGCCGAGCAGAACCGCCCGAACCAAGAGAGCGCGTTCGGAGCCGCGAGCCGTCGGGGTGGAAACGGAGCGGGGACGGTCGTTCGCGACAAGGGCCCGAGCATCGTCGCGCTCGCCTTCCTCGTCCTGGCCGCAGCGGTCGCGGTCGTGATGGGGTTGAAGGCCGCTCGGCGGGCCTTCCGCCTTGCTGGCCGCGACCCGCGCTCTCTCGCAGCAGCCTGCCGCCGCGACGTCGTCGGCTTCCTCGCCGACCAGGGCTACGAGCTCTCGCCGAGCGCCACGCTGTCCGAGGTGGCGCAGGCGCTCGATCGCTATTACGCCGTGGACGCGGGTTCCTTCGTACGTGCCGTCGGAGTCGCACGGTTCGGGCCGCCGCGGGGGGCGGGGGAGGCGGCCGAGCATGCCCGCCGCGAGCTGCGGCGCCTGCGCCGTGACCTCCGCCACCAGCTCGGCACGCTCAACCGGTTCCGCGGCGCCGTCAGCCTCCGTTCGCTGACCATTTGAACGATCTGCGGGCCGTTGTCATGGCCGCGGGCGAAGGGACCCGCCTTCGTCCTCTCACCGAGCTCTGGGCGAAATCCACTCTCCCCATCGACGGCCGTCCCGTCCTGGCGACGCTGCTCCGCGAGCTGCCCGCAGCCGGCTTCGCCGAGGTCACCATCGTCACCGGCCATCTGGCCGGACAAGTGGAGGACCTGGTCGGTGATGGATCCGCGTTCCGCCTGGCCGTCCGCACGGTTCGCCAGCCCGAGCCCCTCGGCTCGGCGGATGCCGTCCGACGCG
>DASQXE010000117.1:0-4303 GCA_035639875.1 Gaiellaceae bacterium | reverse complement strand
CGAGCTCGGCGGTTCTGCGGCGCTTGGCCGTGACGACGCCCAGCCTGCGACCCTCGGCGGAAAGGCTCTCGAGGAGCTCCTCGACTCCCGGGAACGCTTCAAGCTCGTCGTGGAGAGGCTCGTTGTGCTCGCGGTAGACGCGCACGAGCTCGTCCGCGCGGTCGGCGTCGAGCGCGTGCATGTGGTCGCGGATCGAGCCGCCACCGATGAAGCCCGCTAGCACCTCGTCCGGAATCTCGCGCTCGAGAACCGTGCGGGTCGCGTGCCGGTACGACGCGAGGATCATCGCGCCGGAATCGACGAGCGTTCCGTCGAGATCGAAGAGAACAACCGGATAGCGCACGTTTAGTACTCCACTCGCTCCAGGTAGAGGCCCCACGGCGGCGCGGTCGTGCCGGCCTCCTCACGCGGGCGTCCGGTTAGGAGCCGCGCGATCGCCGTCGGGTCCTGCTCGAGCATCGTACCGACGAGGGTTCGCACCATGTGTCGCAGGAAGCTGTCGGCGGTGATCGAGAACTCGAGCACGTCGCCTGCGCGCGCCCATTCCGCGGCTTTGACGATGCGGACGAACGACGAGTGCTGCGTATCAGCGGGCGTGAACGCGCGGAAGTCGTGTTCCCCTGGTAACAGCGCGGCCGATTCCGCCAGCCCCTCCTCTTCGAGTGGACGGGGCCACCAGAGCGACCGGCGCCGCTCGAACGGGGAGTGCGTCTGGCGACGCCAGATGCGATAGCAGTAGGAGCGTGAGCGCGCCGAGAAACGCGCGTGGAAATCGTCCGGTGCGGGCTCGCCGGCCAGCACCGCGACGTCATCGGGCAGGACCGTGTTGAGTGCCGCCGCCGCCTTGTCGACGGGCGGCCCTCCAGAGAACCGAAAGCTCGCCACCTGCGCGAGCGCGTGGACGCCGGTGTCCGTTCGTCCAGCCACAGCGAGGCCGCCCCAACTCTCGTAGCATCGCTCGAGCGCGATTCGGAGCTCGCCCTCCACGGTGCGGAGGCCCGGCTGGGCGGCCCAGCCTGCGAACTCGGTGCCGTCGTACTCGAGCGTCAGCTTGACCGTCGGCACGGCTTCAGGCTAATGGCGGCTTGACCTGACACCCAGGAGAAAACCAGACTTCGGCCGTGAAGCACGAGCATCCACGCGGTGCCTTTCGCAGCACCGTCGTCGCGCGGCTCATAGCCGCTTTCCTCCTCGTCAGCCTTCTTCCCATCGGGATTCTCGCCTATCTCTCCGCGCGCGAGACGGGCGACCCGACGGCTGAGCACGCCGAGGCAGGGGCTCCCAGGGACGAGATCCTCGGGATCCGCATCGCGCACGTCGAAGTGGGCGTGGCGGCCGCAAGCATCCTGATTGCCGTCGCCACGGCCGTCCTCGTGGGTCGGTCGCTCGTAAGGCCACTCCGCAAGCTCGAAGGAGCCATGCATCGAGTGGAAGCCGGCGATCTCGATGTACGCGCCGCGACCAACGGAGCGAACGACGAGATCGCACACCTCGCTCGATCCTTCAACAACATGGTCGAGGGACTCGAGCGGGAACGGCTCGTCCGTGACCTCTTCGGCCAGTACGTCTCACCGGAGGTTGCGGCGCTCGCGATCGAGCACAAGGGACGACTCGAGGGCCGACTCGTCGACGCGACAGTGCTATTCGTCGATATCCGTGACTTCACCACTCTCGCCGAGCGCCTCGCACCGGAAACGTTGATCCGCACTCTGAACAGGTTCCTCTCGGCGGCCTCGGCCGCCGTCGCAGGCGAGGGCGGGATGGTGAACAAGTTCGGTGGCGACAGCCTTCTCGCCGTTTTCGGGACGCCGCTCAACCCCGCCGAGGACCACGCCGGCCGCGCGGTCCGGGCGGCACTCGACATCCTTGCCGCCGTGGAGCGTTTCAACGTGGAGGAGCGAGAAGGCGGACTGCCCGAACTGCGAGTCGGCGTCGGCATCGCGACCGGTGAGATCGTCGCAGGCAACGTCGGGGGCGCGGAGAAGGTCGAATATACGGTCATCGGCGACGCCGTCAACCTCGCCAGCCGGCTGCAGACGCTGACAAAGGAAACGGGCCAACGCATCCTCGTCAGCGACGCCACGGCGCGGGCGGCCGGCGCAGCGGCATCCTTCGTGACCGTCGGCGATTTCACGGTGCGTGGAAAACGTGAGCTCGTGCACACGTGCGCGGTCGTCGACAGCTTGACATCGAGTAGCATGTAAGTTTACACTTACCGTAAGTAATGGCTTACGGATATGCGATTGCAGCGCTCGCCGATCCCACGCGGCGTCGCGTATTCGAGCGGCTCCGCGCTGGACCGCGCCCGGTGGGTGAGATCGCCCGTGGCCTCCCCGTATCGAGGCCGGCCGTTTCGCAGCATCTTCGCGTCCTCAAGGAAGCGGGGCTCGTGCGCGAGCGCCGCGAAGGCACGCGCAACTACTACAGCGTCAACGGCGACGGCCTCGCCGAGCTACGCGACTACTTCGAGCAGTTCTGGGACGAGGCCCTGGCCGCCTTCAAAGAGGCAGCCGAGAAAGGAGAAGGCGATGAGTCAGCAGACGACTGACGTCGTCATCGAGAAATCGGTACACGTCGCGGCGCCGGTGGAAACCGCCTTTCGCGTCTTCACCGACGAGATCCACACGTGGTGGCCACTTCGCACGCACGCGGTCGACACGGATCACTCCGAGACGGTCATCCTCGAGGGGCGCGAGGGCGGTCGCCTCTTCGAGCGCACGCCGGCCGGAGACGAGCACATCTGGGGCACGATCAGCACGTGGGATCCCCCTCGCCGGGTCGGGTACCGCTGGCACCCCGGACGTGGCGAGGAGACCTCCCAGGAGGTCGAAGTGACGTTCACGGCCGAAGGCGACGGGACGCGGGTCGACGTGCGCCACTCGGGCTGGGAGAAGCTCGGCGACCAGATGGGCGAGATCGTCGCCGACTACACCGCCGGCTGGGACAAGGTCCTCGGCCATTACGTCGAGGCCGCAAATGCCTGAGCCGACTTCGGCGCTCGCCATTCGCAAGTCCCTCGACGTCGGCGTGCCAGTCGAGACGGCGTTCCGCGTCTTCACGGAGGAGATCGGCTCGTGGTGGCCGCTCGCGAGCAAGTCGGTGGCGCTCGAGGACGCGGCCGACCTGGTGGTCGAGCCGCGCGTGGACGCGTCTACGAGCGGACGCGCGGCGGCGAGGAGCACCTCTGGGGCGAGGTTCTCGCCTGGGAACCTCCTCTAACGCTCACATTCTCGTGGCACCCCGGCCGCGCTGCAGAAACCGGGCAAGAGGTGGAGGTGCACTTCACGCCGAGCGTCGACACGACGCTCGTCGAGCTCGAGCACCGCGGCTGGGAACAGCTGGTCGGCCCCGGCGGACAGATCCCGGAGCACTTCGAAACCGGCTGGGACGAAGCGCTCGCGCTCTACGTGGAAGCCGTACGAGGGGCCTGAGGTTCGTTCATGACGCCGCTCGAGCTCGCCGCAGCGCGGCGAGCTCGAGTTGGACGGGTGAGCCGTTTAGCTGCGGGGGCCGACAGCGACGAGCAGAACCGTCTTTCCCGCGCCGTCGAACGAAACGTCGGCGCATGGTCGAGCCGCAGAGAACGGGGCTCCAGCGACCTTGACGTCCCAGTCTCCGTAGCCGTTGGCGTCGAGCTCGCGCCGCACGATGGCGCGCGCCTCGTCCTCACCGAGGCACTGCGGCCCACCGCGGCTGGAGCCCGAAGCCGGTTCGCCAATCCGAGAGACGATCTCATCTTCAAGCGCAGCGAACCCTTTCGCCTCGGCGGCGTAGCTCGCGGGCAGATCGGCCAGCCCGAGGTTCTCACAAGTCTGTGCGCCTGAGCTGGGGAAGACGCCAATCGCGCCTGTATCCAGGACGCACGAAGCGAGTTTGCTCGGCACCGGCGCGCCGGGGAGGTCTCCAGCCTGCCAGATTTCCTGGCAGATCGCCGCGGGGTCTCGGCCGTCGGCACTGACGACGGCCACGTTCGCCTCGAGCGACGCCTTGTCGTAGCAGCCGATGGTCTCCAAGTGGGTGGGCTCGCGCGTGAGCGCATAGGTGGTGAACCCGGTTACGGCTAAGAGGACGATCACCGCCGGAACAAGGATGACGCTGAGGCGGCGCCTGCGCCGCCTCGTTGCGGGTGCCTGCGTGCTCAGTTCCGTCACGAGATGCTCCTTTCGCAGTTGGAGCCGCCCGGGCGGAAGGTCGCGGTACGGGATGTTGAGCTCATCGGTCACTTCAAGCCTCCTGTGCCGGGACGGCGGGTTCGCAATCCCGTTCGTGTCCGCCGGCGCCGGCGAGTTCCCGAAGTCCCGCG
>DASQXE010000116.1:0-2511 GCA_035639875.1 Gaiellaceae bacterium | reverse complement strand
CATGGCATCATCGCCGACATCGCCGCTGCCCGCGACCCCGCGAGGCGCCGCGAGACGTTCTGCGCCCGGCGCCGCGAGGGGACCCGAGCCTCTTCTGCTGCCACGGTCTTGCGTTTGGCGATTTGCGAGACCAGCCCGGGGGATCGTCTCTGACTGGGCCATGGCGGCTGGTACCTACCGCGGTACGTAAAAGCCCACAAAAGCAGGCGCCGCTCCGAATGGCGATACCAGCGCTAGTCGCGAGTCGCGAGTCCCACAACGCCTTCGTCCTGCGAGCAGCTCCTCATCGCGCTAGGCAGCAGTCGCCGCCTCATCCGTAGCGCCGCACAAGTTCGTCCGCCACGTCGCCCGGGGAAGGCATCGCGGCAATCTCCGCGCTCATCGCGCGGGCGGCCGCGACGAGCGCGGGGTCGTGCAAGACCCGCTCGAGTTCCTCGCGCACGCGCTCTGCCGTGATCTCGCCGGGTGGGATCTCGCGCGCGACGCCTGCCCGCGCCGCGGCGGTCGCGTTCAGGAACTGGTCCGCGGCTTGTGGAAGCACTAGTTGGGGCAGGCCTTGGGTAAGCGCGGCCAGGAAGGTGCCTGAGCCGGCGTGGGAGACCACGGCCGCACAGCGCGGCAGAAGGTCCTCCTGAGGGATGTACTGCGCGACCTGAACGTTTTGCGGCTGCTCGCCAAGGTCGGCAGGATCGTGGCCGGGCCCGAGCGTGACGACGACCTCCACCGGCAGGGCACGGACGCCCTCGACGACCGTCGCGATGAGGCTGAGGTCACGGTTGAAGACGGTGCCGAAGGTGACGTACACGAGCGGCGCGCCGGTCGCGGCCGCCGGCGCCGGGTCGTGCGGCCGCACCTTTATGACGTCCGAGATGTGCTCGTTCCCGTACGCCTTCAGGGCTTCGGGATACATGTCGACGTACGCGTGCTCATATGTGCCGGCGAACGGCGGCGCGGTCAGGCCCTGCGTCTGCCAGAGCGGCTCCATGGCGTCCTGCGCGCGGGCCACGCGAGCCGCAGGAAGCGGATGGCCGAACCCGTGCGTGACGTTCGGGATTCCGAGCACCGCGGCGACGATCGGGCCGGCGAGCTCCGCCTGCTCGCACAGCATCACCGACGGAGACCACTCGCGCGCGAGCGGGAGCAGATCGTCGAGCATCGGAGCGGCGCGCTCGGGCCCGAAGATCTTCGAGAACAGGAAGTTCGGCCGCTCCTCCGGTGACAGCGCCGAGGTCTCGGGATAGCGCTCGAGCAGCGAGAGGCCGCCGGGCTCAGGGTTACCGCACGGCATCGCCGTGAAGCCGCGCTCGTTCAGCCGGACGCACACCGGCTCGGCGGCCGCCCAAGCGACCTCGTGTCCGCGCTTTTCCAACGCGCCGGCGAGCGCGAGCATCGGGTGATAGTGCCCGCGGCCTGGGGTCGTGGTGAGAAGGGCGCGCATGCGGTCGAGGCCGCGGATGCTAGGCAGAATCTGCCTGAGCTGGTAGCCCCACGGCTTCGAGAGCTTCGGCTCGTGTCTGGTACACACAAAGCCGCGCGATCTTGTCCTCGCGGAACGTCACCGCCCATGCAGCTCGGGCGTTGACGACCACCCCGCTTCCACGCCCTGTGCTTACGAGTCGTACGGGAACGACTACCACGTCATCCCCAGCCTCGATGAATTCCTCCGGCTCGAGGCGCTGGTTCACCCAAGCCTCGTCGAGGACGGCTATGAACCTTCGAAAGCCCTCATGTCCTTCAGCCACGAAAGGATCGAGGACGCGCCTCGAGGCATCGACTACGACGTCCTCGGTCAGGGCTTCGAGCATGGAGTCAACGTCCCCGCGGTCCCTGGCCTCGTTCACACGGTGGATGAGATCGAAGCGCTCTTGCGACATCGTTCTGCTCAGTATCGCGACTCCGAACCGGTCGAGGGGAGAGCCGGCGTTTGGGCCAGAAGCGCCGTGATCGTTCGACGTCCTCCGAGACGACGAAGTGCGTCAGCAGGATTCCCTCGGTCGGGTTCGGTAGCTCTGCCATTGGCTTCAGACCTCCTTAGCTGGTTTGCGGGATGGGGACAGGCTCGGGCTCGGGCGCCGGCGCGGACTCGGGCTCGGGAAGCGGCTCGGGCTCCGATTCCGCGACGGGCTCGCCGCGGGTGTTGGTCGCGCGCAGCGCGATCACGGCCGCGGCGAGCACGAAGATCGCGCAGGCGAGCAGTCCACGCTGGAAGCCCTCGGTCAGGGCCACGGGCTGCGAGGCGCCGGCAGCAAGCAGGTCCTGCGTGCGCGAGGTCGCGATCCCCGAGAAGATCGCGATGCCCAGCGCCCCGCCGAGGAAGGTCGAGGCGTTGATGAGTGCCGCGGCGAGCCCAGCCCGGTCAGGCGGCACACCCGCCTGCGCTGCCGTCGTCACGCCCACGAAGGTCGCGCCGAGCCCAAGGGCCATGATCACCAGCGGCGGCAGCAAGTCGGTGGCGTAGGCGCCGTCCACCGGGATCCGCGAGAGCCAGAAGATCCCGGCGGCCCCGAGCAA
>DASQXE010000115.1:0-5228 GCA_035639875.1 Gaiellaceae bacterium | reverse complement strand
CGCTGTCCGCGGGCGCGCTCGTCCTGTTCGCGCGGTTGCCGGTGGACGGGCACTACTGGCCCGATCTGTTCCCGGGCTTCCTCATCAGCGGTGTCGGGCTGGCGCTGGCGTTCGTGCCGATGTCGATCGGGGCGCTGACCGGCGTGTCCGGCGAGGACGCGGGTGTGGCCTCGGGGCTGATCAACACCAACCAGCAGATCGGCGGGGCGATCGGCGTCGCCGCGGCGACCACGATCGCGACGACGTTCACCACGCACTACGTGGACGCGCACACTGGCGCGAGCGCGTTCAGCGGGGCCGCACTGACCCACGGCTTCGGGATCGCCTTCTACGTGCTCGCCGCGATCGCGGCGGTCGGGGCGCTGGCCTCGGCGGTGCTGCTCGAGTCGAAGCCGCCGGAGGAGCAGGCCGAAGTCGCTCCCGACGCCGCTCTCGAGCTGGAGGCCGCATGAGCGCAGCCTTGGCACAACGGGAAGTCGAGGATCTCGTCCTCCAGCTGAAGGGCCTCGTCCACGTGCGGGCGCTGCTCGAGACCCGCGGCGCCTCGGCCGAGGAGCTCGAGGCCCACAGCGATGAGATTGCCCGGGTCCGCGCAGAGCTCGCCCGCCACGTCCAGCAGGCGGCCTGACCTGAACGCTGTCTCCGCCGGTCTCCTACTGCGAGACTGGCGGAGATGGCGGGTCGACTGAGGGTCTTCATCAGCTCCAGCCCCGGTGAGCTGACCGACGAGCGCGAGGCGGCGCGCTCGGCTATCCGCACGCTCCGTCTGACCCCTGTCGTCGGAGAGTTCGCCGAGCCCGATGTGTTCGTCGGGCTCTACTGGCAGCGCTACGGCTGGAAATCGGACGCAGCCGCCGCGTCGGTCGTCGAGGACGAGTACGTGCGCAGCGCCGATGTGCCGAGGCTGGTCTACGTCAAGGAGCCCGCGCCGGAGCGCGATGCCGAACTGCAGCGCCTGCTTGGGCGCATGCCGTCGCACAGGACGTTCGCGACGCCCGGGGAGCTTGCAGAGCTGTTGCTCGACGACCTGGCCGCGCTCCTGTCGGAGCGGTTCTACGGCGGCCGGGCTCCGGCTCAGGACCTTCCGGAGGGGACCGTCTCGCTGCTCTTCGCCGACATCGACGGCTCGACGCCGATCGTGCGGCTCCTCGGAGCCGCGTACCCCGGCGGCGTGCTCGAGCCGTACAGGGCCGTGGTGAGCGAGGCGGTCGCCGAAAAGGGCGGCGCCGTCGTCGACTTCGAGGGCGACGGCGCGTTCTGTGCCTTCGCCACGGCCGAAGCGGCCGCAGGCGCAGCTGTTGCGATCCAGCAGGCGTTTGCCTCGCGGAGCTGGCCCGAGGGGGTCGAGATCCGCGCCCGGATCGGGATTCACACGGGCGCCGCGATGCGGACCCCCGACGGCTACGCAGGAATCGAAGTGCACCGCGCTGCGCGGATCGGCGCGGCGGCGAACGGCGGACAGATCCTCGTCTCGCGCGCGACGGCGGAGCTCGTCGACGGTTTTTCGGTGGCCGATCTCGGCTCCTTTGCGCTGAAGGGGCTTGACCGCGCAGAGCCGCTCCTGCAGCTGAACGCCGACGGCCTGGAGCGCGACCTGCCTCCGCCGCGGGCCCGCGGCGCCAGCTCGGTCAAGCTGCCCACCCACCTGAGCTCGCTCGTCGGTCGCGAAGAGGAGCTCGAGGCGATCATCTCGAGGCTCGAGCCGCACGAGGTCCGGCTCGTGACGCTGACGGGCCCGGGCGGAATCGGCAAGACGCGATTGGCGACGGCAGCCGCCGGACGCGCGGCGCTCGCCTATCCGGACGGCGTCTTCTTCGTGCCCCTAGCCGAGGCCCGGACCGAGGAGCAGGTAATCACGGGGGTCGCGGAGTCGCTCGGCATCCGGCGGGAAGGCGCCCGGCCGCTCGAAGACACCATCGAGGAACAACTCGCGGCGGACCGCGTTCTGCTCGTCCTCGACAACTTCGAGCAGGCGCTCGACGCAGCGCCGGTGGTCGCGGCCCTGCTGGCGAGCTGTCCTGGGATGGACGTGCTCGTGACGAGCCGGGCGCCGTTGCGTATCGGGGGCGAGTGGGAGCATCCGGTGGAGCCTCTGAGCGCATCCGCCGCGGTGCAGCTCTTCCTCGAGCGCGCGGCTGCGAGCAGTCGCGGGTATGCCGGCGATCTCGGGACGATCGCGGCGATCTGCCGCCGGCTGGACGGCCTCCCGCTCGCGATCGAGCTGGCGGCGTCGAGGCTGCGCGTCCTCGACGCACCCACGCTGCTCGAGCGGCTTGCAGACCGGCTCGACGTGGTCGGTGGCAGCGTCCCGAGCCTCCCGGACCGCCAGCGCACGCTGACCTCGACGATCGCGTGGAGCTACGACCTCCTGGAGCCGGCCGAGCGCACGCTGTTCGCGCGGCTCGGGGTCTTCTCCGGCGGCTGGTCCATCTCGGCGGCGGAGGGCGTGTGCGGCGACGGGATCGACGACGTGCTCGGCACGCTGGAGCGCCTCGTCGAGCACAGCCTCGTGGTCTCGGAGCGAGGACGGATGCGCATGCTCGAGACAATCCGCGAGTACGCGGCCGCCCGTCTCGAGGAGAGCGGCGAGGCCGAGACGATCCGGGAGCGGCACTCGGACTACTTCGCACGCTTCGTCGAGGACTTGCACGGGCTCTTCTCCGGCCCGCGTGCCTCTGAGGCCATGGGTGCGCTCCATGCCGACTGGGACAACATCGACGCCGCCGCCCGGCGCTCCGTCGACGCAGGGGACTTCGCGCGTCCCGTCGCGATGGCGTCGCTGACCTGGCGGTACGTCTGGCTGCACGACCGCGTTCGCGAGGCGACGACGTGGATGCCCCTGGCATACGAGGCGCGCGCCGGCCTCGAGCCGCGGCTGCGCGGCGAGCTCTGTCGCATCTGGGGCTCCGCGCTCTACCAGTTCGGCGAATACGAACCTTCGAAGACCGCCCTCGAGGAGGCGGCCGAGCTGCTTGCCGAGACCGGCCCGCCCGACCGCGAAGCGTGGGCGCACACGCTCCTCGCCGGGCTGAGCTCGCACTTCGACGCCGACCTCAGCGTCTCGCACCGGCAGGCGCTGCAGGCGGTAGAGATCTTCCGCTCGGAGCGCAACGACTTCGGGCTTGCGACTGCGCTTGCACTGCTCGGCACGGTGACGACGCTCCTGGGACGGATCGAGGAAGGAACGGCTCAGATCGACGAGAGCATCGAGGCCGCGCGACGGATTGGGTTGACGTCCCTGATCGGCGCGAATCTCGCACTGCGGTCTCTGGCGGCCCTGGCCGCCGGGAACGTGACCGAGGCGCGCGAGTACCTCGAAGCCGTGGTCGGGATGCCGATCTTCCTCGAGGGAACGGCGTACTGCCTCGAGGGCCTCGCCGCGATCTCGCTCGCGGAGGGCGACGAGATCCGAGCCGCGACCGCGCTCGGCGCCGCGGAGGGCATTCGCGAGCGCACGGGGATTCGCATGTGGCCGGCGCTGGCCGTAGCGTTCAAGCCTGCGATCGAAGCGATCGACGCGGCCGGGCCGGCCGCTCAGGTGGCGCGCTACGAAGGCTCGTACATGAATCCGCATGACGCTCTCACGCGGCTCGTCTCGGCACAGCCACCAATAGCGGTCGGTTAATCTATTTCAACCTTTATTGTTTGCTTTTCGTTCGAAACTCTTGCGACCAGACGGTGTTTCCTCTATGGTGTTGCGCGGAAAGGGATCAAAACGATGCTGATCACCGTCAACACCAGACAGTTCCCAGCCGAAGCGGCGACGTCCGTCTCCGGCTTGTCGAGCTGGCACAGCTTCGAATCGAAGCGCCGGCCCGGCTACGTCCTAGCCCTCGTCGGGAGGTATGCGAGCTAGCTCCCTAGCCGCATAACGAGCCAGTCGAGGGCGACCCAAACGGGTCGCCTTTGTCGTTTGAAGGCGATGACAGCGTACGGAACCAGAGGTGATGCTCAGCTTGAAGAAGACGTAGAACGAATTGAGGCCCCGCCTGAGGGAGAAAGATCGCTCGGCGCCTCGGCGCTGAAAATAGCGTAGGAAATACCGCGCGTGCTTTAGCGTGCGCTTTTCCGGAGAGCGAACGAGAATCGGGCTCCAAAGCCCCTCCACGTAGGACGCCGACCAGCTCCAAGGTCGGTGATCCAGGGCCGAAGGGTAGGCGAGTGGCTTGGAAAACATCGTTTTGGCTTCGGCCGGACGAGACATTCGTTTCACCATTCGGTCCGGGATGGTGTAACCGGAAGGACGCGACGCTCTGAACGTCGAGGTCGAGGTTCGAGCCCTTGTCCCGGAGCCATTTTGTTCAATGGGCGGGTAGCTCAGTGGCGAGCGCTTCTCTGATACGGAAGAGGACGCTGGTTCGACTCCAGCCCTGCCCACCAGTCTCGGGCGAGTAGCTCAGCTGGTTGAGAGCGCTTGTCTTACAAACAAGAGGCCGCTGGTTCGACTCCAGCCTCGCCCATCGCGTGGTCGTAGCTCCAACAGGAAGAGCGCCCGCTTGAAACGCGGGGCGGTGCAGGTTCGACTCCTGCCGGCCACACTGACTCCGTAGCTCAATGGAGAGCTCCCGGCTCTTACCCGGGGAAGTGCGGGTTCGATTCCTGCCGGGGTCACTGGAAGGACTGCCACTGGCGCGGTACCCCGTCTCGAAAACGGGTGGGTCCTCGTGGCCTTGGGGGTTCGACTCCCTCTCCTTCCGCCTCTGGAGGCATGGCCGAGTCGGCAAGGCAGCGCGTTGCTAGCGCGTAGACGGTTGACCCCCGTCCGCAGGTTCGAGTCCTGCTGCCTCCGCCTTCGTTCCGGGATGGTCGAGTCGGTACGACGCGCGACTGTTACTCGTGAGGCGCAGGTTCGAATCCTGCTCCCGGAGCCTCGAGCCCCCGTGGTCGAAGTGGCATGACGCCGGGCCCTCAACCCGGAAGCTGCGGGTTCAAATCCCGCCGGGGGTACTCATCTGACTGTAGGGAAGACTGGCATCCCACCGGTTTCGGGAACCGGAGATCGCAGGTTCGAGTCCTGCCAGTCAGCTAAGGCGTCGCTTGCGATGCCGTCTAGAGGCCGCGCGGCTTCGCCGCGCGGCCGGCCTGCAGCGCGGTGGAGGAGCGGCTTCCTTGCGAGCCTCATGAGCTCGAGACGTGGGTTCGAATCCCACCCGCGCTACCTGGGGGCGTAGCTCAGACGAGAAGAGCACTCGCTTGTCAGGCGAGAGGCCGCCGGTTCAAGCCCGGTC
>DASQXE010000114.1:0-12979 GCA_035639875.1 Gaiellaceae bacterium | reverse complement strand
TCTCGCTTAGGGAGCTTAACCGCCTAGCCGTGACGAACCTCATGCGGGAGACGAACCGGGAGCAGCGGCTCAAATGCGAAGAGAAGCTGTGCGGGTGGGCCTCAGGCGACGGATTCGACGCTGCTCGGATGATCGCACCTGAGCTGCGCGCGCAGATCGTGCGCAAGATCGGGCCGGCCGTCTATGCGGTCCCGCGCGAGAGCGTCTTCGTGGCGCTCCCGATTAAGCTTGCCGCCCGCATCAGAGACAAGGTCACACACGATTTCGTCACTGCCCCAAATCCCGTGAGCCCTGATCTCTTCGTCGAGCGCGACGGGGGGCTGGTCGTGCTCTCAAAGTGAGCGCGACGTGGGCGGTGATCGTCGCCGCCGGCCACGGCGAGCGTCTCGGCGGTGACCGGCCCAAGGCGTTTGCGAAGCTGGGGGGCCGGGTCCTCCTGGCCGAAAGCGTCGAGCGGCTCGAGGCCTCGGACTGGGTCGACTCGATCGTCATCGTCGCTTCCGAGGGGTGGGAGGAGCCGTCGATTCTCCTCGCAGAGGAGCTCGGCGCGGGCAAGGTGAGCTCCTGCGTCACCGGCGGCGCGACACGCGCCGAGTCAGTGCGGGCGGGCGTGAACGAGGTGGCGGAGGACGCACTCGTCGTGCTCGTCCACGATGCTGCGCGGCCGTTTCTGCCGGAGGAGGTGATCGCCCGCGTGCTCGAGCCTCTGGGCGAGGGGTGGGACGGGGCGGCTCCGGCGCTTCGAGTTGCCGACACGTTGAAACGGGCGGGCGAGGACGGGACCGTCGTCGAAACCGTCGAGCGGGCGAACCTCTGGGCAGTGCAGACGCCGCAGGCGTTCCTCTCGCCGGCGCTGCGCGAGGCTGTGGCGGGTGATCTCCGAGACGCGAGCGACTGCGCCAAGCTCGTCGAGGAACGCGGGGGGCGTGTGCGCCTCGTCGAAGGCGACCCGCGGCTGCTGAAGGTGACGACGCCGGCCGACCTCGCGTTCGTCGAGTCGTTGCTCGCTCGAGCGTGATCGTCGATTACCACGTCCACCTGCGCGAGGCGGGCCACGAAATCTCCCATAGGCTCGAGACGGTGGAGCGCTGGGTCGACGAAGCCGATCGGCGCGGCGTCGACGAGATCGGGTTCACCGAGCACGTCTACTACTTCCGCGAGCTGCGGCCGCTGCTCACGATCCCGTACCAGGTGGAGCGCTCCAACATTCCGATCGAGCCCTACGTCGAAGCGGTCGTCGAAGCCAAGTCTCGCGGCCTCCCGGTCCGGCTCGGCGTCGAGGTCGACTACTACCCGGGCCGTGAAAACGAGCTCGGTGGCATCCTCGCGCCGTACCCCTGGGACTTCGTCCTCGGCTCGATCCACTACCTGGACGGCCTCGGCATCGACGTCGAGCCGAGCCTCGCTGCCGCCCTTGGCCCCGAAGACGCGTATCGCCGCTACTTCGAAGCGCTCGCGCAAGCCGCGCAGACGGGGCTCTTCGACTCCCTTGCGCACCCGGATCTGATCAAGTTCTTCGCCGGCGTGATCGATTGGGACCGCGATCGTTTTCTCGGCCGGCTCGACGGCGTCTGCCTGGAGGTCTCCTCGGCGGGCCTCCGCAAGCCGCACGGGCGGCTCTATCCGGAGCGGGAGCTGCTCGCCGCGGCTCGTGCCGCGAGCGTCGGCATCACGCTTGCCTCCGATGCACACGAGCCAACGGAGGTCGGGCGCGACCTCGACCGCGCTGTCGAGCACGCGCGGGCGGCAGGCTACGACACCGTCACGGTATTCGACGGCCGCGAGCCTCGGCAGGTGCCGCTCGGATGAGCGAGCTCAGAGTCGGAATCGGAATCGACGCGCACGCGTTTTCCGAGGATGCTGCGCTCGTTCTCGGCGGAGTCGAGTTTCCCGGCCAGCGGGGGCTCGCAGGTCATTCCGACGGCGACGTCGTTGCCCACGCTCTCATCGACGCGATCCTGGGCGCGGCGGGGATGGGGGACATCGGCGAGTTGTTCCCGTCGAGCGATCCTCAATGGCTCGACGCGTCGTCGATGCGGCTGCTGCAGCGCGCCTACGAGGTCGTGCGGGGCGCAGGCTGGGATCTCGTCAACGCCGATTGCGTTCTCGTTGGCGAGCAGCCGCGCATCGCACCGTCGCGGGAAGCGATGCGGGCTCGCCTAGCGGGCGCAATGGGAGTCGAGCTCGATCGAATCGCCGTTCGGGCGACGACGACGGACAAGCTCGGCTTCACGGGCCGCGGCGAAGGACTCGCGGCGCACGCCGTCGCGTTAATCCGCCGAGCTTGAGCTTGTCTCCAGTCAGCTAGGATCCAAGCCCTATGCCCGGGTGGGCGATCTGGCTGATCGTCGCTGCGGCTCTCGTCGGGGTTGAGGTTTTCTCGCTGACTTTCCTCTTCGGTCCGCTCGCGGTTGCGGCGTCGCTCGCTGCTCTCGTCGCTGGACTCGGCCTGGGAGCCGTCGTCCAGATTGCCGTCTTCGCAGGGGCGGCGATCGGGTCGCTCGCGGTACTCCGACCGATTGCCCTTTCGCACGTGCGCACCGCCATTCCGGCGCGTACGGGCACGGCCGCACTCGTGGGGAAGAGCGCGGTCGTCTTGGACCGGGTGGACGAGAACGCCGGCCGGATCAAGCTCGCCGGAGAGGTGTGGAGTGCGCGCTCGTACGACGGTGAGCAGGTGTTCGAACCGGGCCAGCGCGTGTCAGTGCTCGAAATTCAGGGCGCCACGGCGCTCGTGTCGGACTAGAAGGGAGTTTTCGTGACCGGTCTCATCGTCCTCGGGGTCATCGCGATCCTCATCGTCTTCGTGCTCTTCCGATCGGTACGCATAGTCCCGCAGGCGCGCGCGGGGCTCATCGAGCGCCTGGGCCGCTACCACAGGACTCTCGACGCAGGGCTCGCCTTGATCATCCCCTTCGTAGACCGGCTTCGGCCGCTCGTCGATCTGCGCGAGCAGGTCGTCTCCTTTCCACCGCAGCCGGTGATCACCGAGGACAACCTCGTGGTGTCGATCGACACAGTCGTCTACTACCAGGTAACCGAGGCGAAAGCGGCCACGTACGAGATCGCCAACTACATCACCGGCATCGAGCAGCTGACCGTAACCACCCTCCGCAATGTCATCGGCGGGATGTCCCTCGAGGACACATTGACCTCACGTGACAAGATCAACGCCCAGCTTCGCGGCGTCCTCGACGAAGCCACTGGGAAGTGGGGGATTCGCGTCAACCGCGTCGAGCTGAAGGCAATCGATCCGCCGGGAACGATCCAGGAGGCGATGGAAAAGCAGATGCGAGCCGAGCGCGACAAGCGGGCTGCAATCCTCACTGCCGAAGGTGTGAAGCAGTCGCAGATCCTCACCGCGGAGGGCGAGAAGCAAGGAGCGATCCTGCGTGCCGAGGGTGAGAAACAGGCTCAGATTCTCCGCGCGGAGGGCCAGTCGAAGGCGATCGGCACGGTTTTCAAAGCCATCCACGAGGGCGACGCTGATCCGAAGCTCCTCGCGTACCAGTACCTACAGGTGCTGCCGCAGATCGCCCAGGGCGACTCCAACAAGGTCTGGATCATCCCGAGCGAGTTTGCGCAGGCGCTGGGGCAGTTCGGCTCGGTCATCGGCGGCGGAGACGGGAAGACTGGCCGGTAGCTGGGGGAGTGTCGAAACCCCGTAGGCGCGGAATCATGGAGTGCCGGCGGTGTGCCCGCACGCGTCGAGCTGTCGCCAGGTCCTCCTGCTAGCAGGTGAGGTGAAGCGCGGCCGCAGTCTCGGCAGGATTGAGAGCTGCGTACCGGCGAACCGCCTCCCCGGTGGGAAGCACTTCGACCTCGACGCCCCGCTCGGCCAGGCGCTCGAGCGTCTGTGGATCGGGCCGCATCCGGCCGTCGGCGCCGGTCCCTATGACCAGCCGGGCGGGTAGCTCGTCGAGCACGGCCTGGAGGTCTTCCAGGACGAGGCCGTGCCCTTCGCGGCGCCACCAGTTCCTGACGACGCGCCCGGGGAGCACGATCACGTCGCCGGTTTCCTCCTGCCCGTCCACGACGACGCGACCGAAGCTGTAGTCCTCGATCCGGGACATCAGGCGGCAGGAAGCGTAAACGAGATCCTCGCGCCGCCTTCGGGGGGGTTCTCGACCCAGATCCGCCCGCCCTGCGCCTCGACCAGGCCCCGAGCGATTGCTAGGCCGAGGCCGGCGCCGCCCTTCCCCGGCGACCGCGCAGCGTCCCCACGCCAGAAGCGGTCGAAGGCGCGACTGGACGCGTCGGCCGGCAAACCCTCGCCGGTGTCCTCAACCGTCACCTGGACCTCGTGTGTGCCCGACTCGACGCGCACCGCCACCGCGCCGTCCGAGGGCGTGTGGCGAAGCGCGTTCGTGAGGAGGTTGAAGAGAACACGCTCCACCTTGTCCGGCGCGCAGAGCACGGACGCATTGGAGTCGTTCAGGCGAGCCTGGAGAGTGACCCCGCGCGCCCGGGCCTCGGCCTCGAGCCCCCGCAGACACGATTCGACGAGATTGGCCAGCTCCGCCTCGCGGATCTCGAGCGTCAGCACCCCCGCATCGATTCGCGCGAGCTCGAATAGGTCGTCGACGAGCCTCCCGAGCGCGCGCACTTGCTCGCGCATCGCGGGTAGGTATGCCTCGGGAGCCGCGAGTCCGTCTTCGACCGCCTCGAGCATCGCCTGCAACGACGCTAGCGGCGTGCGCAGGTCATGGCTCGCCCACGCGACGAGCTCGCGGCGCGCGTCGAAGAGCCGCTCGAGGTCGCCCGCCATCACATTGAACGACGCTGCGAGGTGGTCGAGCTCCGCGGGGCCGCCCCTCGCTGCGCGAGCGATCAGGTCGCCGCCTGCGAGATGTTCCGAGGCGGTGCGCAAACGGTCGATCCGTACCACGATCGAGCGGCCGAGGACCAGTGCGGCAACGACGGCTGCAGTCGAGGCCGACGCGGCGACGAAGAGAAGCACCATGTCGTGTCCCGAGCTGAACATGACCGCGCCCGATACCGAGACGGCGGCCAACGGGAGGATGACTGCGAGCAGGCCCAAACCCGCGAGCTGGAGGCGCAGGGTCGGCACCCTGCGGAGGAGGAGCGCGGCCACGATGCCGACCACGAGCGTGGCGGCCGCGACGATGAGCGCGAAGACGATCACGGTGAGAAGCGGTAGCCGACTCCCCAGACGGTCTGGAGGAAGTGGGGGCGAGACGGATCGTCCTCGATTTTCTCGCGCAGGCGGCGGATATGGACCGTGACCGTTCCGGTGTCGACCGCTGCCTCGTACCCCCAGACCCGGTCCATGAGTTGGTCGCGCGAGAAGACCTGTCGTGGGTGCCGAGCAAGGAACCAGAGCAGGTCGAACTCTCTCGCGGTCAGGCTCAGCACCCGGCCGTTCCTGGTCACGTCGCGGGTGCGCGCGTCGACTGAGAGCCCGTCGAAGTCGAGCCGCTCGGCCTTGGGGATTTCTCGCGTCGAGCGCCGCAGGACGGTGCGAACTCGTGCCGCCAGCTCGCGTGGGGAGAACGGCTTCGTCACGTAATCATCCGCTCCGAGCTCGAGGCCGACGATCCGGTCGGCTTCGTCTCCTCGGGCGGTCAGCATGATGACCGGGAGGGCGGAGCGTGCGCGAATCCAGCGGCACAGCTCGAGCCCATCGGTTCCGGGCAGCATTACGTCCAGGACGACGAGGTGGGGTGATTCCGACTCGACGAGCGCGCGTGCGCGATCGCCGTCGGCCGCCTCCAGCGTGCGATAACCCTCGCGCTGGAGGTAGCTGACGACGACCTCGCGCACGATCGGCTCGTCGTCGACGACGAGCACCGTGGTCATGGGGTCATTGAACCACTACGGAGTGTTCCAAATGGGCGAATAGCCGGGGTCCCCGGGCCCCGCATGTGCCGCGCTCCCCGGATCGCCGCTCCCGTCGAGGTTCGTCGCGTGGATCGGGACCGTAACGTTCGGGCCGATGATCGAGTAGTCGCCGCCCCCGATCTGCTGGAACGCGGGCGCGTTGTTGTGGGCAACTCCCTGCTCGGAGATTCCGAGCACGGGGCAGACGAAGTCTGCCCGGGCCACCCCGGCGCCGGGGCCCGCGACCGCCGCCGCAACGCCGAGTGCGAGGATGAGCTTCTTGCGCATGTTCCCCTCCCTTCTCGCTGGACGGGCTCAGCCTTCCCGGCGTTTCTTGCAGCTTCCTTACGGGCGGGTTACGCGTCGCTTAATTCGGCAGCGTGACGAGCCCGCCTGCGACGAGGACGAGACCGTCCCGGGCCAGCGAGTCGACAGAAGGCAGATCGAGACCGGACAATTCCTGCGGTCCCGATGCGACCAGCCTGAGCGTCTGTGCCCGCCGCTGGCGGAAGGAGCCCTCGAAGCGGCCTTGGCGCCGCGCTGGCTCGTACCGGCGGCCCCGTGACGGGCAAAAGTCCGCGACCGGGCACGCGGGGCAGCGGGGAATACGGGCGAGGCAGATCGTGGCGCCCAAATCCATGAGCGCATGCGCGCCGGCGGGAGAAAAGCGCGCCCCCGTGCGCTCTAGCACGCGGCGCACGTTCGTGTCCATGGGCAGCACGGGCACGCCGAAGGCGAACCGCGCCACAGCGTCGGCGGTGTAGCGGCCTACGCCGGGCAGCTCCGTGAGGTCGGCGGGCCAGCCTTCCGCCGCAATCCGCTGAGCGGCCCGATGGAGGTACACGGCGCGGCGGTTGTAACCGAGGCCTTGCCACTCGCGGATCACGTTGGCAGCGGGCGCCTGCGCGAGCGCCTCGACGGTGGGCCAGCGCGCAAGCCAAGTGTGGTACCGAGGGATGACCCGCTCGACCTGCGTCTGCTGAAGCATGATCTCCGAGACGAGAATTGCGTACGGGTCGCGCGTCCGCCGCCAGGGAAGGTCGCGGCCATGCTCCTGGAACCACGCCAGGAGTCGCGGCTCAAGCATCAAGCCTCGCCTCCTCGAGGTCGAGGTCGCGGATGACGCGGCGCATGACCTGGTCGTCGATCCGCCTCGTCCGCCGCAGCTCGAAGACCGCATCTCGCTCGGCGCGAAGTAACTCGTGCATGAGTCGCTGGAACGCGAGCGAGCGCTCCTCGACGGCGCCGTCGCTGCCCGGGTCGAACCGGCTCCGAAACCGCTCGCGCCGAAAGCCGAAGAGTCCGCGCAAGCGTTCGAGCGTATCGTCCTGAACCCAGCCTTCCGAGGCGAGCTCCTCGAGCCTGGTCAGCGCCGCTTCCGCGGCGTAGAGCCGAGCTTTCGTCTCCTCCTTCTCGGTTCGGCCCTCGTCCTCGATGCCGAGCGCCTTCACGACGGCGGGCAGCGTCAAGCCTTGCACGACGAGCGAGCCGAAAATGACTCCGAAAGTGAGGAAGATGATCAGCTCTCGATTCGGAAAGGCTCGACCCGCATCGGTTGTCAGCGGAAGCGCGAGAGCAGCCGCCAGCGAGACAGCACCGCGCATCCCGGACCAGCCGAGCAGGATCGATGCGCGTCCCGGGTTCTGGATCGGTCGGGTCTTGCGCCTCGTCCAAGCGGTGAAGTAGGTCCCGGGGACGACCCACACGAAGCGGGCGATGATCACGGCGAGCGTCACGGCTACGGCGTACCAGACCAGCCTGGACGCTGGGCGGCCCGAGAGCGCGTCCACGATGACCGGGAGTTGCAGCCCGACGAGCACGAAGAGGAGCGCGTTCAGGATGAAGAACAGGATCTCCCAGACGGCGATCCCCTGAAGGCGCGTCTGCCAAGTGGTCAACTCGGGCGTGTACCAGCCCATGTAGATGCCGATCGTGACCGCTGCGAGAACACCCGAGACGCCGGCGGCCTGAGCGGGAAGGTAGGCGAAGTAGCCGCTGAGGAGGGAGATCGTGATCGCGAGGGCGGGATCCTCGATCCGTTTTCGTACCTGCCGGACCAGGAAACCGACGCTGAGGCCGATCGCAATTCCTCCGACGACGTTGAGCGCGAACCTGCCGGCAGCGTCTGTCATCGAGAAGCTCCCGCTCAGAACCGCCGCGACCGCAAACTTGTACGCGACGAGCGCGGTGCCGTCATTCACGAGGCTTTCGCCCTCGACGAGCGCAACCAGCCGCCGCGGGAGGCCGAGTCGCTCTGCGATGGCCGTCGCGGCCGTCGGATCGGTCGGCGAGACGATGGCTCCGAGGACGAACGCGCCGGCCCAGCTCAGACCGGGTATAAGGGCGTGCGCCGCGGCGGCGACGATCACCATCGTGGTCAGCACCAGCCCGAAGGCCAGTAGCGTGATCGCGCCTGCGTTCTCGCGCAGATCGCGCAGCGAGGTGAAGAACGCAG
Source organism: Gaiellaceae bacterium (assembly GCA_035639875.1). Lineage (GTDB taxonomy): Bacteria > Actinomycetota > Thermoleophilia > Gaiellales > Gaiellaceae > JAIBJP01. The sequence continues at coordinate 4,683 of DASQXE010000114.1, read as the reverse complement.
CCCCGTACAGGAGCGGCGGTAGCACGGCGACGAGGACGAGATCGGGCGGGAGCTGAATCTCCGGGATTCCGGGGACAAACCCCAGGCCGAGCCCGCCGACGACAAGCAGGATCGGATAGGGGATACGCGTCCGCTCTGCCGCAATGAGCAGAAACGCGGCCGCAACGAGCAGTGCGAGGAGAACGAGAATGTCTGCGGACGAGAACGTCATCCCCGCACCCCTGGGGCGACCTCCCGGGCGAAGCGCTCGAGCTGGCGGACCGGATCGTCTCGCGGCCAAAAGACCAAGGTGTCGAACCCGAGCTCGGCCGCGAACCGCGTGAGCTCCTCGATCCAATGCTCGGGGGGCCCGACGAGCAGGTCCCGCGTCGGCCCATCCGTGATCGTTCCACTGACGTTGTAGAGCCGCCGGATGTGGCTCGGGTCGCGACCGGCTTCGCGGGCCGCCTCGTCGACGCGGCGCATCGCGTCGGGAACGGCGTCTGGCGGCAGATAGCCAAGCGAGGGAATCCACCCATCCGCCAGGCGGCCGGTCAGCGCGAGCATGCGCGGCTTGTAGGCGCCGATCCACAGCTCGATGGGATGGACCGGAGGCGGCCCGGGCTTGACGCCGTCGACGGCGTAGAAGCGGCCGTGTACCCGAACGGGATCGTCTCCGCGCCAGAACGCGCGGATGATCTCGATCGCCTCCGCGAGCGCGCCGACGGCCTCGCCGGGAGCGCGGGTCGGGCCGCCCATCGCGGCGATCCCTTCCCAGAACGCTCCCGCGCCAAGCCCGAGCTCGAACCGTCCTCCGGACAGGACATCGAGGCTTGCGGCCGCCTTGGCGATCATCGCCGGGCCGCGCAGCGGAAGGTTGGCCACGTTGGGGAAGAAGTGAACGCGCTCGGTCGCCGCGAGCAGCGTCGCAATCAACATCCAGGTATCGAGGAAGCGTCGCTGGTAGGGGTGATCCTGGATGCCGACGAACTGGAAGCCGAGCTCGTCAGCGGCGCGGGCGATCTCGTGCGACTCTGGGAGCGCGGACGCGCTGGGGTCGATGCTCGCGCCGAATTCGATCGCCATGGTTTGCTGCAACGTTAGATTGGCCGCTGATGATCCGCGTCCGTTTCGCCCCAAGCCCGACCGGATCGCTCCACCTCGGAAGCGCGCTCACCGCGGTCGTGAACAGACGCTTCGCCGACGAGCGGGGCGGTGCGTTCATCCTGCGGATCGACGACACCGACGCCGAGCGGAGCGAGCCCGACGCCGAAGAGGGGATCGTCCGCGATTTGGCCTGGCTCGCGATCGGCTGGGACGAAGGGCCGTACCGCCAGAGCGAGCGCGCTGAACGACACCGGGAGGCCGCCTCGGAAATGGCCGGCGTCCGCACGGATGAGGAAGGAGCATTGCGCCTCGGCCGAGTCACGCTCGTGCGCGCGGACGGACGGCCCACTTATCACCTCGCGAGCGTGGTCGACGACGTCGACTTCGGGATCACCCACGTGATCCGCGGCAAGGACCACCTCTCGAACCGGCACCTGCACGAGGAGCTCACGCGCGCGCTCGGCGCCGATCCGCCCGAATACATTCACCACGGGCTCATTGTCGGTCCGGAGGGGACGAAGCTCTCGAAGCGCCACGGCGCCAGTTCCCTCGCCGAGTTGCGGGAGGACGGGTTTCCCGCCGAGGCGGTGCGCGCCTACCTCGACGAGCTCGGCCTTCCGCGCGGCGACATCCACCTCGATCTCGCGCGCCTGCGGCGCCTGGCCATCGAGACGATCGGCGGCCTCGGCGACGAGGCGCTGGCCGAGCGGGTGGGAATGCCCGTCGAGGTCGTTCCCGCGATGCGCGGCGCGAGAGACCTCGTCGAGGCGCGCGCGATCGCGGACTCCATCCTCGCCACCCCGGTAGCGGCGACGACGCCGTCGCCGGAGACGCTCGAGCGCTTTCGGGAGCTGCGCGAGCGCGCGAACGGGCAGCTCGATCCCAACGGAGCCAAGGCGATCCTGCGCGAGCTGAAGGCGGTGGGCGGCGACCTGCGCGCGCTGCGGCTCGCGCTTACCGGCGCGGAGCGCGGGCCCGAGCTCTGGACCGTCCTCCTCGCGCTCCCGCGCGACGAGGCGTTGCGCCGGATCGACGCGGCCATTCGGTGAGCTCGGCGCGGGCCGCTGCGAACGTGTCGAGGAACGAGGCGACGTGCCCGCGCGGCGGTCCCGCATCCCGCCGACGGATCGCCACGATCTGACGGCGCACCGGCTCCGCTCCCTGGATCGCAACCTCGGCCAGCGTCCCTGCCGCGAGCTCGCCTCCTACCGAGGTGTGCGGGAGGAGGGCGACGCCGAAGCCCTGCTCGACCATCTTCTTCGCCGCGTCGATGTTGTCCAGTTCCATGACGCCAGTCGGCGAAACGCCCGCACGCCGGAAGAACGCGCTCGTGAGCTCGTGGTAGCTGGATGTTCGGTCGAATAGGATCAGCTGCTCCCCTGCGATCTCGTCGAGCCGAATGCGTCCGGACGCAGCGAACGGATGCGTCGGCTCGACCACGAGGATCAGCCGGTCCTCGTAAAGGGGCGTGCTGGCGATATCGCGGTGGCGCAGTGTGCGAACGAGCCCGACTTCCACTTGCTCGCGCAGCACGAGGTCGAGCATCTCCTCCGAATGGCCCGTGCGGACGCGCACCTCCACGCGAGGATGCGACTCGGCGAACCGCTTCAGGAGGCCTGGAAGGACATACGTGCTGACGGCCGGGGCGGCCCCGATGGCGAGCCGGCCGGCGCCGCCGCGCTCGAGAGCGTTCACCTGCATGCGTCCGTCTGTCAGCGCGTCGAGCGCTCGAACCGCATACGGGAGGAAGGCGTCGCCAGCCCCGGTGAGCTTCATTCCGCGCGACGTCCGCACGAACAGGCGGGCGCCCAGCTCCTTCTCGAGCCCCTGGATGCGCGCCGTGAGCGCCGGCTGCGTCAGGAACAACGCCTCGGCGGCGCGGCTTACGCTCCGTCGGCGCGCGACCTCGACGAAAGCGGCGACCTGCGCGAGAAGCATCCATAGATCTTACTTATGATCGCGATCCAAAGAAACGATTTGCTGGATGCCCCGGGGCGCGATCTAGGATCGTGCTCGAGGGTACATGCGCCACGCAATGAACACACAGGTCGTCGAGAGGCCGATCCATCGCGTCGAGCGTGAGCCGCCGCGGGAGAATGCGCCGCTGTCTTATCTGAGTACGGCCGAGGTCGCCGAATGCACGTGTCCGGAACCGTGCGAGCGCGATCACGACCGCGACTAGGGCAGCGACGTGGCACGGGGTCGAGGAGACGAGAGGTCCTGACGTTGCCGGCGCACGAGTAGCTCGACTAGCAGGAGGACGGATGGACCGTTGGGAGGGAATCGAGAGGGCGTACATCGACGAGGACGTGCGCCGGCTGCGCGGCTCCATCCACGTCGAGCACACACTGGCGCGGCTCGGCGCCGAACGACTGTGGGAGCTCCTCCAGGAGGAGGACTACGTAGCGGCGCTCGGCGCGATGACCGGCGGGCAGGCAGTCGAAATGGTGAAAGCGGGGCTCAAAGCCATATACCTGTCTGGCTGGCAGGTGGCCGCGGACGCGAACCTGGCCGAGGAGGTCTATCCAGACCAGAGCCTCTATCCCTGTTCGAGCGCGCCGGCGCTGGTTCGCCGACTGAACAACGCGCTGCGGCGGGCCGACCAGGTCGAGTGGTCCGAGGATGCGTCGAACGGCCGTTACTGGCTGGCCCCGATCGTGGCCGACGCCGAGGCGGGTTTCGGCGGCGCCCTCAACGCCTTCGAGCTCATGAAAGCCTTTATCGAGGCCGGGGCCGCCGGCGTCCATTTCGAGGACCAGCTTGCCTCGGAGAAGAAGTGCGGACACCTGGGCGGGAAGGTCCTCGTCCCCACTCAACAGTTCATCCGCACCCTGAACGCCGCTCGCCTCGCTGCCGACGTCTGCGACGTCCCGACGCTGATCGTCGCCCGGACGGACGCGCTCAGCGCCACGCTCCTCACGAGCGACGTGGACGAGCGGGACCGCCCGTTCGTGACCGGGGAGCGTACGCCGGAGGGTTACTTCGTGGTCGACAGCGGCCTCGACTCGGCGATCGCCCGCGGCCTTTCGTATGCGCCGTGTTGCGATCTGATCTGGTTCGAGACTTCGACGCCCGATCTGGGCGAGGCGCACGAGTTCGCCGATGCGATCCACGACCGCTTCCCGGGCAAGCTGCTCGCGTACAACTGCTCGCCCTCCTTCAACTGGCGGCGCCACCTCGACGACGACGAGATCGCCGGATTCCAGGAGCGGCTCGGAGAGATGGGATACAGATTCCAGTTCATCACGCTGGCGGGCTTTCACTCCCTCAACCAGTCGATGTTCGAGCTCGCGCGCGGCTACGCGGAGGAGGGCATGCCCGCCTACGTGCGCCTCCAGGAGCGCGAGTTCGAGCTCGAGCACGAGGGTTACACGGCGACGCGCCACCAGCGCGAGGTCGGCGCCGGCTATTTCGACCTCGTCGCGCAGGCGGTGTCCGGCGGTCAGAGCTCGACCTTGGCGCTGAGCGGCTCGACGGAAACGGCGCAGTTCCACCCGTAGCATGGAGGACGTGGCAGAAGGCTCGAAGGTCGAGGAGATCGCCTACGTCCTCGAGCAGTCGATCGTCGCCGGAGAGCTCGCGCCCGGGACGCTGCTG
>DASQXE010000113.1:0-12268 GCA_035639875.1 Gaiellaceae bacterium | reverse complement strand
CCCGGCGATGCCGAGGCCGTCAGCCACAGGCTGCTCGTGCGCGGTGGCTTCATCCGGCAGACCGGCGCCGGGTTGTGGTCGTACTTGCCGCTCGGGTGGCGCGTGCACCGAAAGGTCGACCAGATCATCCGCGAGGAGATGAACGCGATCGGCGGCCAGGAGATGTTCATGCCGGTCGTCACGCCCGCAGAGCTTTGGCAGGAGACCGGGCGTTACTCGATTCCCGAGCTCTGGAAGATCGAGGACCGCATGGCGCGCCAGTTCGTCCTCGCGCTGACACACGAGGAGACCGTCGCGTTCCACGCGCGCGAGATCCGCTCGTACCGCGAGCTGCCGCAGATCCTCTACCACTTCCAGACGAAGGTTCGGGACGAGCCGCGCCCGCGGAGCGGGCTCCTGCGAGTGCGCGAGTTCATCATGAAGGACTCGTACTCGTTCGATCGCGACGACGCGGGCCTCGAGCGCAGCTTCCGGCTGCACGAGCAGGCCTACCACAAGATTTTCGACCGCTGCGGACTCGAAGTCTTTGAGGTGGAGGCGGAGTCAGGAATGATGGGCGGCAGCGAGTCGATGGACTTTCTCGCCCCTTCGGGCTCAGGCGAGAACACGCTCGTGACCTGCGAGAACGGCGATTACGCGGCAGATCTCGAGATCGCGCGAGGCGTGCCGCGCCTTCCGGAGTTCCCCGACCGCTTGGACGCCCCGCAGGAGGTCGAGACTCCCGGCGTGACGACGATCGAGGGGCTCGCAGAATTTCTGGCTATCGATCCCGCGGTCACGTCGAAGGCGATGCCGGTCGTGAATGGCGACGGCGCGCTCTTCCTTGGGCTCGTGCGCGGCGACGATCGTCTCGACGAGGGGAAGATGGCCGCGATCGTCGGCTCGGGATATCGCCTCGCGACCGAGGACGAGATCAAAAGCGCTTTCGGCGCGGATCCCGGTTCCATCGGGCCTGTCGGGTTCTCCGGTGAGGTCTTCGCCGACGAGACGCTGCGCGAGGGTCAGTTCGTCACCGGCGCGAACCGCACCGGGTGGCATCTGCGCGGGGTGGAGCAGGGCCGTGATTACAAGGCTCGCTTCGCCGACATCCGCCAGCCGCGGGAAGGCGATTCTTGCCCAAAGTGTGGCGGCAAGCTCCGCTTTCAGGTGGCCGTCGAGGTCGGCCACATCTTCAAGCTCGGCACCGATTACTCCCAGCCGCTCGGCGCGCGCTTCCTCGACGAGGACGGGCAGGAGAAGCCGATCGTCATGGGAAGCTACGGCATCGGGCCAGGCCGGATCATCGCCGCAGCCGTCGAGCAGAACTGCGACGAGCTCGGCATAGCAGGGTGGCCCCCCAGCATCGCGCCATACGAGGTGCACGTCGTCGTTCTGCCGGGGCTCGAGGACGAGGGGGAGCGGGTTGCCGATGCGCTGACCAAGGGGGGAGTGGACGTCCTTCTGGACGACCGCCACCAGCGCGCCGGCGAGAAGTTCGCCGACGCCGATTTGATCGGCTGTCCCGTGCGCGTGACCGTCGGCAAGAAGGCGCTCGAAGAAGGCGCGGTCGACGTTCTCGTCCGCCGCGGTCGCTCCGAAGAGCGAATCGAGGTGGCGAAGGTTGCCGCCCGCGTGAAAGAGTTGACCTCGCATGGCTCGTAAGCGGCGCTTCTCCAACGAGCCCTTCGGCCCGACGATCCAGTCGTTGATGTCGGAGCGGGGGACGACCTACAGGGCGCTGGCGGAACGGACCGGCCTGTCGGCCGGCTATCTGAACCACCTCGTCCACGGCAACCGGCCCGTGCCGTCGAACGAGGTGATCGGAACGCTGTCGAAGGCGCTGCGCGTCGAGCCGGAGCACTTTCGCGAGTACCGCATCCGCGTCATCACGCAGAAGCTCGAGGCGATGCCGGACCTCGTCGACCGCCTCTACAAGCGCGTCCGCACCTAGCTACACTCGGAGGGCCACGGGGCGTGGCGCAGCCTGGTTAGCGCGCCAGTCTGGGGGACTGGAGGTCCCCGGTTCAAATCCGGGCGCCCCGATCGAGAGAAGAGCCCCGCAGAAACGGGGCTTTTCGATAGAGGGGCTCCTGCCGCGCGAAGCCCCGCGGTCAGAGTGGGGTCACAAACGCCCTACCGGGTGCGGATCGTCACCGAGGACTCAGTTCCGAGGATCGCGCCGGGACGGTCGTGGAACTCAACGATGCAGAGGTAGTCCAACGCCTGCGGATCATGGCTGTCCAAGCTTTCAACCAGGCGGAGCGCTTGTTCTTGGCTTTCCAGTTCGGCCACGACTCTTCCGTCCCGGTCATCTACAAGCAGAAGCGGCATACCTGCGCCTACCCATCCAATCCCGTTCTCGAACTGCGGCAGACCACGGGTCATCATCGTCCCGCTCGAAGTCGAAGCGCAGCGAACCGCCGCTCTACGCGTCGCGCGCCGCGCGTGCCGACCGAAAGCCGACGGCGCAGACGCTCGCCCAGGTAACGGCGTACAGCAGGAGGATGGTCAACGACACGTCACCTAGACGAGCTTCGTCAGGCCCTTCTTCCCGCACGTCCCTTGCCAAACGGCGTTTGCCCAGCCTCAGTGATTCAACTACCGGTGCCCCGGGAACGCCGACTCCATGACCACACTGGCGACGCTCCTCAGCCAGGTCAGCGTCAAGGTAGGCGCATATGACGACGAGCTCGTCATCGCGGGCATCATCTCGATAGCTCTCGGCGTGCTCATTTTCCTCGTCCCGCGGCTGCTGAACTACATCGTCGCTGCTTACCTGATCATCATCGGCGTCATCTGGCTCATCGCCGGGCTCTAGCGTTTCGGCTGATCGCGCTCATTGGAGCGGAGGCCGGAAGCTGGTGGCTGCAGGCATTGCTTCCCGGACGGACTCTGCAGTCGGCTCGCCGTTGACCTGGTTCTCTCGGGGCATCTCCCGAGGGGCGAAGGGCCGGCCTCCGCGAGTGAAAACGCTACGCCCGCGCGTGGGCCGAGCCGGTTGGTATCTCGCTGGGTATTCGGTTCCAGTCGCGCTTCGCGACTCAGGCGGCTTCGTCGATCTCGAAATCCGCGGGTCTCGCGCGTTGGCTTGCCCACACGCGCAGGACGAACTCGAGCTCCATGCGATCTTGCTCCGGCGGCTCGCCGAATATGGGTGGGTGGCGTCGGACGAGGACCACCGTCGTCCCCTCCTTGCGGACGTCGGCTCCGAGTTCGTCGAGAAACGAACACAACTCGTCCGCGACAGCGCCACTCCTGACTCGGATGCGGAGGGGCATCCCACGTATCGAGTTCCCGCTGACGGTCCGGCTAAACACCGGTTCGTGGGCCGCCCGGAAGGAACTTCTGTGCCGCCCGGTCGTACTAAGGGTAGTGCGCTGGGAGCCGGAAATCGCGATCCTCGTAGGGATCTTGATCGGACTTGCCTTCGCCCTTGTTCTGCTCAGGATCCTGGACATCGTCTAGCCGGAAACCACCTGCTGCAAGAAATCGAGCCGCAGAGGCCTCCTCATAAAAGGAGCCGCGGGGGAGAGGGCTGCGGCCCGCCTCGCGTCCGCGGCTCCGTCTTCACTCATACCCGAGATCGGTAGGCGCACGCCCGGCCATCCGCGGCGATCAGTCGCTCTTAGCGCGAAGAAGTGGGGCGGATGCCGATTTGGTAGAAGTCCGGGAACGTCCATGTTCGCGAACATGACCACGGTCAAGGGGGACATCCCCGACTTCGAGTTCGGCGCCACGAGCGCCGGGGAGGCGCTCCTGCCGTGGATCCGCGAGTTCGACGGTTACGAGGGCATGATCGTCCTCATCGACGACGAAAGCGGGACTGCGCGCTTCATAACGTTCTGGGAGGACGAGGACGCGCTCAAGCGCAGCGCCAAGGGACGCAAAGAGGTTCGCGAGCAGCTGGCCAAGACAGCCGGCGTTGAGATCGAGAGCGCCCAGCCGTACAAGGTCCGGCTCGTCGACGGCTTCTAGCTAAGCCTCTGGACGGCGCGCTCTCGCCGGGCAAATACGCGTCCGCGTTCAGTTACACGCTGACGCCGCTCGCTGCAGGATCCGGCACGAGCTCGTCCGTCGCGTGTGACTAGACGCGCGCTCAGCGCGTTGGGCTCGCTCGCTGGCCTCCTTTGCGAGCGGCGCCCCAGAGACCTAGTGCTCTCGTAAACCCTTAGCGGCCGCCTAGAGGAACATGACCCATTTGTTGCAGCCGCATTCGCGGCGCACACGCGCGTGCTTGCGGCAGACCCACTGGTTCCACCAAATCCATTTCAGGTGTGTCAGCTCGACGAGGATGAGGACGACGATGCACAGGAAGAGCAGCCCGCGCGGCACTGTCCAACCGTCTCAGGAGATCCGCAGCCGTGCAATAGGCCGTTCGGCCTAAACCGCGCGTCCGCCGAATAGGACCGGGCGGCGCCCAAGCGCCAGCTCCGAAAGGGCCGCCGAGACGGCAAGCAGAGCGATGAGGACGAATGCGAGCCGGATGAGGAGGCGAGGACTCATGATCTCCAGACGGCATTCGCACGCGGCCCCTTCCCGGTTCGGCCGGGAGGTTTGCGGGCTCAGATGACGGAAAAAATGAGTCCCGACCGAAAGGAGGGACGCCATGTACGTCGGTCTGGGGACCGTTCTCCTGATCATCCTGATCATCATCCTCCTGATCTGGATCTTCTAGCCAGTGGCATCAACGGCCGGCTGAGGAGCCTCGCAGCGGACCTCTCGTTTGCTCGGGCCCATTTCGATCGCCCGTTCGATCGTCCAGGCAGGAACACGTCGGACAGGCGGTCATAGACGAGCGCCCGCGGCGGACAATTTCCCCATGGACGCGGCGGGCGCACGTGCCCTTGCGCGAAGAATCGCGGAGCAGCAGCGGCGCGATTCGGAGGCCGAGGACGGCCTCGCGGACGCGCCTGAACCGCCCGCGGATACCGGCGAGAAGCGCGAAACTGGTCCGAGCGTCATCTTCACGCCGTTCCCCTCGCAGCAGTCACCCCGCCCTCCGAAGGCGCCGAGCTCCACCACGGGGACGAATGTGGAAATTGCGCGAGCACGGGCCGCGGCGACGCCGAACAGCGACGTCCGTATCTATTCGCGAGAGCGGAGGCGGGAGGAGGTCGAGGGCCGGACGAGGACCGTGACGATCGTCCGCTGCCTTGCACTCGTCGAAGGTGCGTGGCAGTCGCGAATCGTCGACGTTCGCGTCGACGAGCCCGATTGAGCCGCAGAAGGGATTTGCCGCCCGGCGCCGTACCTCGCGGGGTGGCCCGCTTGATAGACCAGTCCGCTGTCCTGCTGCCGGGCGAAGAACGTCGTTCGGCCCGCCCTGCGCGACCGGTGCGATGGGGCCGCCTCGTGGTCGGCTTCTTCTACGTCTTGGCGACCGGCTGCGCGATCGTTCTGCTCGGCATGTCCTGGCGGAACGAGGTCGACCGAAGACATGCTGCCGAGACCCGCGCCGCCGCGTCGGTGAGCTCCCTGAACACGGCGAACGAGAAAGTGCAGACGCTTGAAGAAACGAACACGAGACTCTCGACCCGGCTCGAACGGCTCGACAACACGGCCACGAGGGCCAAGAAGAGACTCGGACGCCGAACGAGCGTCCTCCGCGACATCCGAGGCCTGCTGGCGACGACCCAGGACTTCGTCGCCTCGCTCGACGGGCTCGACGAAGTCCTGGGCGACACCGTGAGAGCGGAAACCGGGCTGGGCGGACCCGAGTCACGTCTTGGCACCCACATTGCCGCGCTCGACCGATATCTGCGAACGACCACCGCGAGCGATCTGGACCGATCGGTCCTGCGGGCGCGCGTACGCGCCATCACAAGGGATCTGGACAGCCTCCGGAGCGTCATTGCCGCCCTGATCGCCGGAAAGGACGCTCTCGAAAAGCCGGTAGAGCCGCTCAGCAAGACGAAAGAGCTCGATCGCGCCCTCCAGGCGACGATCACCCGCGCAAAGGCTGCTCTTCGGCCCTGAGAACGCGCGAGGGCTATCCACATCATCTTCCTCGGCCTGTGAAACCTGTGGAATTCGTGCGCTTCCTTTCCGCAATTTGCGGGGAGCGCGTTTCCATTCGTTCGCGGGATGCACTAGCGTCGCGAACGGCGGCGGGGAGCCGCCTCTCCCGGTCGTGGGGCCGCAGCCCACCTCTCCCCTAAGACGGAAGCCGGGGCCGCCCAGCCCCGGCTTCCCTTTATTTAAAGGGCTCCGCGACCGCGCAGCTAGCAACGGGCTCGCGCGACCGCGTAGCTAGCGGGTCTGGGGCGGCGCTCGCAAAGGAGGCACCGCGAGCGGGCCGGAGACAGTACGTTCTAGTACGGCGAGGGACCGCGAGCGCTGCATCCTGCTGCGAGCGGCGTCAGGCGCGGCAAAAGCCGGGCTTTGCCCGGCTGAGCCCGCCAGCCAGAGTCGCTAGCTGGGGTCGACGAGGGTGGGCCTGGTGGGCAGTCCGCCCTGGAGCTGTGCCACGTACGCCCGCAGCTCGCGCTCCTTCCGCGCGAGGCGCTCCTCGAGCTCCACGAGCTCCCGCTGGCGTGCTTCGAGCTCGTCCTGTCGCACCTGGATGTCGACACCGATCCGCACCTCGCGGGCCTCGAGCTCCCGCTCGCGCCGCCCCAGCTCTTCCAACCGCTCCTGCGCAAGCCTTTCGTTCTCGGCGACTCGCTTCTCGCGGTGCTCGACCCAACGCGTGGTCTGTGCGAGCGTTTCCGCGCTCGCAAAGTCGCTCTTCTCCTCAGCCAGCTCGCGCTCGCGTTCGGCCAAGAGCTTCTGCTCCGCCGCGAGCCGTTCGCGGCGGTAGGCGGCGAGCCGCTCGCGTTCGGCGAGCTCGGCCTCGGTCTCCACGACCTTGGTGGCGCGGTCGCGTAGCGCGCCTGCTTTCTCGGCCAGCGCGACTGCTCTCTCCTCGACCGTCGCCAGGGTGCGACGGAGAGCCTCGTCGGCGCGTTCTTGCAGGGGACGAAGCTCGGCGACGCGTCCCGTCCGTTCGTGGAGATCCTTCTCGGCCGCCTCGAGCTCCGCGAGGCCGGCCTCGATCTCGGAGGCGCGGAAGGTCAGCTCGGCGCCACGGTCGTCCAATTCGGCCGCGGTGCGCTCGAGGTAGCGCTCGAGCGAATAGCGAAGACCCTCACTTAGCCCCATGCCGTCAATATCGAAAGGGCCTGCTGACGCAAAAACCCCCTTCGGGGGGAGAGTGGACCCGCTCCTGTGGCCTTTGCTACGAAATGATGAGAGTTCGATTTCTGGTCACCGGCTTGGCCTGTTTCGCGCTTTTCGTCGTACTCGCCGCGCTGCCGATCGCAGCCCAAGGAGGCGCCACGATCGATCCGTCGGCGCCCTGCACGATCAAGGGCACCGGCGGGGCGGACCTGTTGTCTGGGACGGCGGGCGCCGACGTCATCTGCGGCTACGGGGGAAACGACATCATCACCGCCAAGGGTGGGAACGACCTCGTCCGAGGAGGTGGGGGCGCAGACACCATCTACGGCGACGACGGGCGCGATTACCTGTACGGGAACCGGGGCAACGACAGGATCTACGCCCGGGACTCCCAGCAGGATCACGTCTACGGCGGCCGGGGCTACGACTACGCCCGCGTCGACAATCCGCTCGACCTTCTGAACTCGGTCGAGAGCCATTAGCGCTTGACGCGGGCCCGTCTGCTCGCGCTCAATAGCGCTGCATGGACGGCTACCTGCCTATCGCTGAGCACGGGATCGTCGGCGACCTGCACACGGTCGCCCTGATCGGCAGTGACGGGACGATCGACTGGTATTGCTGCCCGGCGTTCGACTCGCCGAGTGTCTTCGCCGCCATCCTCGACCGCGAGCGGGGCGGTTACTACCGCATCGCGCCGGCGATGGAGGGGTGGACATCGAAGCAGCTCTACTTCCCGGACACGAATGTCCTCATAACGCGTTTCTTCACGCCCGATGGAGTCGGGGAGCTGCAGGGGTTCATGCCGATCGCCCGCACGGGCGCGGAGCGGCACCGGCACCGTCTGGTACGGCGCGTAGTCGCCGTCCGCGGCGAGATGCGGTTCCGCCTCGACCTCGAGCCCCGCTTCAACTACGGCCGCGACGCGTACGAGACGCATCAGTACGAGCACGGGGTCGTCTTTCGCTCATCCGGGCTCTGCCTCGCCCTCCAGGCGACGACGCCGATCGCATGCGACGAGCGGGGCGTGCACAGCGAGTTCATGCTCCGAGGCGGGGCGAGCGTCACGTTCGTCCTCGAGCAGGTCGAGCACGACTACGTCCCGCGCGCGTACTCGGAAGACGAGACCCGCGAGGCCTACGAGCGGACGATCGAATACTGGCGGCGGTGGCTCTCGCAGTCCCGCTACCGCGGGCGCTGGCGCGAGATGGTGCACCGGGCGGCGCTCACGCTCAAGCTCCTCACGTACCAGCCGACGGGGGCCATTGTCGCCGCGCCGACGACGAGCCTTCCGGAGCAGCTCGGCGGTCACCGAAACTGGGATTATCGCTACACCTGGATCCGCGACGCCGCGTTCTCGCTCTACGGCCTCTTACGGCTCGGCTTCACCGAGGAGGCGGCGTCTTTTATGGACTGGCTTACGGAGCGCTTCCGCGAGCGGATGCACGGAGACGCGGGCGGGCCGCTCCAGACGATGTATGGGATCGACGGACGGCGAGAGCTGCCCGAGGAGATGCTCGACCATTTCGAGGGCTACCGCGGCTCGGCGCCGGTTCGCATCGGGAACGCCGCCGCAGACCAGCTCCAGCTCGACATCTACGGCGAGCTGATCGACTCGGTCTACCTGTACAACAAGTACGGCACGCCCATCTACCACGAGGCCTGGGGCGACCTGTGTCGCATCGTCGACTGGGTCTGCGACAACTGGGACCAAGCCGACGAAGGGATCTGGGAGACGCGCGGCGGGCGTCAGGACTTCACCTATTCGCGGCTCATGTCGTGGGTCGCGATCGAGCGCGCCGTCCGCGTGGCGCGCCAGCGGGGCCTGCCTGCGGACCTTGTCAGGTGGATGCGGCACCGCGACGACGTCTACAACCAGATCATGGCGCGCGGCTGGAGCGAGCGCCGCGGGGCGTTCGTGCAGCACTACGGCTCGGAGGTGCTCGACGCGTCGCTCCTGCTCATGCCCCTTGTGAAGTTCATCGCGCCGACAGATCCGCGCTGGCTTTCGACCCTGGACGCGATCACGAACGAGCTCGTCTCCGACAGCCTCGTCTATCGGTACAACGCGGAGGCTTCGCCGAACGGGCTCCAGGGGGAGGAGGGCACGTTCTCGATCTGTTCGTTCTGGTACGTCGAGGCGCTCGCCCGTGCGGGGAGGCTGGACGAGGCGCGGCTCGCCTTCGAGAAGATGCTCACCTACGCGAATCACCTCGGGCTCTATTCGGAGGAGATCGGGCCGACCGGCGAGCAACTCGGCAACTTTCCGCAGGCGTTCACCCACCTCGCGCTGATCAGCGCCGCGTTCAACCTCGATCGCCAACTGGGGTAGCTTTCCGGGGGTGGCGGGGGCGAAGATCACGCTCAAAGAAGCGCAGGCGATCACGTACCTCCTCGAGCACGGCCGCTGGCCGGATCCCGACGTCGGCGCCTGGATGGAGAAGCACACGAGCCGGGTCGCGCTCGACTACCTGCTCGCGGCACGCCTCCGCGTGACGATCGCGGCTATCGAGGAGGGGAGGAGTTCACGGTGAGGAAGATCTGCGTCCTCGGGGCCGGGAAGGCGGGCGAGGCCCTCATCGCGGGGCTCCTTTCCTCGGGCTGGGCGAAGCCGGCGGAGATCGTCGCGACGGCCCGCCATGAGCAGCGGCTGTCGGACCTCGAGGAGCGGTATGGGATCGACACGACGCTCTCGAACGCGGATGCGGTGAAGGACGCGCCCATCGTCGTCATCGCGGTCAAGCCGCAGGACATCGAGGGCCTCCTGACCGAGATTGGAGACGCCGTCGCGGTGGGACAGACCGTGCTTTCGATCGCCGCGGCCATCCCGACCGCGCTCATCGAGCGCCACCTCGGGGACGCGGTGCCCGTCGTTCGCGCGATGCCCAACACGCCCGTGACAGTCCACGAAGGCATGGCGGGTGTGGCAGCGGGAGCTCACGCGGGCGAGGACGAGCTCGCGCTGGCCGAGGAGGTGCTCGGGTCGGTCGGGCGCTCGGTGCGAGTCGAGGAGGACTACATGGACGCCGTCACGGCGGTATCCGGCTCCGGCCCCGCGTACTTCGCGCTCCTCGCCGAGTCCATGATCGAGGCGGGAATCCTCCTCGGCCTGTCGCGGGAGGTGGCGACAGACCTCGTCGTGCAGACGATGCTCGGCACGGCCAAGCTGCTGCGCGACGAGAAGATGCACCCCGTCGAGCTCCGCGAGATGGTGACGTCGCCCGGAGGCACGACGATCTCGGCCATACGCGAGCTCGAGCAGGCGGGTGTGCGCGCCGCCTTCCTCAACGCGATTCAGGCGGCGATGAAGCGCTCGCGCGAGCTAGCGGAGGGCGGGTAGCGGGTCCACCGCGGCGCCACGGAGCCGTACCTCGAAGTGGAGGTGGGGCCCGGTCGCCTCGCCCGTCGCGCCGACGTTACCGACGAGCGTGCCGCCGGGGACCCAGTGGCCGACCCGCACGCGGACGCGCGAGAGGTGGGCGTACATCGTCCACACGCGGTGGCCGTGCGCGATCGTGACGAGGAGGCCGTATCCGCCTGAGTCCCAGCCAGCGTGCACGACGCGGCCGCCCGCGGCGGCGCGTACCGTCGTCCCATAAGCCGCCGGAAAATCGACACCGGGATGAAAGCGGTTTCCGCGTGGCCCGAATCGGTCGCCGACGGGAGCGAGAATTGGGCGGCGAAGCGCGATCGGGCAGCGTGGCGCCGGTCGCCGCAGTGCCGCGTAGGTCGCGGGGCCCGCGACACCGTCGGCGAGGAGACGGGCCGAGCGCTGGAACCGGCGCAGGGCGGCGTCCGTGTGCGCTCCGAAGCCGCCGTCGAACGTTCCAGAGGGGAAGCCGTGCGCGGCAAGCGTGAATTGGAGCGCGGCGACGTCCCAGCCGCTTTTCCCGAACCCGAGCATTCTGGTCCCCAACTTGTGCCTGCAGTAGCGCCCGAGCGCGCGGCAGGTCTGTGGGCCGGGGATCCCGTCCGCGGCGATGTGGGCGCGCCGCTGGAAGCGCCACACGGCCCCGTGCGTGGCCGGGCCCATCACGCCGTCGATCGTCCCGTGGTAGAGGCCCCGGGCCGCGAGCGCCACTTGAAGCGCGGCGACATTCGGGTTGCCCGAGCCGGCCGCAGAGGTTGGAGCGGCGAGGGACAGGCAGACGACGAATGCGACGACGAGCGCTTTCCGCGACATAACCCCGGTCGTGGGTCCAATCGGCCGCCAGACGCTAACCCTTTAGGGGGCGAAGACCTCGGCGCTGCAGCCGAAGACGAGCGCGGCTTCCAGCTCCTCCTTGGGGACCCCTGCGAGGGAACGATGGCTCGTGTCGGCGACGGTGTCCGGCCATTCGCCTAACCCGAGCGCCTCGGCGCCGTTCGCGCTCCCGATCTGGATGAGCTCGGCGGGCGGGATCACGTTGCGACTCAGAGACTGGCGGCGGGCCGTTCCTTCGAGCTCCCGCAGTTCCTCGAGGGGATCGATGCGCACGTTCGAGTCGGAGCCGATGCAGAGAGCGATTCCGCGTTCGCGGAAGCGCTCCACAGGGATGAATCCGTCTCCGAGGTTCGCCTCCGTTGTCGGGCAGACGCAGACGCGGGTTCCCGCGGCCGCCAGGAGGTCGAGCTCGCCGTCGTCGGCGTGCGTGGCGTGGATGACGGTGGTTCGGGGGCCGAGGCACCCGGCACGCGCGAGGAGCTCGATTGGTCGGACGCCGTACTCGGCGACGCATTCCTCGATTTCGCGCGGTTGCTCGTCCGCGTGGACGTGGAGGACGAGGCCCTCGCGCTCCGCATAGGCACCGATCTTCCGGAGCCAGTCCTCTGGACAGGCGCGCACCGAGTGGGGGGCGAGGCCGATGCGGATCCCGGTCGCACCGAGATCCTCGACCTGCCGTAAGTACCTGGTCACGGAGTCCTGGCGGAAGCGGTCGAGCCCGCCGCGCGCGTACGCGGCGTAGAGGAGCACGAGCTCGACCTGCGCCGCGCGCGCCGCCTCCGCGGCCGCCTTCGCTTCCTCGAACCCGACGTAGTGGAACTCCCCGACCGCCGTGTACCCGGCGGCGCGCATCTCCGCATACGTCGCCTCGTAGCCCTTCCGGACCTGTCCCGGTGCCAGGCTCCGGGCCATGTCCAACATGGCCTCCCG
>DASQXE010000112.1:0-2073 GCA_035639875.1 Gaiellaceae bacterium | reverse complement strand
GTTCGTGAGCGACCGCGAGAGCGCGGTCTCGCGGTCGCGGTGATAACTCGTCCTCGCGACAGCCGTGCCGGTTCAACCGACGCGTCCGACGGCCGTAAGCGCCGCGTAGATCGCTTCGTGGGAGACCAGGTCGGGCGACTCGCTGATCACGGTCGCGGGTCGCTCGAACTGGGCGAGCGCTTCGCCGAGCGGCTCTGCGCGCAACGTCCCTTCCCCGTACGGGATGTGCTTCGTCTCGTTGCGGTTCGCGAATTGGATGTCCGAGAAGTGGATGTGGAACGGCGCCTCTGGCTCGATGATCCCGTCGGCGAGCTCGAGCACTCCAGCAAACATCTCCGTCGTCGTGAACGCGCCGTCGCTCGTCGCGTGCATGTGCGCGAAGTCGAGGACCGGGCGGACCCAGGCGCACCGGGCGGAGATCGCGAAGACGTCCTCGGCGGTTCCGAGCTCACGCACGCGTCCCATCACCTCGATCCCGAACGGCACCGCGCGGTCCTTCTTCTCCAGCCGCTCACGCAGCTCGCCGAGCTGCTCGACGACCGATTCAATCGCCTCTTCGCGCGTTCGCCCGAGCAGGAAACCCGGGTGGAAGACGACGAGCTCGGCGCCGCACGCCTTTGCGACACCGGCGGAATGGTCGAGCATGCCGATCGCCATATTCAGCTTCTTCCCGCGCTCCGCATGGCCCATGAAGCCGGCGATCGGCGCGTGGACGGAGAGCACGATTCCGGCGTCGCGCGCGAGCGCGCCGAATCGTTCCGCCCACGGGTAATCCATCCAAAACTTCCCCTCGAAGTCGATCTCGCAAGCGGTGTGTCCGCGCTCTTGGAGGATGGCGATCGCCTCCTCGGGACTTTCGCGGGAGGGAACACGCGCCGGCCCGAACTTGATCATTCCCACGAGCGCCAGTATGAGGTCTGACGACTCACCTACGCTCAGCGGCGTCGTCGAAGCGATCCGCGCCTCATGCGCGCCTGCGGGCGTCGAGACGCGGATCGTGGCGATCGACGGCCCTGGTGGCGCCGGTAAGAGCAGCATCGCGAACCTGCTTGCGAAGGAGCTCGATGCGCCCGTCATCCACACCGACGACTTCGCAAGCTGGGCGAACCCGGTCGACTGGTGGCCGGAGCTCATCGCATACGCGCTGAAGCCGCTGGCGGCCGGCAAGCCGGCGCGCTATCTCCCGAGCAGTTGGGGCGGCGAGCCGAGAGAACCGGTCGAGATCGCGCCGAGCGCTTTCGTCGTGCTCGAGGGTGTTACCGCCTCACGGCGGGCGTTCCGGCCATATCTGGCGTACTCGATCTGGATCGAGACGCCTCGCGAGCTCCGGCTGAAGCGAGGCCTCGAGCGCGACGGCGAGCAGGCTCGAGCTCAGTGGGAGGACTGGATGGAAGCGGAGGATCGCTACATCGAGCGTGAGCGTCCAGCGCAGCACGCGGACTGCGTGCTGTCGGGCGACGAGGATCTGTGGGGTTAGCGGCTCGTGTGACTCGATCGCCTCGAGGTCGTTTCGGCCGTCGGCGGTCCGTCCGACGGGGGTTCTACCCTCGTTGCATGGCCAAATCGCCGTCTCGCATCGATCTTCTCGAGCTCGACATCGACCTCCGCCTCGCCGACCTCTGGCGCGAGGCGTGCGAGATCTCCGAGTGGAACATCGACGTGGTCGCAGCGTTCATGCGCGCCGCCTACGGAAAGGGCTACTGCGATGCCCTGACCGAGGACGCACCCGGGTCGCTCTGCCACGACCACGGCTACCGAATTCCCGCACGCCGGCCCGCGCCGGCCACCGAGGCCTAGCTCCCCCGCTAGGCGGCCTTCGGTTCCGGCTCTTCGGCGACCGGGGCGGGCGTGACGGTTTCCGGCTCCTCGATGCGGACGAGCCGCGCGAGCCAGCCGCGGCGTTCCCACCGGTCGGACGCCGCCGCGGCCTGAGCGAGGCTCCGGCTGCAGTACAAGCAGTTGCTGACGTGGGCGTCGATCGCGGCCAGCGTCGGCCGCGGCAGGTCGCGCTTCCGGTACTGCTCGAGCTGATCTCCATGAAGGTGCATGTCGTTTCTCTCCTCCGTCTCGTTG
>DASQXE010000111.1:0-4161 GCA_035639875.1 Gaiellaceae bacterium | reverse complement strand
AGGAACTCGCGAGCTCGCTCGGCGTCCTCGGCGAAGATGATCGTGTGTGCTCCGGCGATCACGCCCGCGGATCGTAGCCCGGCCACGACCCGGCCGCGGAAGGCTTGAGACCGTGGATCGCCAGCCATTCGCCAACCGCCTGCGCGGCGCTCGAGCCGCTGGCCGGTGGCGGCGTGGGCGGCGACTGATCGAATCCACCGATCGCGACCTGCGGGCACCCCGATCGTTCTGCTTCGGGCCGAATGCGAGCGCGTCCAGGGTCGGTGGCCCGATGCCCACCTTGGGCGACACGCGGTCGTCCGCGCCGGTACTGACCTTCCACCTGCTTTTCGGGAAGAGCGGGCGTGTCCTCCCGATACGTGCGCACGTATTCGCGCACGTATCGGAAGGGGTCAGGCGGCGAGGGGTGTCGTCTACTAGGCGGGTGTGGATCTTGGCGACGAGCTGGTGGAGGTCGTGGCGCATCCACACAAGCTGCCTATCGGAGCTCCTCGTAAGGAGGAGCTCGAGCGACGAAGCTCGATGGGCATCCGCCCCACCCACAGTGGATATGGCTGGTAGCCACGCCTGACAACATTTCGTGGCCCACTCGTGGCCCAAACGTCGACGCGACGATTGGCTCAACCATGCGGAGCGGAGGCGGCGGCAGGGCGAAAAGTGCCTGCAAATGAGGCCGTTCAGAGCCGCTCGGTGCTGAACGTGGTTGTACCCGATTCGGCCTGTCACGCCGGAGGTCGCGGGTTCGAGTCCCGTCGCTCCCGCTAAAAACATCCTGTAAATGGGTAGTTGTGATCGAGCTCGTCGATGAGGGCTTGGACGGCCTCCGTCACTTGTGCGCTCAAGGGCGCGCTGCTAGTGAAGGCCCGCCACGTGGCGGGCCTCGTTCGAGAGTCCGATTCGGGGTCTGAGGCTAGGCTTCGTGCTCGCGCACAAGCTCCGCCGCCTTGGGCCTACCCTGCAACCCGCCTTCTTGAAAGATCGCCGGGACCTCGGGGTCGGAGATGAAGCTCTGCCAGCCCCCCTCATCCCAGTCGAAGACCACCCAGACACGGCCCTCCTCATTGGGATCGCGAAAGACGGTTGCACCTTTGGACCCGTACTGCTTTCGCTTCTCAGCGCCTTTGGTCGAGAAGGTATTCCAGAAGCGGTCGAAATCCTCAGTCTTCGCCGTTGCCAGGATCAACTCTCTCCTCCTCTGTTGGAAGTGTCGCGCTCCTGCGAGATCGCGTGCGAAGTATCTCACTCTCCGGGCGGGAGGAGTTCTTCGCCGAAACTGTCGGACGCCTGCTCGTTGAGCGAAGACGATGGGGCCACTCGACCGAGCGGCACGACACAGAGGCGCGGCCCGCTGAGCCGCGCCGTTGTTGACGTTCGCCGCCGATCATCGTCGCCCATCGTGGCTAACTCAACGGCCTGTCACGCCGGAGGTCGCGGGTTCGAGTCCCATCGTTCCGTAAACTCCCTGCAAATAGATGTCTTTGTTGTCGAGGCAGGCGCAAACGACCGCCGGCTTCTTCCCATCCCGCACACATCCCGCGCCGGAAATTGCCGGCCAGAGCAGCCTAAAGCCGTGAATCCGCGCATGAGGGACGACCTGCCACACCGCCGGTCGTCCTCTCAGTGCGACCTCCGTACAACGCCCATTTGCAGCGTTTTCTTCGGGTGGGCCATGGCCTCCCGCCTCCGTCCCGCGACCGCGGGCGGCGGTGCCATCTTGCGGAGCGCCACCGCAGCAGCAACCGCGGCTCCCAACCACAGCAGGGCAGGGCCGAAGTAGAGGACATCGCCGGTCGTGCCGGGCCGCGTCGATGAGTTCGCGGGCGAACCAGCATAGAACCTGCCCAAGCCTTCGCAGACGCTTAGGACGCGACCGCGTGCAGACGCCATTCGCCGGGCACGCCCTTGAGCTCGTGCGTGCCGCGGTCGTCGAAGGTGATCCCCGAACCGATCACGGCTTCCTTGACCGTCTGCGAGACGAGGATCTCGTCCGGCCCTGCGAGCGCGCTGATTCGGGCTCCGATGTGAACGGCGATGCCGCCGAGGTGCTCGCCGAGGACCTCGACTTCTCCGGAGTGAACGCCCGCCCGCACCTGGAGACCGACGCTGTGCATTGCCGCTGAGATCGCCTGCGCGCAGCGAATTGCCCTGGCTGGACTCTGGAAGGCGGAAAGGGATCCGTCTCCCGTCCGATCGATCTCGCGACCGCCAAAGTGCTGGAGCTGGTTGCGAACGATGTCGTCATGGCGCCTGATGAGCGCCCTCCATTCCGAGTCGCCGACCTCGGCAGCGTGTCGGGTCGAGCCGACGATGTCCGTAAACAGGACCGTTGAGAGGATCCTGTCGGGCGCGGGGAGCGCCTTTCCCGCCGCTTGAAGCGCGCGGCGGTACTCCTCGAGGTACTCGGGGGCGCGGGCCAGATAATCAAGGTCGAGGCGCCGCCGGAAGGTCGGAGCGCTGAAGACCTTCGCCCACTCGTCGACAGGCAACACGTAGTCGCCGGCGGCGTGCCAGTGGTGAAGCCACCGGGTGAGGTGCTCTTCCGACCGGAAGAGATTCATGCGAGCTCAGTTGAAGGCCGCGGACCCCACCCTCGATGGCGCGAACGGTGACGGCATATATCCGATGGCCTTCTGCGGATCGATCTCGAGCATCTCCTCGTCGCGCATGCGCAGCCGGACCGATCCACTGCAATCGAGGCATTTGGACTCGACCACAACCTCTTGCCCTGGGAACAGCCAGCGCACGGCCAGCGATTCCATTCCTCATTGCCCGTACCACTTCTGCACGCCGTCAACGCTGATCAGGTAGTGCGTCGGGACGTTGCTGAACGGCGCCCAAGACTCGATGTAATCCGTGTCGTAAGCGAGCCAGCAGCTTGCGAGCGGAGCTGCCTCCACGGCGGCACGCTGCACCTCGCGCGCCTCTTCGGGACCGATGTCGAGGGCCTCGGCCAACTCTACGTAGTGCGGTGCGCGGCCGCTCGCGACGAAGTGCTCGAGGATGGTCGTAAACGCTCGCTGCGTCAGGTTCCGGTCGGTCATACCCCGGCATCCTCTTGCACGCTCCGGCGACTTGTCCAGCCGCTCGTCCCGCGGTGGTTATGACGCGCGCGTGGTGGACCCGCGCCCTCGCCGACGAGCCACGCCGAGGCGGCCGACTAAGTTGAGGTCAGTGGGGCGGGCACTGCGAGGTTTGGGCGGCTCGGGAAGTCAATGCTGACGACCGGGACCCGCCTGCATCATCCCGGTCGTTGCTAATTGCGACAACGGATCATCCCGCACAGATCCCGCAGGAGGTCGCCGGAAGCTCCCGCGGGCACCCGGCGATTCCCACAACGTAAGGGCAAAACGCCCTGCTCTCGAGGGGAATCCCCGCCGATCTCCGCCCAACCCGGAACTACCAAGACCGGCCCGTCACGCCGGAGGTCGCGGGTTCGAGTCCCGTCGCTCCCGTAAAAGTCCTGCAAATCGGCATATGTATTTGACGTAACGACCGCCGGCTTCTTTTCATCCCGCGCAGATCTCGCGCGGGAATTGGCCTGAAATCGCCGCAAGGAGCCGGCCCTAGCCGCTAATCCCCGGAGAAGGATGACCGGCCGAGCTAGCCGGAGGTCTACGCGCGCTCGAGTGCCCAAGAGCGCGTTTACAGGTGCTCTCGCCGTCGGGACAAGGCCCGCTGCCCGATCCCGCGGGAATCCCGCGGTATCACGGGCATGTTGTTGCCTCGGAGCCATTTCGCCGTGCAGGTCAATGAGCGGATTTGTACCGATGTCGTGAACAGCATTGACTGGCAGCGGGGACTCTGAGAGCGTCCTCCTTGGATCGTTCGCCGCGTCGCCGTAGTGCGACGGCCTCGACGGAATTCGCCGCGCTCGCCGTAATGCGACGGCCCTCGACCGATTGAGGGGTCGACCGACGACCGGGAGGTGGGCATGGCAAGTGTCGAAACCGGAACCGAGGTCCGTCCGTTCCAGCTCGACATTCCGGAAGAGGCATTGGAAGACCTGCGCCGCCGCATTCAGGCGACCCGCTTGCCCTCCAAAGAGCTCGTTGCAGATCGGTCGCAAGGCGTGCAGCTGGCGACGATTCAGGCACTCGCGACCTACTGGGCGACCGAGTACGACTGGCGCAAGGCCGAGGCGAAGCTGAACGCGCTCCCGCA
>DASQXE010000110.1:0-8192 GCA_035639875.1 Gaiellaceae bacterium | reverse complement strand
TGGCTCACGTTTCCGTCAATCGAGACGGTCCCGGACATCATGTTCTCGCCGAGGCCGGTGCTCGCGTTCCCGTGCACGCGCACGGTCGCGAGCTTGTTCATGCCGGCACAGTAGTAGCCGACGTGCCCGTCGATCTCGACCGCGATGTCCGCGTCGATGCCGGCGGCCACCGCGTGCGCGCCGTTGGGGTTCAAGACGCGCCAGCGGCGCGGGCCGGGCTCGCCGTCGGAGAGCTGGTGCAAGCGGTGGTTCAGCTCACGCAGAGGCGTCACGGCGAGGTCGACGACCTCGACCCCGGTCTCGATCGCCGGCTCGGCCACGCTCGCGGTCACACCTTCTGGCGCTCCCAGGCGTAGACGACGCCGGGAGCGGGCTCCCAGGCCTGGGCGTCGGCCGCGCCCGGGAGGACGGCGATCGCGCGCCACTCGGAGGCCATTGCCACCCAATCGTCCGTCTCAGCGAGCACGGCGGGCTTGCAGGCGATCGGATCGCGCAGCACGGCGAAGCCGTCGGCCGTTCCGACGAGGAAGGTGTAGAAGCCGTCCAGGTCGTCGAGGCAGTCTTCGAGCGCCTCCTCGAGAGAAACGCCTTCGCGCAGGCGCCAGGCGAGGTACCCGGCCGCTACCTCGGTGTCGTTCTCGGTCTGGAACTCGATGCCTTCGCGGCGCAGGCGCTCGCGCAGGCGGTTGTGATTCGAGAGCGAGCCATTGTGGACGAGGCAGACGTCGAGGCCGGTGGAGAACGGGTGCGAGCCTTCGGTCGTCACGCGGCTCTCCGTCGCCATCCGCGTGTGCCCGAGGGCATGGCTGCCGCGGATATCGTCAAGCGCGAAGCGGCGCACGAACTCTTCCGGCCGTCCGGTCTCCTTGTAGATCTCGATCGTCTGGCCGGCGCTCATGACGCGGAGCTCGGGGTGGGCGCGCTCGATCCAGTCTTCGGCCTCGGAGGGCTCTGCGTCGACGACCAGAACAGCATGGCTCGAGCGCACGTGCGGCTCGGGCAACCCGCCGAACGCGTTCCCCAGGTCGGCCGCGACGGCGTCCCAATCCCGGAGCGGGTCGGCCGAGAAAAGCGTCAACTTGCTCGCTCCGGGGGGCGCAGGGTCGCGGTAGACGGCGACCCCGGCACTGTCCGGCCCGCGATCGTTCATCTGCGCGAGCATCGCGGCGAGGTGCGCGCCGAGCGACTCCTCGATCTCGGGCGCCTTGCTAAACAGTCCGACGATCCCGCACATATGTATTTAATCTACATGTGACGATTGTAAAAACACTGATGGAATCACCGGAGTTCGCCTGCCGCGGATGTACCCTTCCTACATATGTCTTAGAAGCGCGTCAGGTACTCCTTGATCTCCCACGGCGTCACCTGCTCGTGATAACGAGCCCATTCGTCTCGCTTGACGCGGATGAAGTAGTCCGCGTAGTCCTCGTCCTTGGCGCGGCCGAGCGCGTTTCGGATGACCTCGTCCTGTTCGAGTTCCCGGGTCGCGTCGAGTAGGTTGGCCGGCAGGAGCTCGACGCCGCGCTTCTTCAGTTCCTCCTCTGACGTCGTGTACATGTTTCCCGGGTTCGGATCGCCCGGGTCGAGCTTGTTCGCGATGCCGTCCAGGCCTGCTGCGAGAACGACCGTCGCAGCGAGGTAGGGGTTGCACGAGCCGTCGATGGTGCGGTCCTCGACCCGGCCTGGGCCCGGAATCCGCAGCATCTGGGTGCGGTTGTTGTAGCCGTACGTCACGTACACCGGCGACCAGGTCGCGCCGCTCGTCGGGGCGCCGACCTTGAGCCGTTTGTACGAATTCACCGTCGGGGCCGTCACCGCGATGTAGGCCTTCGCGTGCTTCTTCAGGCCCCCGATGAAGTTGTACGAAAGCTCGGAGAGCCCGAGCCCGCGCGGATCGTCCTCGTCCAGGAAGAGGTTCGTGTCGCCGTCCCAGAGCGACATGTGGAAGTGGCCGCCGTTGCCTGTCAGATGGCTGAACGGCTTCGGCATGAAGGTCGCGATCTTCCCGGCCTTCTCGGCGAGCGTGTGCACCATGTAGCGGAAGAAGATGGCGCGGTCGGCGCTCGTCAGTGCGTCGGCGAACTCGAAGTTCTGCTCGAACTGGCCGTTCGCGTCCTCGTGGTCGTTGGCGTAGTTGCCCCACCCGAGCTCGTTCACGTAGCGGGAAACCGTCGCGAGGAACTCGTAGTTGCGCGTCAGGCCGTTGAGGTCATAGCAGGGCTTTTCGAGCGTGTCGTAGGCGTCCGCGAGTTCGATCGAGCCGTTCGTCTGCTGAACGAGGAAGTACTCGAGCTCCGTGCCGAACATGAACTCGTAACCCTGCTGGCGGGCCTTCTCGAGCTGCCGGCGAAGGATCGTGCGCGGGTCGTAGGGCCATTCCTCGCCCTCGACGTAGACGTCGCACGCGAACCGGGCGAGCGTCGGCTCCCACGGAACCGGGGTATAACTGCGCAGGTCGGGCATCGCGGCGATGTCCGGGTCACTCGGCAGCTGGCCGATCTCGCCGGCGGCGAAGCCGGCGAATCCGGCGCCCTCCGTGACGAGGGTGTCGAGGTTTTGCGCGGGGACGAGCTTCGCGCTCGGCCGCGCGTACATGTCCACGAACTGCGCGAAGTAGAACTCCACGCCCCGCTCGTCGGACTGGCGGCGGATGTCTTCGACGGAGGGGGCGCTGGTGGTCGTCGTAGCCATGTCAACTCCTCCCGGATCGGGGAATCGTGCTGACGATAACGGGACGCTACGCCCGCGCCGATAGCGGCTTTCTACAACGGATGCGGGGCGGTTATGTGCGCTCCGACCGGCCGCCGAGCGCGTCCTGCAGCTTCACCATCTTCACGGCGATCTCGACGAGCAGCCAGTCGTCCTTGCGCAGGTCGAGGCCGGACAGTTCCTGGATGCGGCGGAGGCGCTGCCGCAGTGTGTTCGGGTGGACGTAAAGGGCCTCAGCTGTTGCGCTGATGTTGCCCCGCCGGCGCAGGAATTCCTCAAGCGTGCGCAGGAGCGCGGTCTGCCGCTGCGCGTCGTAATCGGCGATCTGCATGACTGCGTCGCGATGCGAGTCGCGCATGTCGGCGTCGAACGGCATGCGCAGGAGGTACTTGTACGGGCCGAGATCCTCGTAGGTCATGACTCCCGGCTTGCCGCGGATGACTGCCGCTCCGACGAGCGCATGTCGTGCCTCTTCGAAGCCGGCCCGAAACGTGGCTGCGCCCTGGCAGACGTTCGACAGGCCGATCGAAGCCGAGTTCCCCAAGGTCGCGTGCGCTTCCTGGATCTTCTCGACAAGGCGGGCCGGCCCGGTAGAAGGGACGCGGAGAAGTCCGCGGATCGATTCGTCGCGGCGGTCGAAGAGAGATCCCGGCGCGGCGGTGGTGAGCGCCTTCTCGAGCGCGTCGTCCGGAGGCGCGGCTGCTACGACGAGGTAGCGGCTGTCCAAGTCGATCCCCAGCCTCGCCGCTCGCCCTTCGATGTCCCCTAGCAGGCTTCCGCCGGCGAGCTGCTCGAAGAAGTCCTTGATCAGGTTCTTCTCGGTCAGGCGCTCGATGAGCTCGATCTTCTTCAGGGCCACGGCGGTCTGGTTCGCCGCCGCCCGTGCGAGGTCGACTTCGGACGTACCCTCGGCCGTCAGGAGCCCGAGGAGCTCGTCGTCCGCGACGAGCGAGACCGCGACGGTCGCGTGGCGTCCGCTGCGCGCGAGCTCGGGGCCCAGGCTCTGGAGCTTGATCTTTTCTCGCGCCTCGACCCCTCGTGGGGCCGACGCGCGCAGCTGAAGTTCTTCCGATCTTGGATCCAGCAGGTAGACGTAGCACGCGGAGGCTCGAAGGAGTTCCAGCCCTCGGGCTGCCACCGCGGGGAGCAGTTCGTCGAGGCTCTGCGCCCGTGTCAGCGTCTCCGCGAGCTCGGTGAGGTGCTCGAGCTCGCCCACCCGCCGGCGTGTCTCCTCGTAGAGGCGTGCGTTCTCGATCGCGCCGGCGACGAGCGAAGCGCTGGAGACGAGCACGTCCACCTCGGGCTCGGTGAACTCCCTGGGCGCTTCGGTGTGTAGCGAGATGACGCCGATCACGGTTCCGTCGCGCGCGACGATCGGCACGGAGAGAAGGGACTGGAACTTCTCCTCTTCGAGCTCGGGTACGAACTTGTTGCGCGGGTCGTCGATCGCGTTCTGCGTGAAGGCCGGCTCCTTGTGCTCGGCCGCCCACCAAGCGATTCCCTCCCCGCGCTCGAGCGCGATCTGCCCGACCAGGTCGACATAGGGCGGCGATGCAGCACGCAGCACGAGCCGCTCGCCGTCGTCCTCGACGAGGTAGACGAAGCAGGCATGCACGGCGCTTGCGTCCGAAAGGAGCCGCACGACGCCTGCGAGCACCTCTCCGAGATCGAGCGTGGACCCGACCGTCGAAATGATCTCGTAGAGGATCCTGCTCTCGCTCGGTGGGGCCGCGGGCCGCGCTATGTCCTCATCCTATTTGCTTTGCAGGGCTTTTACGAAATGGCGTACGTCACCGTCAGCGCGGCGGAGATCTCCTGCGTGCCCGGTTCGACCTGAATATCGGCCGCGCGGAGCGCGTCGGTGTACGTCGGGACCGGATATCCGCCGCCACCGCCCTCGATGATGGCGACCGGTGCGCCGAGCCTGACGCCGGCCTTGTCGGCGATGGCCTGCGCACGTGCGCGGGCGTCGTCGAGGGCGGCCGTGACTGCGGCCTCGTATTGCGCCTTGGAGTCGGAGACGCTCAGCATTGGCCCGGAGACCTGGTTCGCGCCTGCCGCAACGGCTGCGTCGACGACGGCGCCGGCCTTGGAGATGCCCCGTACGGTCGCGTTGACCGAGCTCGACGCCGAATAGCCCGTGATGGTGCGGCCGTCGTCCGTCGTGCGTGGATAGAGCGAGATCTGCTCGGTCTGGATGTCGCGCTTGGCGACACCGGTGTCGCGGAGCGCCGCGACGATGCGCCGCGTCGCCTGCCCGGCGTCCTTGAGTGCGGCTGCAGCCGTGTCGGCATCCGCCTGCACGCCGAATGACCAGCCCGAGACGTCGGGAACGGTGCGGGCGGAGCCCGATCCAGTGACCGTGATTCCGGGGAACCCGGCAGCGCCGCGGCCGGTTTGGTAGCTGATGTCGGCGGCGCTCTTGCCGACGGGGGTTCCAGGGCTCACGCCCTGAGCGGCCGACGCGCCTGAACCTTCCTTCCCGCCGCCGCAGCCCGCGGCGACCACTGCGATAGCGGCCACGAGGGCCAACGCCGAGATCTTCATCACGCCTCCGTTCCTCATTTGCCCCTTCGACGGTCCGGCGCAGGCGAAAGTTCCCGCTCTTTGGGGCACGCCCCGGGGCGAGGCCCGCCATGCCCAAAAGGGTCAGCGCGCGGCGGGTTTCAGCGATGCGCCGATCGGCTCGACGCGGACGGCCGACGTCTTGTACTCCGGCGTGCCGATGAGGGAGTCGCCGACGTCGTGCGTCAGCCAATTCACCTTCGCCTGCGCGAAGTGGAGCGCCATCCAAACGAGACCGGGATAAACGCGCTCCCCGACCGCCGCTCGAGCCTCGAGCTCTCCACGCCGCGACACCAACCGCACCCAATCGCCGGGCTGGACGCCGAGCGACCTCGCGTCCTCGACGTTCATCTCGACGAAGGGATCTTCCTGTTTCTGGACGACTCCTTCCTCGCGCATCGTCATCGTCGCCGAGTTGTAGTGGTAGAGAGTCCGGCCGGTCGAAAGGACGAACGGATACTCGGAGTCCGGCTGCTCGATCGGCGGCTGATACTCGACCGGATAGAACTTGCCCTTGCCGTTGGCGCGCGCCGGCGTCGGCGCATGGAGGTAGGGGGAACCGGGGTGCTCGCGGTCCAGACACGGCCACTGGAGGCCGACCTCCTCGATGCGGTCGTAGCGGATGCCGGTCCAGAGCGGCGCGAGGTCGGCGAACTCGTTCCAGGCGTCCTCCGCAGTCCCGTACGCCGGCCAGTCGGCGCCCATCGCCTTGGCGACGTCGACGACGATGCGCCAGTCCTCGCGCGCTTCGCCCGGGCAGGGAATCGCCTTGCGGACACGGTTCACGCGCCGCTCGGTATTCGTGAACGTCCCGTCCTTCTCGGCGAAGCTGGACGCGGGCAGCACGACGTCCGCGTGCTGCGCGCTGGTCTCGTTGAGGAACAGGTCCTGGGAGACGAGGAAGTCGAGATGGCCGAGCCCCTCCTCGACGTGATGGGCATTCGGCTCCGTCTGCGCCGGGTTCTCCCCGATGAGGTAGAGCGCGCGAATCCGCCCGTCGTGGAGGCCGGTCATCATCTGATCAAGGCGATAGCCGGTCGTCTCGGGAACCTCGACGCCCCACGCCTTCGAGAACTTGTCGCGGATTTCGGCGCTGTCGACCGGCTGGTAGCCGGGGAAGTACGCCGGGTTGGCGCCGGCGTCGTTCAGCCCCTGGACATTGTTCTGGCCGCGAAGCGCGTTCAGCCCCGTCGACTCGTAGCCGAGGTGCCCGGTCATGAGGACGAGGTTGGAGAGCGACCAGATGTTGTCGACCGCGCAGGCGTGCTCGGTGATCCCGAGGGTGTAAAAGATCGCGGCGTGCTTTTCTGTCGCGTACTCGCGCGCCGTCGCCACGATGTCCTCGGCGCGCACGCCCGTGACCTTCTCCGCTTCCTCAGGCGTGTAGCGGCGGACGACGTCGGCGACCGCCTCGAAACCCTCGGTGTGCTCGCGGATGTACTCGTCGTTCTGGAGTCCCTCCCGGAGGATGACGTGCATGATCGCGTTGATCAGCCACACGTCCGAACCGGGACGCAGCTGCAGGTGACGTTTGGCCAGCTTCGTCAGCCAGATCTTGCGGGGATCTGCGACGACGACCGTCGCGCCCTTGCGCACCGCCTTCTTCATCCGCAGCGCGAGCACCGGATGCGCTTCGGTCGTGTTCGAGCCGATGACGAGAATGAACCTGGCGTTCTCGATCTCCGGGATCGAGTTGGTGGTGGCGCCTCTACCTAACGACCTGACCAGGCCGTAGAGCGTCGGCGCGTGTCAGGTGGCCTCGCAGGAGTGGACCGAGTTCGTGCCCACGACCGTCCGCGCGAGCTTCTGGATGAGGAAGTTCTCCTCCATCGTGAGGCGCGCTGAAGCAAGGAAGCCGATGGACTGTGGGCCGTGCTCGGCCTTGACCCGGTTGAGGCCGTCGGCGGCGACCTGGAGCGCGTGCTCCCACGTGGTCGGATGGAGCTCTCCGTCGTCGCCGCGCACGAGGGGCTCGGTCAGGCGATCCGGGTGGTGCACGAAGTTGAAGGCGAACCGCCCCTTGACGCAGAGGTTCCCCTCGTTGGAGACGTAGCTCGGATCGGAGGTGATCTTCACGATCCGGTTCGTCTCGGGATCGACGTTGATGTCGATCTGGCAGCCGACGCCGCAGAAGGTGCAGGTCGACTTGACCTTGCGCAGGGCGCGCTCCGCGCGCTCTGTTCCCTCCTCGAACTTCTCGTAGATCGCACCCGTGGGACAAACGCCGAGGCACCCGCCGCAGAGCTCGCACTCCGTGTCCAGCCACGACAGGCCCCACGTGGGGACAATCCGCGCACTCGCTCCGCGTCCCTCCAGCGAGAGCGCCGAGCACTGCATGACTTCTTGCGTGTAGCGCACGCAGCGCGCGCACAGGATGCAGGCGTCCGGGTCGTAGCCCATGAAGCGATTGCGGTCGTCGTAGGGCTCGCGCTTGGCGTCCGGCAGGATGAAGGGCGCCTCTGCGTCCATCTCCTCCGCCAGGTCGACAAGCTCGTTTGGGCGCCCGCCCGGATCGGGATTCAGATGCTCGGCGAGGAGCATCTCGGTGAGCGTCCGCCGGAACTGGGGGACGGACGAGTTGGTCGACACCACCATTCCTTCCGTCACGCGGGTGGCGCACGCAGGGAGGGGCCTCGGCGAGCCTTCGACGCCAACGACGCACATACGGCAACCGCCGTACGGATCGAGCTTGTCGTCGTGGCAGAGCGTTGGGATGAAAACGCCGTGGCGTGCGGCCGCGTGGACGAGCAGCTCGCCCTCGCGGGCACTCACCTCTTTCCCGTCGAGAGTGAAGCTGATCATGGGGTGCCTATCGTAACGGCCTCTTCGAGAGGGGCGAACAGGTCAGGCCAGTGGCGGAAGGCGTTTCGCATCGGGAACGGGGCGCCCTGTCCGAGCCCGCAGATCGACGTGGCCGC
>DASQXE010000109.1:0-13699 GCA_035639875.1 Gaiellaceae bacterium | reverse complement strand
GAGCCAGAGCGCCTCGCGGACGACCGGCCAGCGAAGCGTTCCCTGCTCGCGCCACAGGACGATGACCACGAGCACGAACTGCCAGATCAGGCCGGCTGTGAGCAGGAGGAGTAGCGCCTTCACCAGCGGCACGTTCGCCTCCCCGCTGAAGTGGTCATCGATCGCGGGAGCGACGATCTACGCCAACACCCCCATGGGCAGGGTTGCCGCGGCCCAGACAGCGAGGATCGTTCGGAGCCGGTACTGCGGAATCTCGACCGTTAAGCCCGCGGCGTCGACACGTGACGGGACAGCTGCTTCGGTCACTGGGAGCGAAACGTCGTGTGTCCTTCGTCGGTCAAGCCGAACGGAGCATCCCAGATGCCGCCCCCGTTCCAAGCCACGACCCATCAGCGGCGGCCCGCACGCAATCAGGCGTCTCGCAGGTGTGTCGGCAACAGACCTAGACAGGCCGACCCGTGGTCAACCGGTGTCTCACGATCCGCACCGAGTCGAGATAATCGGCCGCTGGATCCGCGGAAGCCGACACACAGTTTCCGAACCTCACGGGGTGGGCTCGACCAGATTCGCCGCAAACGTTTCCCACCGTCTGATCTTCCTTTTCAGAAACGGCAACGGAACATCCCACGCAGATCCCGCTGGAGGCTCCCGGAAGGTTCCGCCCGCAGCCGGGAGTCCCCGCAGGGCCAGGGCCGGAAAGCCCTGCTCTCCCGGCAATCCCCGCCTAACCCCGGCCAGCCCGAAGACATCAAGACCGGCCTGTCACGCCGGAGGTCGCGGGTTCGAGTCCCGTCGCTCCCGTAAAAGCCCTGCAAATCAGTACATGTATTTGACATAACGACCGCCGGCTTCTTTTCATCCCGCGCAGATCCCGCGCCAGAATCAGCCCCTTGCAGATGATCAAGAGCCAGCAGGTTCCGACAGAGCCGGTTGGTCAAGGCGGGGCCCCGACTCGGGCTTCGGTCGGGGTCCCGCCTATCGTAGGTGTCGCAGCCGTCGGCCTTCAGCCGGCGCTAGAAGTGGTTCAGCCCCTTCGGGCGGACGATCCAGAGCCCGCTGCCCATGTCACTCGCGAGGACGAGATCGTGGGCCGAGTCGAGGTAGACGCCCCAGACGAGCGGGACTCCGAAGCGGTCGCTCGCCGGCGGGACGAACTGACCGAGCTGGTGGGACGAGCCACTGTCGCTCATCGTCCACCAGACGATCCCGTCCGAGTACCACGACGAGAAGAACTGCTTCCCGAGCACGACCTCGGTGTTGTGGACGGTGAAAGAACCGTCGGTTCGCGTCGAGCGTGAGTCCGGTGTCGAGAACGTCCCGAGGAAGGTCGGGTTGTCGGTGTCCGCGTTGTCGTAGACGTACGCCTCACCCCAGCCGTCGAAGCCGGGGCCGCAGTCGCCCGGCGAGAAGTCCTCCGGGTTGATGACGAGCCACCTGCCGCCGTTGGCGAGCGTCATCGAGTGGTTGTCGCCGTCCTCGTCGGGAGGCGCAATCAGCGTGTCGCTCACGATCTGGGGCGCCGACGCGTCGCTCAGGTCGAGATGGACGGTGCCCGCGTCCCAGTAGGAGACGTAGGCGGAGTTGCCGCCGTCCTCGAAGCGCACGCTGTGCGCGAACTCGACCGGCAAACAGCCAATGCCGCCGAACGGCTCGACCGGCATCTCCCAGCTCGCCGCCAGCTGCGGGTTCGTCGGATCGCTGGCGTCGACGAACTTGACGGCGCCCGGGATCTGCTCGCCGGTGTTGAAGTCGATCTGGTCGACGAGGTTGCGTGCGCAGCCCGCGAGCACGAGCCCGTCGGGCCGCTGGACGAGATCGACCTCGTGGCAGCCGATCGAGCCGGGGGGCAGGTCCCACTCGCTCAGCATCACCGGATGGGCGGCGTCGGTGACATCGAAGAAGCGCAGGCCCGTCGGCACCTCGCCCTCGTGCCCGCTGCCGAAGCAGGCCTGGATGCCGACGACAGCGAGATCGCCGCTGAAGCTCGGCGTCGTCACGTGCCGGACAACGACGTCCTCGGCGCGGGTGAAGGTGTCGTTCGGCAATGTGCTCACGACGACCGGATGGGTCGGATGCGAGATGTCGACGACGCGCACGCCGCCACCGCCGAGCGCCTGGTCACCACAGCGGCTCCCGACGTAGGCGAAATTTCCGTGCCCCCAGACGTCCCCGAAGTCGATGTCGGCTCCGAGGTCCGTGTGACCCACGAACTTGAAGTTGTCGAGCACTGTCGACTGGCGTTCGCTCCCTCGGCTGTCGAGACCGGCGATGACGGCATCGATTGGCTCTTGATGACTCCCCACCACGGGCCCGCCGGTGGCGCCCTTGGAGCTGCCGGCCAGCAAGGCCGCCGCGACGGCGAGCATGACCAGGGACGAGACGCACATGAGTCTCCTCACGGTCCTCCTCCTCTCCCTCGTTAGTCCTCTCGGGACTATAGACGGGCGGCGAGCTCGCTCGTTAGCCGCCGCGGCCGGCCAGCGTCTGGGGGCGCGACTGCGCGCCGGTTCGGCGCCGAAGAACTGCGATGCGCTCGAGCGTCCGGTCGATCCACTCGAGCTCGATCGGGTCGATTGCGAGCCCCCAATCGAGCGTGAGGTTCGGGAAGACCATCAGCTCGTCGTCCTGCGTTTCCTCGTTCCTGCGCTCGATCTCACGCAGCGTCTCGAGCTCCGAGGAAATCTCCCCACGTCGGCGCATTAGCTGCTCGGCGAGGGCGTCGGGCTCCGCGTCGGAGCCGAAGAAGACCTTGAGCAGGAGCACGGGGCGACTGAGGGGCTGGCTCGTGTCGTTGAGCCAATCGCGGAGGGCTCGGCGCCCGGCCGGGGTGACCCGGTAAACCGTCTTGTCCGGACGTTTCCGCTGAGGGACCTCGCGGCACGTGACGAGCCCCCGCTTGAGCAGGCGCGGCAGGACGGCGTAGATGCGGCTCTTGGCCGGCGCGTAGATGAGCCCGACACTCTGCTGCGCCGACCTGTTCAGGTCGTAGCCCGATTGTTCTCTCGCCACGAGCAAGCCGAGCACACAGGCTTCGGTGACCGTCAGGCGGCCGGGGCTCGGCGTAGCGCGACTCATGCTCGCAGGGTACATCTGGCCCTAGCCTGAATCAGTGGACGCAGCGAAGACGGCGACGCATCCCGCTCACATCCTGCTCGTTTGCTCTTGAGGCAACGGCTCATCCCGCGCTCCTCCCGCGGGAGGTCGCCGGACGCTCCCGCCTTCTCCCGGCAATCCCCGCGACGCGAGGGTCGGAAAGTCCTGCCCACGCCGGGAATCCCCGCTCATCCCCGCCCAGGCCGGGAGCGCCATGACCGGCCTCTCACGCCGGAGGTCGCGGGTTCGAGTCCCGTCGCTCCCGTCAACACCCGTGCAAGAGGGCATGTTGTGTTGCTTGGGGCAGGCAGTACATTCCGGGCCTTGGAATCCGTCGACGGGCCTTGGAATCCGTCGCCCACTGAGGCAACGCATGAAGGCCGAGTTCTCGATTAACCATGGGTTTCTCCGGGATGCTTCGGAGGACGGCGATCAGGCGAAGATCGCGCGCTCAGCTTGGTACACCACTTGACGGGAGGTGGCCCCGCGGGTGTGTTTCAACGTGGTTACCGTCTTGTTAGACTCGCGCGCTTGCGTTTGTAGCTGAGGTAAGTGAGGGGCCTCGTTTGGGGGGTTTGAAGGCAAACGGCTCGGGCCGGATCGCGCGCATCCTGCTCTACAGCCACGACACGTATGGCCTTGGCCACCTACGCCGAACTCTCGCCCTGGCGCGGTTCCTGAGGTCGAGGACGCCGGCGGTTTCGCAGCTGATCGTCACCGGCTCGCCGCTCGCGCACCGCTTTCGCCTTCCGGCCGATGCCGACTACATCAAGCTGCCTTCGGTCGTCAAGGTCGCCGCCGACAAGTACGAATCGCGCGACCTGTCGCTTCCTTTTGGCGCGGTTCGCGGCCTGCGGCGCGACCTCCTGCTCGCCACCGCCCGCCGGTTTCGCCCGGATGCGCTCGTCGTCGACAACGTGCCGACCGGGCTCAAGGGAGAACTCGTCCCCGCGCTTCACCACCTGCGCTCGGCGCGATGCCGGCTGATCCTCGGCCTTCGTGACGTCGTCGACGAGCCCGGCTGGGTACGCAACGCATGGGCAAGGGACGGCAGCTACCAGCTGCTCGACGAGGTGTACGACCGCATCCTCGTCTACGGCGCTCGCGAGATCTACGATCTCGTTGGCCAGTACGACTTTTCGCCTGCCGCGGCGGCGAAGACCCGGTTCGTCGGCTACCTGCCTCGTGAGCGTGGAGCGCGCACGCCGGCAGAGATTCGCGCGGAGCTAAGCGTCGGCGCCGAGCGACTGCTACTTGTGATGGCGGGCGGAGGCGGGGACGGCTACGAGTTGCTGCGAGCCGTCGTCGAAGCCATCGGCTTGGCAAGCAACACACCGCAGTTCCAGTGCCTGCTCGTTGGAGGGCCGCTGATGCCTCCGGACGACCGTCGGCGGGTGGCCGAGATTGCACGAACGCAGCCGTCTGTCCGTTACATCGACTTCGTGGAAGACATGGCGAGCTACATTGCGGCGGCGGACGCTGTCGTCTCGATGGGGGGCTACAACTCCGTCTGCGAATTACTCTCGCTGGGCAAGCCGGCGCTCATCGTTCCGCGCATCTATCCGAGGAAGGAGCAGCTCATCCGTGCGCGGGCCCTCGGCGGCCGAGGGCTCCTGCGAATGATCGACCCGGCTGAGCTCTCGCCTGAGCGCTTGTTCGACGAGCTACTGCAGCTCCTCGACGCCGGTGCCCCGGCGGGCGCGTCGGTCCCGATTGACGGGCTCGTTGAGGCTGGGGCAGAGATCGGAGCTCAGCTCACCCAACCCGCGGTCCGCCACGCCCTCTTGCCGACCCTGAGGTTGAGATGGGCAAGTTGACCGTCGCGTACGTCCTCAAGATGTACCCCCGCTTCTCGGAGACATTCATCCTCTCGGAGCTGCTGGAGCTCGAGCGTCAGGGTCTCGACCTGCGCGTCTTCTCCCTCAAGAAGCCCGACGACGGTGTCTTCCACGCCGAGGTCGCGGACCTTCGCGCCAAGGTCACCTATCTGCCTGATTCGGCGCTGCTCGAGCCGGCGCCGTTCTTCGAGGCCCACCGAGCGCTGGTCGGTCGGGAGCGAAGGCGTTACCTCTCGGCCGTGAGGGCTGCACTGAAGCGGCGGCGGATGGCCTCCTTCAAGCACTTTGTCCAAGCCGGCTACATTGCGCCGTTCCTGCAAAGGGAAGGTATCGGCCACGTCCATGCGCACTTCGCGTCCGGCGCGGCTTCGGTGGCGCTCCATCTGCATAGGCTGACCGGAATCGGCTACAGCTTCACGGCGCACGCCAAGGACATCTACCGTGATGCCGTCGACCGCGACGAGCTGGCTACCAAGCTTGGGTGTGCCCGCTTCGCGGTGACGATCAGCGAGTACAACCGACGCCACCTTGAACGCTTGGCGAGCGGCGGCCGAGTCGTCCGCATCTACAACGGCCTCGATCTCGGCCGCTTCGCGCCGAACGGGAGCGCGCGAGCGGATCCGCCGCTCGTGCTTGCGGTCGGGCGGTTGGTGGAGAAGAAGGGCTTCGCCGATCTCGTGTGCGCGTGCGGCCTCCTCCGCCGGGACGGCGTTCGCTTCCGTTGCCGGATCGTGGGCAAGGGCGAGCTCGAGGGCGAGCTTCGGTCTCTCGTGCAGAAACTCGGCCTCGCAGACATCGTCGAGCTCGTCGGGCCTGCGGGACGCCAGGAGTTGCTCGCCCTCTATCCGCGGGCATCCGCCCTTGTCGCGCCGTGTCTCGTGGGCTCCGACGGAAATAGGGATGGACTGCCGACCGTCATCGCCGAGGCAATGGCGCTCGGCGTTCCAGTCGTAGCCACCGACGTCACGGGCATCCCAGAGCTCGTCGAGGACGGGCGCACGGGTCTGCTCGTTCCGCAGCGTCGGCCGGAGGCCCTGGCGGCGTCGATCCGGCGTGTCCTCGATGACCGGGCTGGCGCCAAGCACCTCGTTGAAGCCGCCCGCGAGCGAGTCGAGCGGGATTTCGACCTCAAGTCGAACGTCGCTGAGCTACGCCGCCTGTTCGAGGAGGCGACCGCCGCGTGAGGATTGCGTACGTCTGCTCCGACCCCGGTGTCCCGGTCTTCGGCGCGAAGGGGGCCTCGATCCACGTCCGCGAGCAGTGCCAGGCACTCTTGGCGCTCGGCCATGACGTGCTCATCCTGTCGCCGCGCGGCGACGGTGAGCGTCCTCCGGGCTTCCACGTCCTGGTCGAGACGGTTCTCGTGCGCCCAGCCAACGCGACGGGGAACGTCGACCGGGGTGAGGGGAGTGATCTGCGCGCGCTGCGCTGTGCGAGTGCGCTCTTCGAACAGGGCCTTTCGGTTTTGCGCGCGTTTCGGCCCGACATCGTCTACGAGCGCTATTCGCTGTTCGGCACCGCCGGCTCCGCGCTCGCCGCCGAGCTCGACGTCCCGCTCATCGTCGAGGTCAACGCGCCCCTGAGCGAGGAGCAGGCTTCCTACCGCGGACTCGCGTTCGCGGAGGCGGCGCGTCGGCTCGAGGGCGATCTGCTGCGATCTGCCCACCGCATCCTGGCCGTCTCGCCCGCGCTCGAACGCTGGTTAATCGGACTCGGCGTCGAGGCGCACCGGATCGGGGTCGTCCGCAACGGCGCCGATGTGGCCCGCTTCCAGACGGCCCCAGGCGGCGGCGCCTCCGTGCGCGCGCGGCTTGGCTTCGGAGAGGAGCCGGTGGTTGGTTTTGTCGGGACCCTCAAGGCCTGGCACGACGTGCCGACGCTCATCCGCGCGGTCGCCCGCCTCCGCGAAACAGGCCGCGAGGTGCGCTTGCTGGTCGTCGGAGATGGACCCGAACGCCCGAGGCTGGACGAGCTCGCGACCCTCGAAGGCCTGGCCGGAGGGGTGACGTTCACGGGGTCGGTGCCGTACGAACAGATACCCGCCCACCTAGGGGCGATGGATGTCGCCGTCGCCCCGTACCGCGACGTCGACGACTTCTACTTTTCTCCGCTCAAGCTCGTCGAGTACCTCGCGGCCGGACTCCCGGTCGTCGCGGCGGCGGTCGGCGACATCACGCACTGCGTTCGACCGGGCGAGACGGGCTTGCTCTATCCGCCCGGCAATGACCGCGCCTTGGCCGAGGCACTCGCCGGGTTGCTCGACGATCCCGGGCTGGCCGCCCGTCTGGCTTTGGGCGGGCAGGATCACGTTCGCGCGTTCCACAGTTGGGAGCAGAACGCGCAGGCAGTGATCGAGCTCGCGGGCGAGGCGCTGGCGCTCGAGGGAGCCACATGACGCTCGCAGGAGCGAACGGGCTCACCCTTCCGCCCGCGGATCCCGCGTTGCCCGGACTCGGTTCGGCCCTCAGAGGCGAGGTCATGGGCGAGTTCCTCCGCGAACGACTCTCGCGCGACGCCAACGCCTTCGACTTCGTCTCCTGCACGCCCTGCTATGTGCGCTACAAGCCGGGCACGAACTGCCTTGTCCAGTATGGACTTCGCCTACGCGAGGCGGGGTCCCGGCTCTCGATCGAACTGCCCGTGCACGCCAAGCTCTACGCGGACGGTCGGGCGGAGCGCCTGTGGTCGAAAGGTGCGCTCCATCGACTCGCTCGGCGGGCCGCTGACGTGAATCCGGATCCGCCCATCGAGCGCGCCCTCCACTTCCCCGAGCTGAGGGCGATCGTCCAGGTCTACCCGGTAGATGTCGCGCTCCCCGCTCTCACCCGGGTGGCGAGCGGGGAGGGTATGGGCGCGGCCTTGCACCAGGGTGCCTCGCTGGAGGGCGCGGAGACAGTTGAGCTTGTGCGCTACAAACCGGCTCGGAAGGCACTTCTGCACTTCCCGACCCGAGGCCTCTTCGCAAAGCTGCACGCTGACGGACGCGGCCGCCTCGCGTACCAGGCGGGAAGGGCGCTGCGGCAAGCCGGCCTCCCGGTCGCCGAGCCGATCGTGTATTTGCCCACGCTCCGCCTGCTCGTCCACGCCGAAGCTGCCGGTAGGAGGCTCGGTGACGAGCGGGACGCGGATCGCGTCGAAATCGGCGCCGCGGCGGCGGGCGCGTTGCTTT
This sequence comes from Gaiellaceae bacterium, assembly GCA_035639875.1. Taxonomy (GTDB): domain Bacteria; phylum Actinomycetota; class Thermoleophilia; order Gaiellales; family Gaiellaceae; genus JAIBJP01. Next base: position 5,599 of record DASQXE010000109.1, on the reverse strand, counting down.
CTCGTCTTCACGCAGCCCACGTAGCAAGGCTGCCCGTCCATACGCTCGGGGACGAGGCAGCCTGCCTCGCCTCGGCAGCTCAGGCGATCGCGACCGTTCATCCGCGCCTGGCCCGTTCCGCATTCCGAATTGCGTCCGAGTGCTCCGAGTTCTTCGCCGAACTCCCTCCGATGGCCGCGACATGCCACGGCGACTTCGACGACGACCAGGTGCTCGTCTCCGCCCACGACGCCGTCCTCGTCGACCTCGATTCGATCAGGATCTCCCACCCGCTGCTGGACGTCGGACGCTTCCTTGCGCGGCTTTCGGCGCGCGAATCGGGCCAGCGCCCGCGTAGTGCGTTCCTCGACGCCTACAGGGAGGGCTCGGGAGCGCGGACCGACGCGTTCGCGCTGTTCGAGGCCGCTGGTCTCCTCAGGCTTGCCATCGAGCCGTTCCGACGACTCGACTCTGCTTGGCCGGAAGCGGTCGAGGAGCGCCTGCATCTGGCAGGACGGCGCCTGCGCGACTACCGGCACGGCCGCCACGTGGCGATTCCGGCCGTGCCTGCGCTCGACCCGTCCCTTCCGCAGCTCTCCGTCCTCACTGACGCCGCCCGGCTCGCACCCGTCTTGGCCCGGGCCCGAGGCGAGCGCGTGCGAGTCGACTCGGTCGCACTCGTCCGGCACAAGCCCGGACGGCGGTGCACGGTCTGTCTAGGCCTCGTGGTCGGGCCACCCTCGGCGGGGCGCCGTGAACGGCTCTACGCCAAGACGTACGCGAGCGAGCGTGCGCCGAGGGTCTACCGGTCCCTGCAGGCGATCGCGCAGGCGAAGGCGTTCGGGCCCGCCGTCGCACTGCCCGAGCCTGCCGGTTACCTGGAGAAGCTCAAGACGGTGCTCCAACGTGAGGTGGAGGGCGAGCCCGCAAGCCCGGCGCTCCTCGCGGACGATGGACGGCTCGGCGCCAGAATCGCGACGGCGATTCACGCCTTGCATGCCTCCGACATCCACCTCGAGCGGTGTCACAGTCTCGCGGACGAGCTCGGCGTCCTACGCGGCCGTGTGAACGCGCTCGCGGAGGCCTCGATTGGGCTCGCAGAGCCCGCCCGGCGCTGCCTCGCCGCGGCCGAGGCCAAGGCCGGAAGAGTCACAGCCTGGCGCCGACGGCCGGTCCATCGTGACTTCTACCCGGAGCAGGTCCTCGTCCAGGACAGCCGACTTGCCGTGCTGGACCTTGATGACGTCGCAATGTCCGAGCCGGCACTCGACGTCGCCAACTTCCTCGCCCATCTGCGCCTCCTCGACCTCGAGCAGGGCCGCCCACACGCAGCTCGCACGGCCGCGTCGGCATTCCTCGAGCGGTACGTCAGCCTCGACTCGGACCTCGATCTTTCGCTCGTCCGGCTGCTCGAGGGGGCGACGCTGCTTCGCCTCGCTTGCATCCACCTACCACGCGAGACTGGCGAGGTGCTCGCCGAGCGCCTGCTCGAGCAGAGTGAAGCGCTCCTCGGCGGAGGCTCCGCGTGAACCCCTTCGTCTTCGTAGTCGGCTGCCCGCGCTCGGGCACGACGCTTCTGCGCAGAATCCTCGACGCCCATCCCGAGCTCGCGATCGCGCCGGAGACCGGGTGGATCCCGCGGTACTACCGGGAGGGTCGCGGGATCGATCAGCACGGCCGCGTCAGCCAGGCGACCGTCGACGCGGTGGTGGCTCATCCAAGGTTCGAGAAGCTGCGGCTCGCGGCGCATGAGGTCGCGGCAATCGTCGACGGCGGCATGCCGTACGCGACGTTCGTCACGTCCATGTTCGATCTGTATGGGCAGAGCCGGGGCAAAGCTTTGGTGGGAGACAAGACACCGTCGTACGTCCGCGACATCGGGACCCTCCATCGGCTCTGGCCGCGCGCGAGGTTCGTGCATCTCATCCGCGACGGGCGCGACGTCTGCTCGTCCGCGCTCGAGTGGCGCCGCAAGGCGAACGACTTCGCGCAGCGCCTGCCTACATGGCGGGACGATCCGCTCGTCAGCGCCGCTCTGTGGTGGAGGCGCCACGTCCTCCTCGGCCGTCGAGCCGGTCTAACGCTGGGCTCCGGTCTCTACCGCGAGGTCCGCTACGAAGCCCTCGTCGCGGATCCTGAGGCGGAGACGCAGGCCTTGTGCGCCTTCCTTCATGTGCCCTACCACAACGCGATGCTCAGGTTCCACGAGGGGAAGACGAAGGACGCTCCCGGGCTGTCGGCAAAGCGTGCCTGGCTCCCGATCTCCCGAGGGCTGCGCGACTGGCGGACCCAGATGGCGCGCGACCACGTCGAGGTGGTCGAGGCCGCCGCAGGCGACGTCCTTGACGAACTCGGCTATCCGCGTGCTGCTCCGGAACCGTGCTCGGCGGCACGCGTCCGTGCGTCCCGCGTCGCCGCGATGTGCGAGCCGCGCCTGCCGACGTCGGACGAACCGTTTCCGGAGGGCTGGTAGTGACGGCTCGGAATCCGCACGTCTTCGTCGTCGGATGCCCACGCTCGGGTACCACCCTGCTCCAGCGAATGCTCGATGCTCATCCCCTCATCGCGATCGCAAACGATCCGCACTTCATCCACTACGGCATCCGCGGTCACGACGGCGACGTCGCACTGAAGCCCGAGATTGTCGAACGTGTTCTGTCCTACCGCACCTTCCGCCGACTTGGTATCTCCGTGGAGGAGGCGCGCGCGGCGGCTGAACGATCGACGACCTACGCCGAGTTCGTAGGCTCGCTCTTTGCGGCGCTGGCCAGCAAACGGAAGAAGCCGCTCGCCGGCGAGAAGACCCCGCACTACGTTCGCTACTTGCCTCTCTTGCACTCGCTGTTCCCGTGGGCACGAGCAGTGCACATCATTCGGGACGGTCGAGACGTCGCGCTCTCGACGCTCGAGTGGGCCCGTCCGGATCGCGGTCCGGGACGGTTCGCGCTCTGGCGCGAGGAGCCGGTTGCCGTGTGCGCGCTCTCCTGGCGCTGGCACGTCACGACTGGCCGTCGGGACGGCGCGGCGCTCGGCAAACACCTATATGCCGAGGTGCTCTACGAGCGGCTCCTCACCGACCCTGCGTCGACACTTCGCGCGCTGGCGGCATTCTTGGACCTGCCGTTCGCGCCCGAGATGCTCGCGTACTACGAAGGGAAGATGACCGATCGACCAGGACTCTCCTCGAAGGATCGCTGGCTGCCGCCGACCGCCGGCCTGCGGGACTGGCGAGCGCAGATGCCTGACCGCGACATCGAGTTATTCGAGGCGATCGCGGGCGATCTTCTGGCTGAGCTCGGCTATGAGCTGACCTTCGAGCGGATCTCGCCGGCAATCGAGCTTCGAGCACGGAGCTGCCGGCAGCGGTGGGAGTCCGAGATCAGGAAGCGTCGTCCGAACGCCGCTAGCCGTCTCGACCTCGCGATCGACCCGCCCGCCTACGCAGCCCTCGCATGATCTGGACGATCCTTCGCTTCCGGAGCTTCCTCGGTGGTTACGCGACCAGGCTCTCGACCGGCGCCGCCTTGTCGCTGACAAGCGCCTTCCTCGCGCTCGCGCAGCCGTGGCCGCTGAAGGTGATCGTGGACAGCGTTCTCAGACAGAAGCCCGTCGACATCCCGGGTCTCTCGTTCACCAACGGCTGGAGCCGAACCGAGCTCCTCGATGCCGCCATTGCGGCCTACGTAGCGATCATTCTGATCGGAGCACTCTTCGACTACCTCGGCACGTACCTAATGGACTCGAGCGGCGTGCGCATGGTGGCCGACGTTCGAGAGGCGTTATTCGCACGCCTGCAGCGGCTCTCTCTTCGCTTCCACGGGAAGCAGCGGACTGGCGATCTGATCACAAGGATCGTGAACGACATCAGCCGCGTGCAAGACATGCTCGTGCAGTGGTTCTCGGTGCTTGTTCCGAACGTGGCGCTGCTCGTCGGCATGACCGTCGTCATGTTCCTGATCGACTGGCAGTTCACGCTAATCGCCCTCGCTGTCGGCCCTCCACTGTTTCTGGTCGTCTACCGGTACAAGACCCGCATCAAGGGGGCCTCGCGTCGCGCCCGGAAGCTCGAGGGCGTTCTCGCCTCGCGGGCCGGCGAGGTCCTTGGCGCCGTGCGCCTAGTTCAATCGTTCACGCGAGAGGACTTTGAGGACGAGCGCTTCTCGAAGGAGAGCTCCAGTACCGCCGCCGCGAACCTCGAGGCGACGCGGCTACAGGCGCAGTTCAGCCCGCTCGTGGACGTCATCGCCGGCGCGGGGACCGCCGTCGTCCTCTTCGTCGGCACGCATCGCGTGCTCTCGGGCCAGCTCAGCCTCGGCCTCTTGCTCGTCTTCCTCAGCTACCTGAACTCCTTGTACAAGCCGATGCGCCAGCTGTCCAAGCTCGCTTACGTGAGCAGCAAAGGGCTGGCGAGCGCCGAGCGAGTGACCGAAGTCCTCGAGGCCGAACCGGACGTCTGCGACGCTCCCGGCGCGGAGCCCGCCCCGCCGCTCGAGGGTCGGGTGACGTTCGCGGGAGTCGAGTTCGCCTACGTCCCGGGTCAACCCGTGCTCCGCGACATCGAGCTTACGGCGGCCGCGGGCGAGGTCGTCGCCCTCGTCGGCCCGACAGGTGCCGGCAAGTCGACACTCGCCGGTCTGATCCCGCGGTTCTTCGACCCTCAGAAGGGCCAGGTCGCGGTCGATGGGGCCGACGTACGGACTCTCCGGCTTCAGTCCCTGCGAGCGCAGATCGCGATCGTGCCCCAGGAGCCGATCGTGTTCGAAGGAACCATCTTCGACAACATCGCCTACGGTCGCCCAGAGGCGAGCGAGCCCGAGGTCCTGGCGGCAGCAGAAGCGGCTCTTGTAGACGAGTTTGTCCGCCGTCTACCCGAGAGCTATGACACGCTCGTAGGTGAGCGGGGAGCCAGCCTCTCGGGAGGTGAGCGCCAGCGCATCTCGATCGCCCGCGCGCTCGTCCGGGAGGCCCCCATCGTCATCCTCGACGAGCCGACGAGCGCCCTCGATCCCCGGTCCGAACGGCTCTTGGTGGAGGCGCTTGAGAACCTCCTCGGCGGACGCACCGCGTTCGTCATCGCCCACCGCATGTCGACCATCACCGCGGCTGACAAGGTGATCGTGCTCGATCACGGGCGAATCGTCGAGAGCGGCACGCACATGGAGCTGATGCGGATCCGAGGCGGTCTTTACCGATCCTTCTGGGCGTTCCAGAGAGGTACGGCAAAGGAGACTTGGGCCGACGAGCAGATGGCTGACGGTTGGCCGATCAGCCCGGAGCTCGTTCTCGTTTCGCCCGAGCCTCGGCACGCGGGCGCCCCCTAGAACGGCTCCGGACGGCTCGCTGCTCGCCGGCCACTGGGCCGTGCTCTGCCGGCGGCGTCCGGGCCGCCTAAAGGCGGCAACCGACGCGTGTTGACTCGCCGAAGCCTGCCCGCGAACGTTCCCCGACCTCGCCGCGACGACGTCCGCGGTTACCGCAGTCGCCTCAGTCATCTGAATCACTCCTTCCTGCCGCGGGACAGACGGGCGCCTGATGCGCGCAGGGCGAGCATCGCGGTAGAACTGTCAGCGGGCATCACCCGAATCGGAAGAACCATTCGAGCGACCGCGTCGCGGCGTTC
>DASQXE010000108.1:0-11357 GCA_035639875.1 Gaiellaceae bacterium | reverse complement strand
TATCGGATCGAACGGCGGCCGCGAGCTCCGCGACGAGGTCACGGTTGCTCTGAGCTATGAACACGTGCACCGTGCCGCCGCAGGGAAGCCCGGCCTCGAAGGCGTCCTCGTCCTCGATCCCGTAGGCGGTCAGGCGAGGCGGTCCGCCGGCAAGCACGGCCCGCGCCTCCTCGTAGAGAGCGGGCTCGATGCACCCGCCGGTCAGCGAGCCGACGACGTCGCCCTTTTCCGAGACCGCCAGGGCCGCGCCGGGCTCGCGCGGCGCGGAGCGTTCCGTGCGGACGAGCGTCGCCGTGGCGACGTTGAGGCCCTCGGCGGTCCAACGCTCGAGCGTGTCGAGGATCTCACGCACTCCCGGCGAGCATACGCGCGCCGAGCGGACTCAGTGCGTCTCCACCGGGTGGGCCGCTTCCCACTCCTCGAACGCGGCCCAGGCAGCGAGGTACTCGTACAGGCGCTCTAAGCCGGCGTAGAACTCGCGCCGGATCTCAATCGTGCAACTGAGGCAGAAGCCGGGCTCAGAGATGTGTGGGGATCCGCAGAGGGCGCACATCGTGGGGGTTAAACGCCCGAACGCGAGCCGCAGTTACGCGGCTTCGCGGAGGTTCGCCTCCAGCCGCTCGAGCTCGTACAGGCGCGGGTAGAGCTCGGGGTACCCCGCCTGGCCGTGCTCGGAGACGTCCAGGCCGGCGGTCTCGCGCTCGGCTTCCGCGCGGATGCCGAAGAGCGCCTTCATCGTCCAGAGGACCGCGAACGAGGCGGTGAAGGTGAACGCGCCGACCGCGCCGATGCCGAGCGCCTGGACGCCGAGCTGGTGGAAGCTGCCCGTGTAGACGAGCCCCCCGGTGCCCGTGGCGAGGTTGGCTGCGAGGGCGGGGACTGCGAAAAGGCCGGTCGCAAGCGTCCCCCAGACCCCCGAGAACCCGTGCACGGCGACGGCGCCGATTGGATCGTCGATCCGCAGGCGCTCGACGAAGAGGACGCCGTACACCGCGATCGCGCCTGCGACGGCGCCGATCACGATCGCCGCCCACGGAGCGACGAAGCCCGAGGCCGCGGTCACGGCGACGAGCGCGGCGATGACGCCGTTCAGCATCATCCCGATGTCCGGTTTGCGGAGCGCCAGCCAAGCTGAACCGATCCCGCCGAGGGCTCCGGCAGCTGCGGCGAGGTTGGTCGTCAGCGCGACGTAGCCGAAGTAACCGAGCCGGTCGCCCGAGACGATCCCCAGAGTCGAGCCGGGGTTGAAGCCGAACCAGCCGAACCAGAGGATGAGCGTCCCGAGGACGGCGTAGGGCATGTTGTGGCCGGGGATCGGGTGCGCGCGCCCGTCCTTGCCGAAGCGGCCGATGCGGGGGCCGAGGAGGAGTGCGCCGGCGAGGGCGGCCAGAGCTCCCTGCAAGTGGACGACCGTCGAGCCGGCGAAATCCTGCATGCCGAGCGAGTAGAGCCAACCGCTCGAATGCCAGACCCAGTGGGAGACGACGGAGTAGATGAGGGTGAAGGCGGCGCCGAAGGCGAAGTAGACCCAGAGCTTCGCCCGCTCAGCCATCGCTCCCCAGACGATGGCCACCGAGACGCCGGCAAAGACGACCTCGAAGAGGTAGGCGCTCGCGCCGGGAATGGAGGCGAAGAAGGAGTACGGGGCCTTGGCGACGCCGAGAAGCGCATCGACGCTGGGCGCGAACCCGGCGGTGCCGACGAGCGCGTTCCCGTCTCCGAAGGCGAGGCCGAAGCCTAAAGCCCAATACACGAGCGAGCAGAGCCCGAAGATGAGGACGTTCTTGCCGGCGATGTGCGCGGCGTTCTTCATGCGAGTTAGGCCCGCTTCCAGGAAGGCGAAGCCCGCCTGCATGAACATCACGAGCACGGCCGCGAGCACGACCCAGACCGTGTTCGCCGCAATCACCAGATCCGCCGTCTTCATCCGCCTCGCCTCCCTCGGAACGCAAAAGAGGCCCGGGAGCGGGTGCTCCGCAGGCCTCGTCGCCTGCGTCGAAACTACCGACCCAATCGGACGTGGCCGGGGTCAGACCCCGGTCATGTCTCTTTCGATCTCGACCGAACCGGCCAATCGACCGCATGGACCCAGCGTTCGCGCCAGCGGCCGAAGTCGAGAGCACGCCGCAAATGGACACGTCCGGGGTCAGACCCCGGCCATGGCCCTTTTGGCCTACTCGTAGAAGGTGAGGACGGCGAGGATGGCGTAGAGGCCGATGAGGGCGAAGCCTTCGAATTCGGCCGCCTTCCCGTCGCCGGTTATCTGCCACACGGCGATCGCCATCAGGAGGAGCGCGCCCACGTAGACGCCCGGGACGACGAACGTCATCCGGGTCTCGAAGAAGAGCGAGATGAGAACGAGCGCCGGGAAGAGAAAGACGGCGATCTGCGCGACCGAGTTCTCGACGACGGAGATCGCCAGGTCGCTCTGCCCCTTCGCCGCCAGCGTGATCCCGACCACGTTCTCGACCGCGTTCCCGGCGATCGCCACGATCACCAACCCCGTGAACTGCTTCGAGATGCCGAGCGTCTTGACCGCCTGGTCAAGCGCGCCCACAAACCAGTCGGAGACAAAGGCCGCGGCAATGCCGCTCGCGGCGAGCAATCCAATCGACAGCGCGAGGGGAACGCGCGGATGCAGCGCCACCCCCGTCCCGCCGCCGCGCAGATATGAGAGCAACCAGAGCGCATAGACACCCAGCAGGACCACTGCTCCGATCGCCGAGATCTCCACCTGGTGCCGGCTCGCGCGGTCGCCCACGTCGTTGGACAGGCCGAGCAGCGCGATGATGAAGATGGCCAGGAAGAGGAGCGTGGCCGTGTCCTTCGGCAGACGGCTGTGGAAGCGCATGAGCCCGCCGCCCGCGCGCGCGCCGGCCACGAGGACGAGCCCGAGGACGAGCAGCGCGTTGGCGAAGATGGAGCCGAGGACGGAGTACTGCGCGACGACGAGCTCACCGGCCGAGAGGGCGAACAGGACGACGAAGAGCTCCGGCAGGTTGCCCAACGTCGACTGCAGGAGGCCCGTGACCGCCGGCCCGAAGCGCTCTCCGAGCGCTTCCGTGGCGAACGAGACGACCCAGGCGAGCCCGGCGAGACCGACCGCCGCGACGATGAAGACTGCCACGTCGGGCGCTCCGCCGAATCGCAACGCCGCTGCCACAGCGGTCCCGGCTGCGACCGCCGCTAAAAGGCCGCGCTCGCGCACGGTCAGCCCCGCCAGCATGAGAGGATCCTGCCATGCGAACGCTCTACGCGAACGCCCACGTCGTCACGATGGACGACGCCGGCACCGAGATTGCGAACGGCTGGCTGCTGGTCGACGACGGCTTCGTCGAGGAGATCGGAAGCGGTAACCCACCCCCCGCGGAGGCATACGAGAACCTGGGCGGCGCCCTCGTCACGCCCGGCCTCGTCAATGCCCACCATCACCTGTACCAGAACCTCACGCGCACCCGGGCACAGCAGGCCGACCTGTTCACCTGGCTCAAGACCCTCTACCCCGTCTGGCAGGGGATCGATGCGGCATCGGAGCACGCGGCCGCCCGCGCGGGTCTCGCCGAGCTCGCGCTCTCGGGCTGCACGACCGTTTTCGACCACCACTATGTCTTCCCGCGCGGATCCGACGGCCTCGTCGAGGCCGAGGTGGAGGCAGCGCGGGAGCTCGGCGTCCGCCTTGTCGCGGCGCGCGGCTCCATGGATCTCGGCGAGTCAAAGGGCGGCCTCCCGCCCGACGAGCTGGTCGAGGAACCCGACCGCGTCCTCGAGGAGACGAAGCGGGTCGCCGCGCTGCACGAGCACGGTGCGGGCGCGCGGATCCAGGTCTCGGTCGCGCCCTGCTCCCCGTTCTCGGCCTCGAAAGAGCTGATGATGGAATCGGCGAGCCTCGCGCGCGAGCTCGGCCTCCGTCTGCACACGCACCTCGCCGAGACCGTCGAGGAGGAGGCGTACTGCCAAGGCATCTTCGGCTGCCGCCCGCTCGAGTATCTCGAGCAGGTGGGTTGGCTCGCGGACGACGTCTGGTGCGCGCACTGCGTTCACCTCAGCCACTCGGACATCGCGCGCATGGGAGAGACGCGCACCGGCGTCGCCCATTGCCCGACCTCGAACATGCGCCTCGGCGCCGGCATAGCGCCGGTAAGGGAGATGCTCGACCGCAGCGTTCCCGTCGCGCTGGGCGTGGACGGCTCCGCCTCGAACGAGCGCAGCGACCTCCTCCTCGAGACGAGACAGGCCCTCCTTGTCGCCCGCGCGCGCGGCGGTCCGGAGGCGATGACGGCGCGAGAAGCGCTTCGCCTGGCAACTCGCGGCGGCGCCGAGGTTCTGGGGCGCGACGACCTCGGCTCGCTCGAACCTGGGAAGTGCGCCGATTTCGCCATCTGGCGCCTCGATGCTCTCGAGTTCGGCGGCGCCGACGATCCCGTCGCGGGGCTCGTGCATACGGCGCCCCACCGGCCTGATCGCGTGTACGTGGGGGGCGCGCCCGTCGTCCGGGAAGGCCACCTCCTTCGTGCGGACGAACACGAGATCGCCGCGGAGCACCGCCGCCAGGCGCAAAGATTCGCGGCGTGATCTCGACTCACGTTCTCGACACCGAGCAGGGGCGGCCAGCCCAGGGCGTCCGGGTCGAGCTCTACCGGGACGACGAGCTCCTGGCCGCGAAGGAAACCGATGCCGACGGTCGCATCCGGGAGCTCGGTGAGATTCCTGATCCCGGCGTCTACCGCCTGGTTTTCCTGCCCGTGTCGTCGCCGTTTTTCCAGCGGATCGCGATCGACGTCTCGATAGACGACACGGGAAACCTCCACGTCCCGCTTCTCCTCTCCCCCTATTCGTGCACCAGTTACCGCGGCAGCTGAGCGTGGACCAGCTCGACGCGCTCTTCGAGGGCCATACGCGCCTGACAGAGGAGCTCGCGCGGCGCGAGGACCCCCTCGGCCAGGCGCGCGCCGTGCTCGAGGAGCTGCCCGAGGAGGCGAGGATCGAGGCGCTCAACACCCATCCGCGCATCGGCGAGAGCGGCGGCTCGGCCCGCTCGGGCGAGGAGCAGGGCTCCGACGACGATCCCGCCCTCCTCGCCGCCCTACGCCATCTAAACAAGGCCTACGAGGACAAGTTCGGCTTCCGCTTCGTCGTCTTCGTCAACCGGAGGCCGCGCGGCGAGATCGTCTCCGTCCTGCGTGACAGGCTCCAGCGCACCCGCGCGGAGGAGCTCGGCACCGGACTCGACGAGCTCGTCGCGATTGCGCTCGACCGATGGCAGAGCCGCTGAAGATCCATTACGGGAAGGACGCCGTCTCGGTCTACCGGACGGACTCCGACGGGAACCTGTTCGCGGCCGAGCTCGAGCTCGTGATCGAGGGCGGCGACGTCTTCCTCCCGTCCTACACGGAAGGCGACAACTCGAGGGTGGTGGCCACGGACTCGATGAAGAACTTCATCCACTCCTGCGCCTGCGACTTCAGCGGCGCGTCGCTCGACGACTTCCTCGCCTACGTCGGCCGCTGCTTCCTCGAGCGCTACGAGCACGTGGAGCAGGTCAGGCTCGCGGGGCACGAGCTCACCTTCGAGCGCCGCGGTGCCGTCCTCTACCAGCGGACGCACGCGGATCGCGGCGCAGCCTGGGTCGTCATGAGCCGCGAGGGCGTGGTCGATCACCGCTCCGGACGGGAGCGCCTCCAGCTCGTCAAGCTCAGCGGCAGCGCGTTCACCGGATTCGTGCGGGACGAGTTCACGACGCTTCCCGAGGCCGCCGACAGGCCGCTCTTCGTCCACCTGAACGTGCACTGGCGGCACGGCGACTTCACCAAGCGGGTCTCGAGCGAGCAGGTTCGCGAGGAGGTGACCGCGACGTTCGACGAGTTCGTCTCCGAATCCATCCAGCACCTCCTGCATGAGATGGGAACGCGGGTGCTGGCCCGTTTTCGCGAGATCGAGCAGATCGAGCTCGACGGCCAGAACCGCCTCTGGGATACGGCGCGCACCCATGATGGCGTGGCCGTGTACACGGACGCGCGCCCACCCTTCGGCGTCATCCATCTGACGCTCGCGCGGTGATCATCCCGCCGCGCTTCAACGGCCCACCGGATTCGGCCAACGGCGGGTACGCGGCCGGGCTCGTCTCGGAGGCGCTCGGCGGCGGCTTCGAGGTGACGCTCAAGCGGCCGCCCCCGCTCGGCGTCGACCTCGACCTCGTGGGGAACGAGCTCAAGCAGGGCGACGTCGTCATCGCCGAGGCCCGGCGGATCGGCGAGGTTCTCGATGCGCCAGAGCCCGTCTCCCTGGAGGACGCGGAGACGGCTTCCAAGCGCTATCCGGGTTTCGAGCACCACGCCTACCCGACCTGCTTCACGTGCGGGCCTGACCGCGCCGACGGGCTCGGGATCTTCCCCGGGCCCATCGACGGGCGAGAAGGAGTCGTGGCCGCGCCGTGGACTCCCCGGGAGGTTCGCCCGGAGATCATCTGGGCAGCGCTGGATTGCCCTGCCGGCTGGGCGGTCGACGACTTCCAGCGCGAGGGAGTCTTGCTGGGCCGCATGGCTGCGGCCATCCACGCCTTGCCGGAGATCGGCCGGCCGAATGTGGTCACGGGGTGGCGGATCCGCGAGGACGGCCGCAAGCGTTTCGCCGGCTCGGCGCTCTTCACTCCCGCGGGAGAGCTCCTTGCCGCCGCCCGCTCCACCTGGATCGTCCCCGTTACGGAAACAGATCGCGCTCCGGGGGCATGACGAGCTCGCGGGCCGAGCCGTCCCCCGCAGGCACGGCATAGCCGCGCACGATCGCGGCGGGGATTCCCTCCGCCTTGCCCATGACGAGCTCGGTGGCGGCGGCGAGCTCGTCCGCGACGGCGATCACGGTCGCCTCCAACGTACGCCCGCGGGCGTCGGCCGTTCCCCGCAGGTCGAGCAGCGGGCGCATCCCGGCGACACCGACCGCGACATCGGTCGTTCCTTGCCTCCAGGCCCGGCCGAACGAATCGCTGACGATGACGGCGGGCGCGATTCCAAATCGCTCTTCCAATGCGGCACGAATCCGCGAGGCGGAGGCATCCGGATCCTTCGGCAGGAGCACGACCCAGCCCTCCCCGGGCGTGTTCGAGCGGTCGACTCCTGCGCTCGCGCACACGAATCCCTGCTCCGTCTCCGCGATGACGAGGTCGCCGCGCCGCCGCCGCACCGCCCGGGACTCCCGCAGGATCACGGACAGGACGTCGTCGGTCCGCTCCACGCGTCCCTCCGCCTTCGACACGACTTTTTGCGCGACGACAAGGACGTCGCCCGCGTCGAGCCCGCCGGCGCCCTCCACCGCCTCGCCCAACAGCGAGGCTAACTCGTCCCCCGGCCGCACCTCGGGAATCCCGGTCAGCGGGATGATGCGGACCTCGCCCATGAGGGCGAGCCTACCGCCGTAGACGCATGCGCTTCCCGAGCATGAGCCCGCCCGGCATGGCCGGATGCAGGTCGTGAGGAGACTCGCCCGGGCGGAACATGCTTACCACGCCGTTCGTCTCCAGGATCGCGGTCTGCACGGAGCCCAGGTCGGGAAACCCTTGCCGGCGGGCGATCGCCAGGAGCTCACTGAGCGAGATCCCCGCTCGCAGGAGGGCTCTTGTCACGGGCATGCCGTTCTCGATCAATTTCGTCGGTTCGCCCTCTAGCGCACGCTCGGCCCAGGGGAACGCATACGTAGCGCGATTGAGCACCTCGTTGATGCCGAAGAGGACACCGGCGCCGATGAACGCCCCGGTGACCGAGACGTCGTTGCCGATGATCCCGTTCTGCACCGCGTTGGCGACGAGGAGCAGAACGACGAGGTCCAGCGTGTTCGTCTGGCCGAGCTCCCGTTTCCCGACGACCCTGAGCGCGACGACGAGGAAGCCGTAGATGAGAGCGGCGCGAACGACCTTCTCGCCGCCGGAGACTCCCAGGTGCCAGACGTCGTGCCACATTGCTCAGCCCCGGACGGTCATCTTGTGGATCGCCTGCGTCAGGTCGAGGATCTGATTCGAGAGCTGGAGGAGCTCCTCGTTCTGCGTCTTCTCCTCCTCGACCATCTTGAACTCGTGGTCGGCGAAGACCTGCCTCGCCCCGTCGGCGCGGTTCTGACTGATCATCACGAACGTCGAGAGGAAGATCGCCTCGAGCGAGACGATCATCGTCAGGAGCCCGAAGGGGAACTTCTCGACGCGAAAACCGATCCAGAGCGCGAACCAGGCGATGTGCACGTACACGAACACCATCGAGCCCGCGAAGCGGGTGATCGTGTCGGCGATCCGGTTCTGGACGCTCTGCGCGCGCTCTTCGGCGTGGGCCGCGAGCGCCGGATGCTCCGGCTGGCGTTTCGGATGGACGGCCACGCCGCTAGGTGCGACGCGGCACGTCCAATCCCTCCTAGACCACGTGCCTCCGACGGAGATAGACCATCAAGAGCGCGAACAGCACGAGCGGCATCCCGACGCCGAGGACGAGGAAGGACCACAAGCTGTCGATGTGGCGGACTAGGAAGCCGAAGTTCTGGCCGAAGAAGCCCGAGATGACGATGAGGGGCAGGGCGATCGTCGCGATGACCGTGAGCCGCTTCATCTCGACGTTCAGGCGATTGGAGACGGTGGAAAGGTAGACGTCCATCGCGCTCGAGAGCAGATCGCGGTAGCTGTCGATCATGTCGCTCACGCGGATGAGGTGGTCGTAGATGTCGCGGAAGTAGCGCCCCGCCTCCTCGTCGAGGTCCGGGATCGTCCGTAGTCCTCTGGCCAACTCGCCGCTGAGATCCCGCTGCGGCGTGACCGCGCGCCGCAAGTAGACGAGTGTGCGGCGCATGGCGAACATCTCCTGCAGCTGCGCGTCAGTGGGGCCGCCGAGCATCTCGTCCTGGAGCTCGTCGATGCGCCCGTCGAGGTCTTCGAGCGCGGGGAAGAAGCTGTCGCTCAGCTCATTGAGGAGCCGGTACAGGAGGACGATTGGCCGCTCGAGCGGCGCCGGCCGCTTCGCATAACGGTCACGGAGCGCGTCGCATGCCGGGGCCTCGTCCTGACGAATCGTGACGAGGAAGCGATCCGAGTAGAAGCAGTGCACCTCGACGAGCCGATCCTGGTCGGGCGGCGGCGAGGCGCCGAAGAAGACGATGAAGACGAAGTCGCCGAAGTCCTCGATCTTCGCCCGCTGGCCGAACTGCTCGGAGTCCTCGATCGCGAGCGGGTGGAACCTGAAGACGTCGCGCAGGAGCTGGAACTCCTCCTCCCCGGGACTGTGGAGGTCGAGCCAGAAGAATTCTCCGCTCGAGAGCCTGGATTCGATCGCCGCTCGGTCGAGGCGCGGCTGCACGGTGCCTTCGCGGTCGAGGAGATGGGAACCCATTAGCGGAGTCCGGTGATTCTGACCCCTAAATCGACCTTGTAGAAGGGTCAGCTCGGCCGAGCGCGTACCCCCGAGGGTGTCCGCGGCCTCGACCACGGAAAGCGAGGCCGGTAGCGCGTCAAGCCCTAAGGGGCCACAAGAGAGCATTCCGGTCGTCGGCGCGGGCCCCATCGCCTGCGCGGGTGCAGCAGTGTGGTATGAAAGCGCCCGTGGCGCGAACGAGGCTCTCCGAGGCGAGCCCGGTCCTGGGGCCGGCCTCATAGGCATGCCCGACTCGCCGTGGCTGCGCGAGATCCGGGCGCTCGATCCCGAGCGCGACTGTGAGCGCATCGTCTTCATCAACACGTTCCACGAGTTCCCGTTCGACACGACGCGGGCGCTCGAGCTCGCCTTTTTCAAGACGTTCGCCGTGCCCAGCATCGCGGAGCTGCTCGCCTCGACAGGGGAGTTCACCGAACGTGGGCAAAAGCGCTACGACGACACTGACCTGCTGATCAGCACGTTCACCGAGGACGGTTGGGACGGCACGCTCGGAAAGCGGGCGCTGCGGCGCATGAACCAGCTCCATGGTCGCTTCACGATCGCGAACGAGGACTTCCTGTACGTGCTCTCGGCGATGGTGCTCGAGCCGATCCGCTGGAACGAGAGGTTCGGCTGGCGCCCGTGGTGCGCAAGCGAGCGACTGGCCCAATTCCACTTTTGGCGCCAGGTCGGACGGCGGATGGCGATTCAGGACATCCCCGAGACCCTCCCCGAGCTCGAGCGCCTGAACCGAGAGACGGAGTTCGGGCGGTTCGCGCGCACGGACGCCGGGAGCCGGCTGGCGCGAGCGCAGCAGGGCGTCTTCCTCGCCTGGTTCCCATGGGTGCCGAAACGGATCGGCGCGAGGGCGATCGCGGCGCTCCTCGAGCCGCACGTCGTCGCTGCACTCGGCCTCGAGCGGGTGACGGGGGCTGAGCGGCGCGCGGTCGAGATCGGGATGCGGGCACGTGGCCGCGCTCTCAGGATGCTTCCGCCGCGGCGCCGGCCAAAGCTCCGAACAACGATGAAACGCCGGACCTACCCGAGCGGGTTCGAGATCGAAGAGCTTGGGCCACCGCCGGCGGGAGAGCGGCGGCCGACGGCTCACGCCCGATGACGTAAGGCTTCCGCGAGCGAGAGCGCGGGCATCGGCGCCGATACCCTGGAGACGTGCTCACGCTCTACGATGCCGCCCGCGGTCCCTACTGCGCGCGCGTGCGGATCGTGCTGGCCGAGAAGGGACTCGAGCACGAGACGGTCGAGATCGACCTCGGCGACCATCCGGCCTGGCTCTATGACAAGAATCCGACCGGTCGCGTGCCCGTGCTCGAGGAGGACGACTTCGCCTTTCCGGAGTCGCGCGTGATCATGGAGTACCTCGAGGAGCGCTATCCGGATCCTCCGGTCCTTCCTCATGCGGCGGCCGATCGCGGCGTCGTGCGGCTGTGGCTCGAGCGTTTCGACGGCCTGACATCGGCCTACTACGCCGTGGTCTTAGACGGCGAGACGACTGAGAGGCTCGACGCTGAGCTCACGAAGCTCGAGAGCGTGCTCGCCGCACGCCCCTACTTCGCCGGGGCGGACTTCAGCCTGGCCGACGTCGGCTACGTTCCCTGGATCATCCGCGCCGAAGGGCGCACCGACGTCGACCTGGGTCCCTATCAGCACCTCCAAGCGTGGCTGGCGAGGCTCGCCGAGCGCCGGTCGATCGCGGCCGAGCTGGAGCTGGTAGGGGCGGCGACTGCTTCGACCCGCGCCCCCCGTTAGTCCGCTGCCGGTGAGCGGTACTGGACGCCCTCTGCCTTGCGAAGGTCCTGCCGCGCGCGGTCTGAGCTAGGCGAACGAGACGCAACCCGCGCCACGAAGAACCAACTCAGGATCCGATCGTCACCGGCTCCATCGCCGGCACGAGGGCCAGCGACTGCGCCCGTTCCATCCACGGCTTCGCTTCGAGTCGTTCGAAAGTCTCCCGCGCCTCGG
>DASQXE010000107.1:0-22127 GCA_035639875.1 Gaiellaceae bacterium | reverse complement strand
GTCACGTCGACATCGCGGCTCCACGTCTGTCCCGCGTCGTCGTTGACGCGGATGTGCACAGCCTCGCCGGGTGCCCAGTTCGCGCCAGAGAGCGTGACGAGCTCACCCGGCGCGTAGTCGGCCTTGTCGGACCACACCTGTGGCGGCGGCGGGGATTCGACGGCGGCTTGCGAGGACCCGGCGACTGCGAGTGCGGCTACGAGCACGCACGCGAAGAGGGCGAGGGCAAGCGCCCTGCGCCCATGGGACCGCATCCAGCCGGTTGTGTGGTCTACCGCCATCAAGCTAAAACTCCTCTCCCGGTTGCAACCTCCGCAGAAAACCGCCGCCTTGAGGGCACGGTGAGCGTGACGCTAGAACTCCCCGCCTCGCGATCAACCCCCCGTTGGTCCAGACGCGCACCGACCCGAGTCGGGCCGACGTCGAAGGACCGTCGATCGATGGGCCGCAGCAGTACGAACCTCTTTCCTCTCCCTGTCCCGCGCCGCGAGGGACGCGCGCCGGCGGGGAAATATCCGCAACCCGCAGGCCTCTTCATGATCGAACGGGTGCTGAGTGGCGTCTATGGGCCGGGCGGCCCAATTTTCGCCGAGCAGTCTCAACGCTCATCCGTCCCGAAATGCGCGATCAGTGGAGCTGTATCGCGTTGACGGGCCTAAACGCTCAATGAGCCGGGCGGCCCATTGCAGGAGGCGTCTGGGCGGCAGACACTCCTTCGCGGGCAACGAATCGGCGACGGAGGCGCCGACCCGACAGGGAGACGGGAGAGCGGCTGTGGCAATCAAACGTTCAGCGGACGCCGACGCGCGACGACTCGGCGACCTCCTTGGGCGACTCGGCGCCCGGCGCCAGGACGCCCGGCCGGCGCTCGCGCTCGCGCGCAGCTTCTCGGAGGGTGCCGCGTCCAGGGCCGAAGCGCGCAAGGCCGACGCAATCGGGCTCATCGGGCGGATCGCCGACGTACTTGCGCAATTGGCCCTCGACCACGCCTGGCGACGCTCCGACATCGGGAAGATCGCCGACACAGTGGCCCGAATCTCGGGCTTGCCTGGTGATGTGGTCCGTCGCGAAACGCACGGCCGTCTCGCCCGCGATCCACGTGTGATCGCTCTCTCACCGCTCGTCGCGGTCGAGACGGAGCTCAAGATCTTCTACGCGTTAACCGGGGTGGACGAGGTCTCGCTCTGGACGCGCAACGGCGCCGGGCCAAGCTGCCTCATCTCGGTTGGGAAGGTCAGGCGCCGAACGCGGCTCGTGGCGCGCGGCGTCCTCGAAGAATCGGGGGAGGGGGACCAGTCCGGCGGGACGTATGGGTTGCCCGTGCTCCGCTGGCAGCGGCGCGAAGCGGCGCTCGTTTTCTCGAGTGACCCCGAGGGCGCCGACCTCGCCCTCAGTTCGGCCCGGGAAGCAACCGCCGCGCTGACGCTCGTCCTCGAGCGTGAAGCTCTATTGCTGCGAAGCGCCGCCCATGAACGCGCCCTCGTCCAAGGCGCCGAGCGGCTCCTCGCCAGGCTCGGGTTCGACCTCCACGACGGACCGATCCAGGACATCGCCGCACTCGCCGCGGACTTGCGGTTCCTGCGTGACCAGCTCCAGAGCCCCGCGATCGCCGAAAACGGCTCCTCCTTGCTCACGGGCCGGATCGACGACCTGCAAGCGCGCGTCTCTGCCTTGGACGGATCCCTCCGGGACATTGTCCACTCGCTCGAGTCCCCGGTGATTGCCCAGCGGCCTCTCGACCGGGTCATTCGGCGCGAGATCGAGACCTTCCGCACGCAAACGGACATCGCCATCGACCTTACGTTGAGCGGTGGCTTCTCCAGCTTGAGCGCCTCGCAGCGGATCGCCCTCGTTCGCATCGTCCAGGAAGCGCTCACGAACGTCCGCGAGCACAGCCGCGCCACGAAGGTGTCGGTTGTGGTCACCTCCCGCGCCAACTCCATCGAGGCGGAGATCACCGACAACGGCCGCGGGTTCGACGTCGAGCGGACGCTCGTCCGCGCCGCGCGGAATGGACGAGTGGGCCTGCTCGGGATGAGCGAGCGCACGCGCCTGCTGGGGGGCAGCTTCGACGTGCGCAGCTCTCCCGGCGGGCCCACGGCGGTCTCCGTCGTTCTTCCCGCCTGGCGGCCTGCGACAGCGACCGGCGCCAGGCAGGCGGCGGAAGTCCAGAGCGCGGGCTAATCGCCGCCAGCTCGTTCCAGGAGCGACGAAGGCCCCGGCGCGACGCCGGGGCCTTCGTCTCAGTAGGGGAGGCTCCTAGGGAAAGACGAGCGACGGGCAGGAGCCCGGCCCAGCCTGGAGGAAGTTCAGGTTGTTGTTCGCTTTGTCGAGCGCGTTCTTCAGCGCTTCTTGGTACGTCCGAACCGCGCTTAGTGCAACCGTGTATCCATGCAAGCCGAGCTCGGCGTTGGCCTCGGCCATGACGGCGTTGACCGTTGCGAATCCTGCGCCGTTGGCGCTCGTGGTTCCCGGCGCGTAGATGAGCGAGTTCCCGTTGACGAAGCCCGCCTCGACGTTCAGCTCCATGCCCGAGAGCTGGGCCGAGAGCATGTACGCCATGTTCGTCGCTAGCGCGTTGAGCAACCACGTCTTGTACTGGTTGTAGGTCGTCGGATCGAAGTTTGATCCGTTGGCGTTCCTGAGGTTCAGGCCGACGAGCAACGCGAGCTCCGGCGCGAGAGTCCCGCCGTCGTTCATCGCCGTCTGGCCGTTCTTGTTAGACCAGAAGCCGATCGTGAGCCCGCCTCCGGCGCCCGTGCAGACGTTGCCGAAATTGAGCCCAGTGACGGTCGACGGCTGGTCGTCCGGAATCGAGACCGAGTACGCCTTGCTCACGAGCGTGACCGATGCCCCGCCCGTGGTCGCCGACTGGTTGATCGTGTTGCCGGTCTGGATCCACCCCGTCGCCACGGACTCGGCGAACGTGTAGTCGCCCGGATCGAGCGTCCTCGAGAAATTGCCGCTCGCGTCCGTGTAGATCGTCGCCGAGGCGTCACCGCCCTGCTTGATCTTCCACCCCGCGATTCCGACTTCGCCGACGTCGCGCTTTCCGTTCGCGTTGGCGTCGTAGTACTTCGAACCGCTCACGTCTCCCTGCGCGATGTTGCCGAAGTTGAGCCCGTCGGCGGTCGAAACCGCATCATTCGGTGCCGTCACGGTGTACACGAAGGACGCCAGGGCGACGGTCGCTCCACCGGCGGCGATGGACTGGTCGACCGTGTTCCCAGTCTGCTCCCACCCGTCTTGCTGCACCTCGTTGATCACGTAAGCGGTCGTTCCCGTCGACGGGTCGTGCGACGGGACGCAGAAGCTCCAGTCGCCGTTCACGTCGGTCGTCGCCTGCACGGTGCCGTCGATCTCGACCTTCCAGCCTCCGAGGCCGACCTCACTCGGGTCGAGCTGGCCATTTTTGTTGTCGTCTCGATACTTCATCCCGCTGAAGCACGCCTCGACCTGGACCGGCTGCTCAGCTTCCTTCACCTTGAAGGCGTCATACTTGCAGTCGCGCGGATCGACCGGATAGCCGCCTCCGAGCGAGCAGATCGCCATGATGTAGACGTGGCCCTGGTTCGTGGTGTCGGAGTATGGGAAGAGCCGGATGAAGGGGGGGTTCCCATCCGGATTCGTCCCAGGGACGCCGCTGTCCAGGGCGTGCGTGCCAAGGTAACCGCTGACCTCACCGCCCGTGACGGAGAAAGTCCGGTTGGTGTAGGTATCGAAGTCGTCGGAGAGATTCTTCGCTCCGCCGTCGTTCGGATTCGGCTGACCGCCGGGCGAGACAACGGCAAAGAAGTAGTCGCCGTCGGGACCCAGGCCGTTGGCAGCCGGACCCCCGTTTAGCCAGACGAATTCCTTCCCGTCGTACATGTTGCAGTTGACCCCCGGGTTGCCGTTGGCGCAGTGACCTGTCCCGTCAACGGCCTCATCCACCGTCGTGAACCCTGCGCCGCTCACTGCTCCGGCGCCGCCGGCGAGCAACGCCGCCGCGCAGACCGCAAGCGCAAGGACCACGAGTACTCTCAGCCCCCCCTTTGAGGCTGAGTTCCGCATATGTCGCCTCTCCTTCCTCCTCCGTAGCCGCAGCGCGCACCGAGTGCGCCAATACCCACATGATCCGCGCGGCCAGGCGGGGGTTTCAACTGACCGAAGGTCGAGACGCCTACTAACCCTATGCGCGTTCTCCGCGCCGCTCAACGCGCTTGCCAGTCAGGAGCGACGTCGGCCAGTCTGTTCCGGGTGAGGCGCCTGACTCCCGTTCCGTCGCGATTCATGACGTAAAGCTCACGCCCGCCGGAGCGCGTGCTGACAAAGGCGATCTTCCCCCCGTTCGGAGACCAGGCGGGATCGAAGTCGCGTGCGGCCGATCTCGTCCGCCGGACCTGCCGAGAGCCGTCCGAGTTCATGACGTAGATATCGGTCGCGCCCGAGCGCGCGCTCGTGAAGACGATCTTCCGTCCGTCCGGCGACCAGTTGGGAGAGCCGTCGTCGACGAAGTTCGACGTCAGCCTGCGGAGCCCCGTTCCGTCCGGTCTGATCGTATAGATCTCGCCGTTCCCCGCCCGGAAGCTCTCGAAGGCGATTCTCGTTCCGAGCGGAGACCACGACGGCGAGCCGTCGAACGCCGCGTTGAACGTGAGTCGGCGGAGGCCGGTTCCGTCCGAGTTCATGGTGTAGAGCTCGCCGTTCCCGTCGCGGAAGCTCTGGAAGACGATCTTTCCTGTCGGCGACCAGGAGGGATTCGTGTCGAAGGCCGAGTTGAACGTGAGGCGGTGAACGCTGCCGCCCGTCGCGCTCATGACGTAGATCTCCGAGTTCCCGCTCCGGCTGCTCGCGAAGGCGATACGGCCGCCGTTCGCCGACCACGAGGGGGCGAAGTCCCGCGTCGAGTTGCTCAGGTTCTTCTGCCCTGAGGCGTCCGGGTTCATCACGTAGATTCGTGAGGCGGTCGAGCTCTGTCGGAGAAAGGCGATCTTCCCATTGGAGCCCGGGAACGCGCCTTGTGCGGGCTCGCCGGCGGCGAGAATCGCAACGGTGGCAAGCGCGAGAATCGAGGCCCGGGCACGTTTCGTCATGCCATGGTCCTTACGCCCCTCGGGACATCACTTCAATAGGCGAAAAGCGGGGCTGTGGCTGTCCTTTTGGAGAAAAGTGCGGCGGCCTAGGGCCGCCGCAGTTACCGGGCGCGAAGTGATTGCCGTCATCCCCCGCCCAGGAGGAGCAGGTGTCCTCGGTTCCCCTATCGGCCGCCGGGGCCCATTCCATGAGCCGACCTGCGAGACTCGCGGTCGGTGAGCCGCGTCTACATCAGCCTGCCGCTCAGCGGTCCCTCGGCTGTTCCCGGCCGGGATGTCTTGCGCGGCGCCGAACTCGCCTTCGAGCGGGCGGGTAATCCCGTCGACTCGGTGGTGTTGGACTCCGCGGGCGAGAATCGCGAGCACAGGGCCGTCGAGAACGCGAGACGGGCAGCTCGTGATGCAGACGCGCTCGCTTATCTCGGCGACTTCCACTCCTCCCAGGTGCTCGAGACAGCGCCGATCCTCGGAGAGGCGGGTCTGCTCCAGATCGCGCCCGTGGCGACCTATATCGGGCTCGGAGGACCGACTCTCATTCGCTTGCTACCGCACGACGGCGTGGGCTCGCGAGCGGTAGCCCACTGGCTCGTCCGGGAAGGCGTCACGAGCTTGCTCGTCGCACACGACCACGACCGCGGCTACGGCATTCCTGTCGGAGCGCTGTGCGCCGAGGCGGCGAAAGAACGCGGTGTCGAGGTGAGGTTGCGTCCGGTCTGGGACGATGACGAGTCGCCGACAGCCGACCTCGGGGACGCGCAGGCGTTCCTCTACGTCGGAGTGGCCGGATCCGGCGCGCCGGGCCTGTGGTGGGACCTCCACGGAGCGAATCCGGCCCTTTGGCTACTCGGCTCCGAGGGCGTGGCCCAGGCCTGGTTCGCGCGCGAACTGAGCGACTCGATGGCCGAGCGGACGCGATTCTTCGTCGCCGCCCGCGCCCCGCTCGCGTTTTATGGCTACGAAGGAATGGCGCTCATCCTCGACGCGGTGGCACAAGAGGGCTACGATCGCGCCGCAGTAGCCCGGGCGGCGCGAGCGACGCGCGATCGCGCTTCGATCATCGGTCGCTACTCGATCGACGACGACGGACATACGACTGCGACCGCGTACGGTCGCCTGGCCGTCGCGGATGGCAAGCTCGCCTGGGATGGTGAGCAGAGCGCCGCTTAGGATGGGCGCATGGCGATTTTCAACGTCTTCGGCGAGCAGGACTGGGACGAGTGCAACGACCGGGCCGGATACCAGCACAGGGCCACGGTCATTGGGGAGCGGCTCGGCGCGAGCCTCCTGGGAGGGACGCTCTACGAGGTGCCGCCCGGCGAGAAGACGTGGCCGTATCACTACGAGCTCGGCTGCGAGGAGTGGCTGATCTCGGTGTCGGGCCGGCCGACGCTACGAACGCCCGAAGGCGAGCGCGAGCTCGAGCCAGGCGACGTTGCCGTCTTTCCGGAGGGCCCCGACGGCGCTCACCAGGTCATCAATCGCTCGGACGAGCCGGCACGGGTGGTGATCTTCTCTTCGAAGTCGCCGCTCGTGGTCGTCCACTACCCCGATAGCGGAAAAGTGGGCCTGTGGTCGCAAGGAGAGGGCTACCAGGCAATTCTCCGCAACGAGCCGAAGCTCGATTACTGGGAAGGCGAGGACGAAGGAGAAAGAGGCGCGGAGCGGATTTGAACCGCTGTACGGGGCTTTGCAGGCCCCTGCCTAACCACTCGGCCACCGCGCCAGCGGTTCTTCATGGTATCCGGCTCGGTATTCGGCCCGAGAAAAGACTTGAGAGGAGACACCCAGGAGGCGCAGAATGGTCCTCAGCCGGGCAGCGCGAACCTTGTCCCGGGGTTGATGGCGCGCTGATTCCGGCTGGAGCCCCGGCCCCCTACCGGGGCTCCGCTTTCTGGAGCCTCTGGACGGCAGTCACGAGCCGGGCAGAGCCCGGCTCTCCCCTGCCTGACGACGCTCGCGGCAGGACGGCAGGCCTCGCGGTCCCTCGCTGTACCTCTTCGTACTGTCACGGCCCCGCTCGGCGTGCCTTCTTTGCGAGCGCCGCCCAGAGGCCCCAGAAAACGTCTGTTGATCCTACTGAGAGAAACCCGTGAGCGCCGGGCCCGGAGCCAGCCGGCGCCGCTCGCGGAGGAGGGCGAAGCGCGAGCGGCGCTCAGCTCGGCGGCTCTCGGCGATCGCCGAGACAAGCTCTCCGCTCCGGGCGCGGCGCAGTAGATCCTGGTGACGAGCGCGATCGACCGCGCGGTGACTGTCAGGATTCACGCTCACTAGACGCGCGAGCGCGTCGTAATCTTCCTTCGAGTGCTCGGCTCCCTATCCGATGCCAGTCTCGTCGCCCGCTGCCGCACGGGTGACGAAGCCGCCTGGAGCGAGCTAGTCAACCGCTTCGCGCGCTACGTGTACGCGATCATCGGCCAGGGCTTCAGCCTGCGCGCCGACGACGCGGAGGACGTCTTCCAGGAGGTCTTCACGCGCGTGTATCAGCATCTTGACCGTTTGCGTGACGACGAGGCCATCCGCCCGTGGATCGCGCAACTCACGCGGCGGCTCTGCATCGACCGCCTTCGCGCCGGTGGCCGCGAGCAGCTGACCGACGAAGAGATCGAGCCGCCGGAGATGGACGAGACGATCGAGAAGTTCGACGACGCGCTCGCCGTGCACGAAGCAATGGCCGTACTTCCCGACAACTGCCAGGAGATTCTCGACCGCTTCTTCTGCCGCGACGAGAGCTACCAGACGATCGGCGCCGAGCTCGACATACCGGCAGGTACGATCGCCAGCCGCATCTCCAGATGCCTGACCAAACTCAAGGGCCTCCTCGAGGGAAGAGAACCCGCCCCCGACACGTCTAGAGAGTGATGACCCATATCGGCCGTTACGACGAACAGCGCCTCGGAGAGCTCCTCCGGGCGCTTCCGCCTGCGCCCGAGGGATGGGTCAGGGCCGCGCAAGAGCTGCCCCGCGTGCGGCGAGAGCTCGACGATATCGTCGAGCGCGCCGTGGCCGACGCGGAGTTCCGCAGGGCGTTGATCGAGGATCTCGAGTCGGCGCTTCGCTCTGAGGGCTACGAGCCCGGAGTCATGCCGCTCGACGAGCTTCGCAGGCGCCTCGGCGAGCCGTAGGGAACTGGACGTAGGGTCAGCCTTCTTCCGCCGACCGGCCAGCGCCAGGGCGCTCGGCCGGCGCTAAGTATGGACGCAGGAAGCTCGCAATCGGAACAGAAGGAAGGCCATGACCGTCGTTTGGATCATCATCGTCGTCGTCGCACTCGTCGCCCTGTTCTGGCTGATTTCCCGTCGGCGTCGGGCCGCCTAGCTCCTAGGAATCGAAGGGCGCGGCCTCGATCCGCGCGCGGAGGCCGGCAGCAATCGCTCGGTCCGCCCAGCAGCCGGACTTTCGTTCGGCCTGGTCGGCGACGAGGCCCGCGAAACCTTCTTTGAAGTCGAGCCGCGGATAGGCTCGCAGGACGGCTTCGACCGTTCGGCCGTCGAGCTCGCCGTGCCGGTGCCCGGTGACGTCGAGACCTGTTGAATGCCACAGGAGGAAGCCCTCGGCGCCGTCCTCGAGCGCGATCTTGGCCGCGACGTGTAGGCGAATGGCCTCCGCGAGCGCCTCGGAGCGCTCGGCGGGCCAGCCGTCCGCAGCTGCGAGGCGGGCGGCCGCGTCGGCGCCGTCCTCCTCGAAGCACCTGCCCGTATCGAACTCCTCCATGAGCCCGATGTCGTGGAGGAGAGAAGCGACGTACAGCAACTCCTCGTCGAAGCGGATCTGGTCGCGTTCGGCGAGCGCCACGGCGAAGAAATGGCTGCGGAACGAGTGGTTCGTGAGGAAGGGCGGCGCGACGACCCGGACCAGCTCTTCGGCGTCGCGCGCGAGGCGCGAGTCGGGTCGCGCTGCGAGAACATCTTGAGGCGTCACCGGCGAGTCAGAAGAAGAAGAAGAAGAAGAAGAAGGAGAAGAAGAAGGGCGAGTTCTAAGAAGTCACGAGACTTCTAAGAAAGGCAGCTGAGGTAGCTGATCATGCGATTGGCGGTGTACCGCGTTCCGTACAGTCACCAATCTATTCGGTTGCTCAGCCGGATGGAAACTCAGGTTCCATCCGCAACACGTCGCGCTGAAGCCTCTTGCGCTCGCGTGTCCTTGCTGCGACGCTGATAGGTCGGTGCTCGAAGCCCCGCCACCTACCGTCGGTCTGCGGCCGCCGCATCGCAGTCACCGACGAATCTCTGCCGCTCCTACAGCAGAATCCGCGACCCGGCTTCGATCGGACAGCCCGAGGTAACGAGCTTGCGTCCCGCTGGAGATCGGTCCCGATGCCGCCAAGACCACTAATTCGGGACAGACAGGAAGCTGCCACAGCACTGTCCGCGCCCGCGTGTTGATCAGACGATGCCCCGAAGGGGGCAGAACGCCCTTTCTCGAAGGAGTGAATCTCGCGGCGGAAGTGTCCTTCTCGCGACCCAGCCGTGAAAGAGTGCCTTGCTCCGCCACGGCGCTGCGGGTCGAGCAGGCACGCGCAATGCTCGTGCCTGCTCGCCGATCATCGTCAGCGGGAGCCGCTCCCCCGGATGCGAATCACTCGTTCCAGCGATGGACTGTGACCCGAACGGGGGCTACCGTCTAACCCGTACGGGTGAGCAAAGACTCACCCGGGTCCTTTTTGGCGGCAGCAGAGAGCACGCGCAGCGTGCCCGTTTCCGCGGAGTGGACCCGGAACTGCGGCAAACAGGGAGAGGGATAGATGCGGCATCGTCGGATCGCGGTCGTAGGCCTCCTCGTCGGCGTCCTGGCATTTCTCGCGTCGCCCGCGGGAGCGGCATCGACGGGCTGGACGGCCGCCAAGCTGACCAAGGCCGTCAAGGTTCTCATCAGGGCCGACAAGAAGGATCAGCGTCGCGACAAGCGGCAGGGCGTCGCCATTTCGGCGCTCAGGGCAAGGCTCGCCGCAATGGGCATCGATGTCTCGGCCCTGCAGGACGCGGACGTCTATCAACAGGCGCTCAACCAGGGCATCATCGCTTCGGTCGATCCTCTGACCGACGCGTCGCTCGGGTGTCCGCACGGCGGCTATACGCTGACGCTCGTGTCGGGCGACTCGTACTACATCTGCCACGGCAAGGACGGCGAGCCCGGCGCACAGGGGCCGATTGGGCCGCAGGGCGAGCGTGGCGCGCAGGGCGAGCGTGGGCTCGACGGCGCTCCAGGGCAAAATGGCGCCCCGGGTGCGAACGGCGCTCCCGGCCTTTCGGCATACCAGCTGTGGCTCGAGCTCGGGAACGCGGGCACCGTCGGCGACTTCATGCAGTCGCTCCAGGGCGCCGACGGCGCCGTCGGCCCGCAGGGACCGAAGGGCGACCGCGGCCCTCAGGGCGACCGCGGACCGCAGGGCGAGCGCGGGCTCGACGGCGCTCCAGGGCAGAATGGCACCCCCGGTGCGAACGGCGCTCCCGGACTCTCGGCGTACCAGCTGTGGCTTCAGCAGGGCAACACGGGCACGGTCGGCGACTTCATGCGCTCGCTGGTCGGCGCGCAGGGTCCCAGAGGCGATCAGGGCCCGCAGGGGCCGCCCGTCTCGACCGTCGAGGGGACGATCTGCGTGAACTCGAGCAGCAAGGCGGTCACGTGGCCGGGCCCGAACGGCTGCGGCAACGGTTTGACTGCGGTGCAGATCTACCTCGCTCCCTAACCGGGCAGCGGAGCGGAGGAAACTGGAGGGCCCGGTCCGCCGGGCCCTCGACGTTTTGCGCCGAGGCGCGTCTAGCAGTTGGGTCCGCTGTAGCTTCTAGTAGAAGCGGATGATGGGACTCGAACCCACGACCTTCTGCATGGCAAGCAGACGCTCTAGCCAACTGAGCTACATCCGCAAACGCAGGCCAGTATAGCCCGCAAGAACGAGATCGGCCGCCCCTGCGCGGCCGGGGATCGGCCCTATCGACGGCTACAGTTGATGCTCGGAATGAGGATCGTCGTCGGAGCCGATGATGAAGGGCTTGTCGCCGACGCGGTCGTGAGCGAGCTCCGAGCGCGCGGGCACGACGTGACGATTCTGGAGCGCGAGCAGTGGCCGGACGTCGCACGCAAGGTCGCGCAGACGGTCGCGTCCGGCGAGGCCGAGCAGGGCGTCCTCTTCTGCTGGACGGGCACGGGCACGGCAATGGCGGCGAACAAGGTGCCGGGCGCCCGGGCTGCGCTCGCCTGGGATCCGTGGATCGCCGAGGGTGCGCGGCGCTGGAACGACGCCAATGTCCTCGTCATGAGCCTGAAGCGGACGACGCCGGCACAGGCGAAGGAGATTCTCGACGCCTGGTTTGGCGTGACCGAGCCGGACGCCGACGAGATCGCGAACATCGCCCGCCTCGCCGAGCTGGACGCCGAGCGCCCGAGCTAACTGCTCGCGTCGAGGGCCTCGTTCACGAGCCGGTCGGCGAGCTCGTTCTGAGCGCGGCGGACGGATCGGTATCTAACTCGTCGCAGCCGGCGGGCGAGCCTCGCGGCCTCGAGGGAGAGCTCGACGAGCGCGGCGTTCTTGACCCGATACTCGCCCGTCATCTGCTTGACAAGAAGCTCCGAATCCGACACAACCTCGACGTCGTCCAGTCCAAGCTCGACCGCCTTGGTCAGGCCCGCGACGAGGGCGCGATACTCCGCCACGTTGTTCGTAGCGACCCCGATTTGCTCACCGTGTGCGGCGAGCACGTGCCCGTCTTCGGCCTCGAGCACGTAGGCGGCCGCGGCGGGACCCGGATTTCCGCGCGCGCCGCCGTCGGTGTACAGGCAAGCCTTCACGTTTCTCCCCGACACCTCGACCTCGCCCTGAGCGAACCGCGGATGGCGGCGGCGAGATCGCCGGTTCGGGTGATGCTGCCGTCCGCCGCGCGGCCGAGACTCACCAGGGGAACCCTAGACAAGCGGTCGAACGCGATGGAACGAAAGCCGTTGGGCCGCGACTTCGGCTTGTCGGCCCGCATGGCTGTCTGTCTCGGGCTCCTCGCGAGCCTCTATTTCCCGTTTCTTGTCTGGCTCGTCGCCATCGCCGATTTCGCCTGGGGCGGGTGGATCGCCGTCCTTGTCGCGTTCGGCGCGCTCGGCCTCCTCGCGGCCTCGCCCTATCTCTCGGAGCTCCTGACGCTGCGCCTCGCAGGTTGCGCAGCTCCAGGATCCGGACGCCCTCCGCCGTGTGACGCCGGCGCTCGAGCGCCTTGTGGCTCTCGCAGACGTCCCCGTCCCGCGCGTCGCCGTCATGCCTACGGACGTCCCGAACTCCTTCGCCGCGGGCCGGAGCGTCCGGAACGCGACCGTCGTCTTCACTCGTGGCCTCCTCGACCGCCTTACGGACCAGGAGCTGGAGGCCGTGCTTGCGCACGAGCTGACGCACATCGTCAACCGCGACGCATTCGTCATGACGATCGCCGCAGCGCCGGCGCTCCTCGGTCGGAAGGTCATCTGGGGCTTCGTCTCGCTGCCGTCGACCTCCGAGAGCATCTCGGGGAAGATCGGCACCGGATTCCTCGTCGTCTACCTCTTGCCGCTGGTTTTCATCGGATGGGTCGTCTATGCGTTCGCAACTCTGCTCGTCATGTCGATCTCGCGCTACCGCGAGTACGTCGCCGACCGGGGCGCCGCGGTCCTCTCCGGCGCGCCGGAGGAGCTCATGAGCGCCTTGCAGAAGATCGCCGACGAGGTCCCCCTCATCCCGGAGCAGGATCTCCGGACTGCGGCGGCGCTGAATGCGTTCTTCGTGCTGCCCGCGCAGATCGAGACGGGCGATTCCGAGCTCGATCCCTTGCGCATGTTCCCGACCCACCCGCCCCTGTCGAGGCAGCTGGCGCGACTCGAGGGCCTCGCCAGCGAGCTGGGTCGCCCCCGCCGGAGTGCGGAGGCGCCGCCGCCTGTCGAGACGGCGGCCGAAGCGCTCGACAACCCGCAAGCCCTCGGCGCGTTCGTCCTCGCGGCACTCGTCTACGGCGGGCTCGCGGGGCTGCTCATCGGCGGCCCGGAGGACGCAACCTCCCTGCCCGTCTGGCTTCTACTCCTGGGGCCGGGCGCGTCCGCGCTCGGGATCGTTCTCGGCCTCCAGGGCGTTGGCCGGGCCGCCGCCGGTGCGCGCGGGATGGGCTACGCGGTGACCGCGCTCGTGCTTCTCGTCGGCCCTGGATGCTCATGATCGTCGCTCTTGCTGTCCTGACCGCCCTCGCCATCCTCGGCGCCGGCCCGTTCGGCTGATCCGTCAGTCGATCTGCGCGCGCTGGAGCTTGCCCGAGTAGTCGACGTAGATCGCCTTCCACTCGGTGTAGAAGTCGAGCGCGGCCTGCCCCGCCTCCCGGTGCCCGTTCCCCGTCTGCTTGGTCCCGCCAAACGGGAGGTGCACCTCGGCGCCGATCGTTCCCGCGTTGATGTACGTGATCCCAGCGTTCAGGTCGCGCATCGCGCGGAACGCCTTGTTCACGTCGCGCGTGAAGATGGACGACGAGAGGCCGTACTCGATCCCGTTCGCGATCCGGATCGCCTCGTCGACGTCGGTTGCCCGGATGAGAGCCGTCGTCGGTCCGAAGATCTCCTCCTGCGCGATCCGCATCCCGGGCTCGACGTCGGCGAACACTGTCGGGCGGTAGAAGAAGCCCTTGTCGAGTCCGTTGTCGGTCGCGATCTCCCCGCCGGTGAGCAGCTTGGCGCCCTCGTCCTTGCCGATCTCGGTGTAGGAGTGGATCTTCTCGAGCGCCGAGCGATTGATCACCGGGCCGACCTCGACATCCTCGTCGAGCCCGTTTCCGAGTCGAAGCTTCTCCGCCCGGCCGACGAGCTTCGACTGCAGCTCGTCATAGACCTTGCCGCCCGCGATCACGCGGCTCGCGGCGGTACACCGCTGTCCTGAGGTGCCGAACGCCGACCACACGATCCCGTCGACGGCGAGATCGACGTCGGCGTCGTCCATGACGATGATCGCGTTCTTGCCGCCCAGCTCGAGGTGGACGTGCTTGAGGAAGGGAGCGGCGTTCTTCGCCGTTTCGATCCCGACCTCGCGCGAACCCGTCAGCGAGATCAAGGGCACGTCGGGATGCTTCACGAGCCGTTCCCCCACGGTCCCGCCGCCGCCGTGCACGATGTTGAGGACACCCGGCGGCAACCCCGCCTCTTCGAAGATCTCCACGAAGCGCTCGCCGAGCGCCGGCGTGTCCGTCGCCGGCTTGAAGACGACCGTGTCGCCACAGACGAGTGCCGGGGCGATCTTCCAGCTCGGAATGGCGATGGGGAAGTTCCAGGGCGTGATCGCTCCCACCACCCCGATCGGCTGGCGCACGCTCATCTGGAACTTGTCCGCCATCTCCGACGGCGTCGTGTGGCCAAAGAGGCGCCGTCCCTCGCCGGCCATGTAGTACGTCATGTCGATCGCTTCCTGGACGTCGCCGCCAGCCTCGGCGCGCACCTTGCCCATCTCCTGCACCATCAGGTCGGTCAGCTCTTCCTTGTGATCGATGAACCGCTGGCCGACCCGGAAGAGGATCTCGGCGCGCTTTGGCGCGGGGACGAGGCGCCAGCTCTCATACGCCTCCTTCGCGGCCTCGACGGCGCGATCGACGTCCTCCGTGCTCGATCTCGGGAAGATCCCGATCAGGTCGCCGGTCGCCGGGTTGTGGCTCTCGAAGGTCTCGCCGCTCGCGGCGTCCACCCACTCCCCGCCGATGTAGTTCTGGTACGTCTTCGTGCCCGTAGTCGCCATCGCTCTCCCTCGTCGATTCGGAGAGCGATTCTAGTTGCGGCTACGCGGCCTCTTCGGGAATGTCGATGGCCGGAAACGTGCCGGGCGCGCGGCCGCGCCTGCGGTCACGCGTCTTCCGCCGCTCCTTGATCTCAGGCGAGGGCTTCCCTTGCCTGCGATCCGGCCCGGTGCGCCGGTCGATGATCACTTCGACGTTCGGGTTGTCCTCGTAGTACTTCACGAGCTTGTCGTAGAGCTCGTCTTTGAGTTCGGGCGGAATGACGCAATAGATCACGGGCGCATCTTAGAACGGCCCCGCCCGCGCTCCCTCCCCCGGAAGGAGTGTCTAGAGCTTCGGAATGTCGGGCGAGAGACGGCCGTCGGCGACGAGCGAGCCGTTCCAGTCCTTGAAGCGGTCGTCGAGGTCGTCGAGCTCGTAGCCGCGCTCCGCGAGCCGGACGGGCTGGGCCGAGTCGAAGACCACCCGGTACTGGTACCAGGAGATGTCCCAAGCCACGGTGAGGACCACCTCTGGATTCGTCCCCGACAGAGGCAGGAAGCTGACGCGCGCCTCCCCGAGGCTCTTGGCGATACCCGCGATCGTCCGCCGGTAGGCGCTGTCGTTGAAGAGCTCGGCCGCCTCCACCATCGCCTGCTCTGTCTGCGAGAGGCGGCGCAGGACGGGCTCGGAGACGACCGGCTCGGGCTCCGCCTTGCGGTTCTCGAGCAGGGCGGCGAGGCCGCCGAAGCGGCGGCGGCGCCTCGACGAGTCCGGGACGAGCGGAGTCGTCGGCGTCCCCTCGCGAACCCACCCGTGCTCGTCGGCCTGGTCGGTGCAGAGCGCGCAAACGTCCACCCACTCGTCCCCGCCCGCCGTGAAGCGGACGGACCGCTCACCCATCAGGAGCGTGCGGTGGCAGACCGCGCACGTGCGGTACACGTCTTCCCTGCGCACGATCAGGATGCTTTCGCCTCCTCTTTCTCCCGCTTGGCCGCGTCGATGATCTTCTGGGCGATGTGAGTCGGCACTTGCTCGTAACGGAGGAAGCTCAAGGAGTAGTCGCCGCGGCCGCCGGTCATAGATGTGAGCGACTGTGAGTACGTCAGCACCTCCGCCATGGGGACCTCGGCGCGGATCGTCGTCATGCCGCCGCTCGGCTCCATTCCGAGGAGGCGCCCGCGCCGCGAGTTCAGGTCGCCGTTGACTGCGCCTACGGTCTCGTCCGGGACGGTTGCCTCAATCCCCATGATCGGCTCGAGCAGCACCGGATCGGCCTGCTCGTAGGCCGACTTGAAGGCGAGCGAGCCCGCGATCTTGAACGCCATCTCGGACGAGTCGACGGTGTGGTAGGAGCCGTCCACGAGGAGGACGCGCACCCCCTGCACGGGAGCGCCGGCGAGCTCTCCGTGCGCCATCGCCTCCTGAATGCCCTTGTCGACGGCCGGACGAAAGCCCTGCGGGATGACGCCGCCGACGATCTTGTCTACGAACTCGTAGCCCTCGTGCCCGGGCAGCGGTTCAAGCACGATGTGGCAGTCGCCGAACTGGCCGCGCCCACCGGTCTGCTTCTTGTAGCGGCCTTGGGCACGGGCCTCCTTGCGAATGGTCTCGAGATACGGCACGCGCGGCTGATGGAGGTCGACCTCGACGCCGAAGCGCCTGTTCAGCCGCTCGACTGCCACCTCGACGTGCATCTGCGAGAGGCCGGCGAGCAGCTGCTCACCCGTCTGCTCGTCCCGCCGTAGCACGAGCGTCGGGTCCTCCTCGGCGAGGCGCCGTAGTGCGGTTGCCATCTTCTCCTCGTCGCCCTTCGCCTTCGGCGTGATCGCAAAGCTCATCACGGGCTGCGGGAAATCGAGGCTGGGGAGCTCCACCCCCTGGTCGCTCGAGACGAGCAGGTCGCCCGTCATGACGTCTTTCAGCTTGGCGACGGCGCCGATGTCGCCGGCCACGAAGCTAGGCGACGTCGTGTGCTCCTTTCCCTGGAGAACGAGCAGCTGGCCGATGCGCTCCTTCCCTTTCGTGCGCGGGTTGACGAGGTTCGAGTCCGACGAGATCTCGCCGGAGAGGACGCGGAAGACATTGATGCGCCCGGCGAACGGGTCGGCGACGGTCTTGAAGACGAACGCGGCCGCCCCGTTGGCGCTCACGTCGAGGGCAGGCTGCTTCTTCGCCGGCGACGGGATCCCCTCGACGAGCAGATCGAGGAGACCAGTCGTGCCGAGATTCTTGGTCGCCGAGCCGCACGCGACCGGGAAGAGCTCGTCCGCGACGACCGCGTCCTTGAGCGCGGCCGCGAGCTCGTCCCCCGAGACCTCTCCCTCTTCCAGGTAGCGCTCCATGAGCGCCTCGTCCGTCTCCACGACCGCGTCGACGAGCTTCTCGCGGTATTCGGCCGCCTGCGCGGCGACCTCTTCCGGGATGTCGACCGGATCGCCCTCGCGGTCACCTTCGGGCGACATGTAGGACTTCATGTGGAAGAGGTCGACGATGCCGCGGAGCTCGTGCTCGTGGCCGATGGGGATGTTGACGGCGACACAGCGGTTCGAAAGCTGAGAGCGGAGCTGTTCGAGCACCGTGAAGAAGTCCGCCCGTTCGCGGTCGAGCATGTTCACGAACACGAGCCGCGAGAGGCCGAGCTGCTCGCAGCGCTCCCAGAGCCGCGTCGTCTGCACCTCGACGCCGTTGACGCCGTTCACGACTGCGAGAGCACCCTCGACGACTCGAAGCGACGCGAGCGTGTCGGCCTGGAAGCCGGGGTCGCCGGGCGTGTCGATCAGGTTGATCTTCCGGTCTTGCCACTCGACGTGGCAAAGCGAGGCCGAGAGTGACATTTGCCGCTTCTGCTCGTCCTCGTCCCAGTCGGCCACGGTCGATGCCTGCTCGACGGATCCGAGCCGGTTCGTCGCGCCGGCCTGGAAGAGCAGCGCCTCGACGAGCGACGTCTTCCCGGTCCCGCGATGGCCGACCACGGCCACGTTGCGGATCTTGCTCGTCTCCCCGCCCACGGAGCGCGAGTTTAGCGTCTAGTCGCCGCCCGCCCGCGCGACTGAGGACGACAGCCGCGCCTTCAGCCGGAGGATTGCCTTCGTGTGCAGCTGTGAGACGCGCGACTCGGTGACGCCGAGCACCTCGCCGATCTCGCGCAGCGTCAGCTCCTCGTAGTAGTAGAGGGTGACGACGAGCTTTTCCCGTTCCGGAAGGCGCGAGATCGCCTCGCCGAGAGCCTCACGAAGCTCGGTATGAGCCATCTGCGACTGCGGCTCGGCCGCCGTGGGGTCCTCGATCGTGTCGATGAGGGCGACGGCGTCGCCGCTCGAGCCCGGGCTTGCCCACAGCTCGTCAAGCGCAGCGATGGAGGATCGCGAGATCTCGAGCAGCGAGTCCTGGAACTCCCCCTCGCTGATACCGAGCTTCTCCGCAATCTCTTCGTCGGTCGGTGCGCGGGTCAGGCGTCCCTCGAGGTCGGCGATCGCGCGCTCGATGTCGCGCGCGCGCGCACGAACGGAGCGAGGCACCCAGTCCATGGAGCGCAGCTCGTCGATGATGGAGCCCTTGATGCGCGCGATGGCGTATGTCTCGAACTTGATGTCGCGGTTCGGATCGAAGCGCTCGATCGCTCCGATAAGGCCGAGGAGGCCGTAGGAGACGAGGTCCCCCTCTTCCACGTGCGCGGGAAGGCCACTGCCGAGGCGCCCGGCGACGTATTTCACGAGCGGCGCGTACGTGAGGATGAGGCGGTCGCGCAGCTGCCGGTCCCCGGTGCGCTTGTACTCCTGCCACAGGTACTGCGTGTCGGTCGCCCGCTCCGCCATCGTTCCGGGCAAGAATACGGCTACCGACGGAGGCTTCGGTAGGCCAGCTCCCCCATCCACGCGGCCAGTACCCCTCCAGCCACCGCAATCACCCAGGCCGCGCCGCCCGAAA
This sequence comes from Gaiellaceae bacterium, assembly GCA_035639875.1. Lineage (GTDB taxonomy): Bacteria > Actinomycetota > Thermoleophilia > Gaiellales > Gaiellaceae > JAIBJP01. Next base: position 3,427 of record DASQXE010000107.1, on the reverse strand, counting down.
GCGCTGCGTAAACGGCGATAGCTAGGAACCCTGCGGTTAGCAGCGCGAAAAGGGCTCCCAGGGAGCGGCGTCGCACGCGGGTATCATGGTCGCCGCCGAGGGCCGTAGCTCAACTGGCAGAGCACCGGTCTCCAAAACCGGGGGTTGCAGGTTCGAGTCCTGCCGGCCCTGTACGAGAAAACCCTGCAAGCGCAGGGTTTCTCGTTGGCAGATGGGGCGACGGCGGCGCTACGTTTGCCCGGACTTTTGCCCGACGGGGCCGAAGAGCCGCTCGACTAGGCGCTCGGCCTCCTCTCGGAAGGGTTCTCCGGAAAGGTCGATGTAGAGCTGCGTCGTCTTGAAGTCCGAGTGTCCGGCCCGGGCCATGAGCGCCGCGGGGGACATTCCGTCAGCCGCCGCGTTCGTGATCGACGTGTGCCGACCGTCGTGGAAGGGCCGCATGGGCCGATCCACCTTCGCCCGTGCGAGCGCCGTCCGAAGCGTGGCCGCGTAGCGCTTGTGGTCCATCGTCCCGCCCGTTTGCCGGTGGCAGAAGACCCGCTCGTCGTCACCCTGAAAGGCCGAACGCGCCCGGTGCTGGAACAGCTCGTCGGCGAGCAGGCTGCTCGAGGTCTTGTCGTCGGATGAGTTCGGGATCGCGTTGGTGTGTGCAATACGCTTCCCGTTGGCCCCTCGGCCTTGACCGACGATGACGTGGCGCCGGACACACTGGTGTCCGGCGCCACGTAAGAGCCCTATTTAGCTGGTCCGGAATGCCGGGCGACTTCGCCGGCGATTGGCAGCTTCTTGTTGTAGACGACGCTGGTGCTCGAGGACATGACTTTCGTGTCGAAGGCCATCTGGACGACCATCGTCGCGAAGTCCCGCGACATGAGCGTGAGCACGTCGGGGTCGTTGTTGCTCAGGTTGTCGCACCACCGGAACGGGTTGTCGACACAGCCCCCGTCGAAGCTCGGGATGTTCCCCTCGAAGTTGCCGAGGAACCCGCCGAAGAGATCGACCTCCTGCTGCGTCTTGCAGCAGTCCTGCCCCGTCAAGACGCCGCTCGCGGGGATCCCGACGAGGTTGAAGTTGAACGCGTCGGTGCCCACGGGCGAGAAGAACTCGTGGTTCTTCCCCTGCGAGGTCAGGTAGGCGACCGCCTGGTCGCGCGCGACCGTCGAGGGCTTGTACACCCGGTTCGGGAATTGCTGCTGGGCCCCACCGAACAGGTTCGGCGCGGCCGGATCGAGGACGCCGAGCGTGTAGTTCGGCGTCGCCGTGACGTCGGCGTCGAGGTCGTAGCCGATGTGACTCAGTTCGGTCGACGACAGCGAATCGACGTAGAACGACGACCCGAGCAGCCCGATCTCTTCGCCGCCAAACCAGATGAAGCGGAGGTGGTTCGTCGGATTGACGTTCTTCATCTGCTGCGCGATGTCGAGGATCGTCGCGGAGCCGGACGCGTTGTCGAGCATTCCGGCGCCGTAGATCGCGTCGAGGTGGGCGTCGACGACGACGGTGTGGTTCTTGTCGCCGCCCTTCGAGTCCGCGATCACGTTCCAGTCGAGCCTGTTGGGATCGTAGATCGCGTCGATGTTGATGCTCACCACCGGCAGCGGCGAGCTCGCCTGGACCGCCTGCTGGTACTGGTTGTACAGGCTCTGCCCGACGGCGAACGTCGTGAACGCGACCGGAATGTTCGGGACGAACGGGACCCCTCCGGCGTCGACCAGGCTGCCGACGACCAGGCCGGTCCGGCCGGGGTTGCCCTCGTTGAAGATGACCACACCGGTCGCGCCGGCGCCTTGTGCGTTCTGCACCTTAACGCCGAAGTTGCAGCCGCCCCGCTGGATCAGCGCGATCCGCCCCGGCACGAAGCCGGTGAAGTCGGTGGTGCTGCACCCGCTGGTCGAGCTCGACGTCTGCGTCGGCGGCAGGATGATGCCGCCCGCCGGCTGGATCGCCGCGTTCGCGATCCCGAGGCTCCTCCCGGGCCCCCAGTCGGTGCTCAGAACGTAGTTGTGCGCAGTCGGCGAGACCTCCGAGAAGGTCGGGATCCCCTTGTACGCGTAGTACTCGACCGTGTACGGCTGTTCGACGACGCTGTACCCGGCGGCTTGCATCTTGGCCGCGACGTAGTCCGCCGACGCCTTGTACCCGGGCTCGCCGGTGTTGCGCGACGGGTGGCCGTCGGGACCTGGATTCGCATCGGCGATCGCTTGGAAGTTCTGCATGATCTTCCAAAGGTCGTTCTTCTGGATGCACGGCAGAAGCTTGCTCGGCGTGTCATTGACCTGAGCGTCGCACTGAGCCGACGAGATCGCGCCCGCGTGGGTCGGCGCGACCAGTACTACGACAGCGACGCAAAGCACGACGACCCACGCAACCCGCCGTCGCGTCTTCGAAAGTTTCGACATGGACCCCCCTTCATAGCGTGACCAATCGGCGGGCGGGAGGCTACGACTGCCGAGCGGAAAAGGCAACTACCAACTGTCCCTCAGGAACGAGGGTGCGACCGTCTTTGGCGTAGGCAGGCATCCCGTACCAGGTCGTCCTCTGGGCAGAGCAGCCGACGCCGGAGGCTCGTGCAACGTTCGCGTCCTGCCTCGATTCCAGCTGACGCTGGATTGCTTTCCCCCGCTTGCCAAACGCGGCACTTTTGCCCGCCTGAGCAGCGCCGATCTGCTCTCGGGCGACCTGAGATGAGCTGAAAGGCGCGAGAGCAACCCAAGTGGTCGTCCTGCTCAGACCTCCAAAACCGGGGGTTGCAGGTTCGAGTCCTGTCGGCCCTGTACCGCTCGGCAAGCCGAATTCAGCGCTCTAGGAGCGCTTTTGGAACGGCCGTTCGCGGAGAGACTTTCCCGCCAAGTCCCGCCGAATCGGGGCTGAGCGCCCGGCGCGCGCCAGATACTTCCTCGTTCAGGTCATTCGCCCGAGTAGGCGGGCGACGATGCGCCTCAGTCACGTCTTCGAGCGCGCAAGCTGGCCGCTATCGAGCGCGGTCGGCACCTATGCCTGCTGCAGCTTGTAGACCTCGAAGGTGGTTTCCTCCGGCGGCCCCGCGAAGCCTCCCTCGACCTCTTGTAGTCCAGGGGTAAGCGTCTCGTCACGGAAACGTTCCCAGCTTTCGCGCGAGTCGTGAAGAGCGACGACGATCCACCCGTCCTCGGTTCGTCCGCCGATGTGAAGCGTTTGACCTTCGGGGAGGTCCGCACCGCCATTCGGGTGCACCTTTGCGAGCGATGCCTCGTACTGCTCGCTCGTTCCTCCGGGGAATCGGTGAACAACTCCGTAAGCCATACCTCGCTCCTCTCCGGACCTCAGTTGCGTGAACGTCGCAGTTCTACGCGTCTCGCGCCCACGCCACAAGTGTCTCGCAGGCGTCGACCGCGGCTCTGTTTTGGAAACGGGCAGGGCCACGGTCGCCCCCGGTGAGCGAGTCGCA
>DASQXE010000106.1:0-22263 GCA_035639875.1 Gaiellaceae bacterium | reverse complement strand
CTGTCCCGGTGCCAGGCTCCGGGCCATGTCCAACATGGCCTCCCGCCAGCCCCAGAAGTCATCGCCTTCCGCGCGACCCCGCATGCCGCGCTGGAAAGCGTGGCTGTGCGCGTTGACGAACCCGGGGAGCGTGAGCAGCGCCGTGGACACGGCCGCGAGCCTAACGGACATGTCCTGGTGCCAGGCACCCGGCGATGGCCGCTTTCGCCTGCGGGCTACCATTCCCTCCAAATGGCCACCCGAGCCGTATCGGCGCCGCTTGCGCAGCTTCCGAACGCGCTCACGGTCGCCCGCCTTGCCGCCATTCCGGTCTTCGTCGCCCTCGCCGTCCAAGCTGGAGGAGCATCGAGCTGGGCCGCCGGCGGCCTCTTCGGCGCGGCCGGGATCACGGATCAGGTGGACGGCTGGCTCGCCCGCCGCTGGCGGGTCGAGTCGCAATTCGGCCGGTTCGTCGACCCGCTCGCCGACCGCCTGATCATCGACGCGGCCGTCCTCGTCCTCTGGATCTACAACCGTCTCCCGTGGCCGGCCCTGGCGATCATCCTCATCCGGGACGGCGTCCTGGTCCTTGCGACTCCGGCCGCCGTCCGCCGCGGCTACGAGTTCTCGGTCAACCTCCTCGGCAAGGCGGCGACGTGGATTCTGTACGCGGCGATCGCCTTCGTCCTTGTTACCGACCCTGGCACCGACTGGCCGCTGGCCGTGTTTTGGACCGGGGTTGGCTTCGCCCTCGCGGCGGGAATCCTCTACCTCGTCAACGTGGTGAAGGCGGCGCGCAAATGAAGGCGGTCGTGATGGCCGGGGGAGAGGGTACGCGTTTGCGGCCGCTGACCTCGAACCAACCCAAGCCGATGGTCCCCATCGTGGGGAAGCCGTGCATGGAGCACATCGTCGAGCTCCTCGAAAAACACGGCTTCGACGACGTCGTCGTCACGCTTGCCTTCATGCCGCAGGCCATCCGCGGCTATTTCGGCGCCGGCGAGAGTCACGGCGTCGCCATTCGCTACTCGGTGGAGGAATCGCCGGCGGGAACGGCGGGCTCCGTCAAGCTCGCTGAGGACGCGCTCGACGAGCAATTCCTGGTCATCTCCGGCGACGCGCTCTGCGACATCGATCTCGGCGCTCTCGTCACGTTCCACCGGGAGAAGGAAGCCCTCGCCACCATCGGACTCAAGAGCGTCGACAACCCGCTCGAGTTCGGGATCGTCGTCACGGACGCCGACGGACGCATCGAGCGCTTCCTCGAGAAGCCGTCCTGGGGCCAGGTCTTCACGGACACGATCAACACGGGGATCTACGTGCTCGAGCCGGAGGTGCTCCGCTACATCCCGACCGATCGCCCGTACGACTTCTCCAAGGAGCTCTTCCCGCTCCTGCTCGAGATGGGCAAGCCGCTCTATGGGTTCGTCGCGGACGGCTACTGGCTGGACATCGGCAATCTCGATCAGTACCGCCAGGCCAACTTCGACGCTCTCGACGAGCGCGTGAAGCTCGATGTCCCGGGAATCCGGCTACGCGGCAACGTCTGGGTCGGAGAAGGCGTGGAGCTCGGCGACCTCGAGGTCGTGGAGGGCCCCGCGTTCATCGGCAACTACTGCCGCGTCGCGCCGCAGGCCACGGTCGGGCCGTACGCAATCCTCTCGAACAGCGTCACGCTCCGCGACCACGCTCGCGTCATGCGGAGCGTCATCGACGCCTCGACCTACGTCGGCCGCAGCGTGCTCGTGGAGGGCGCAATCGTGGGCAAGTCCTGCGACGTCCGCCCGCACGCCCGGCTGCACGAGGGCGTGGCCGTCGGCGACTCCTGCACGATCGGAGAGCAGAGCGTCGTCATGCCCGGAATCCGCATCTATCCCTTCAAGGAAGTCGAGTCGGGCGCCGTTGTCGACCGCCACCTCATCTGGGAGTCACGCATGCCTTCGAGGCTGTTCGGGCGCGACTCCGTCGCCGGCCTGATCAACGTCGACCTGACCCCGGAGACCGCGCTGCGCGTCGGCATCGCAGTCGGTACAGCGCTCAAACGCGGCGACCGCGTCGCGACAAGCCGCGCCGCGCCGCCGGCCTGTCGGCTCCTCAAGCGCGCTGTGCTCTCCGGGATCATCTCGACTGGCGTTCACGTGGCCGATCTCCACGTGATGCCGCCGGCGGTGACGCGGCACTTCCTGAAGAACGAGGGCATGGGCGCAGGGATCCACGTGCGCCAAAGCCGGCAAGACCCGGAGGTGGTGGAGATCCAGTTCTTCGAGCCGCCGGGCACGCAGGCGACGCCCGAGTTCCTGAAGGAGGTCGAGAAGCACTTCCTGCGCCAGGAGTTCCGGCGGGCAGCCTTCGGCGAGGTAGGGAAGATCACCTCGCCGGCCCGCGCTTCCGAGGGCTACGTAGCCGACCTCATCAGAACTCTTGACGTGGACGGGATTCGCTCGCGCCGGTTCCGCGTGGTCGTCGAGTACTCCCATTCGGCGGTGTCCATGGTTCTTCCGCTCGTCCTCGGCGCGCTCGGCGTAGAAGCCATAGGTGCTCACCCTTACGCGGGCGAGTACGCGACCGCAACGGACCTCTCGGAAGCGCTCGGGCAGGCGAAGCGGCTCGTCAGCGCCGCCGGCGCGGACCTGGGCGTCGTCCTCGACGAGAGCGGCGAGCGCATCTATCTCGTCGACGAGCAGGCCCGCGAGGTGCCCGTCGAACAGGAGCTCCTGCTCTTCCTGAGACTCTTGGCCACCGACGGGCAGAAAGGCACTCTCGCGCTGCCCACGACGGTCACGAGCTTGGCGGAACCGCTCGTGCGCGGAAGCCCTCTCGAGGTGAAACGGACGCCCGCGTCGCTTTCGGCGCTCACGCAGGCTGCGATCGGCGACAACGTCGTGTTTGCGGGCTCGGTCGGCGGCGGCTTCGTCTTCCCCGAGTTCCTGCCCGCCTACGACGGCGTGGCCAGCCTGTGCAAGCTCCTCGAGCTTCTCGCGCCGATCGAAAAGCCGCTCTCGGAGCTCGTCGCCGATCTGCCGGAGTCGACCGTCGTGCATCGCCAAGTGCGCTGCCCATGGGCCCGCAAGGGGACGGTCATGCGCGTCCTCACCGAGCGTCTCAAGGGGAAGAAGGTGGATACCCTCGACGGGATCAAGGTGTACGAGAAGCGCGGCTGGGCGCAAGTGTTGCCCGACCCCGACGAGCCGCTCGTGCACGTCTACGCGGAGGGGAAGACGGCGGCCGACGCCGCCGGGCTCGAGGAGGAGTTTCTCACGCTCGTGGAGGAGATCGTGAGCGCCGACGGGGAGGAGCCCGCGGGCTAACCCTCAAGCGCAGGTTGATGGATTGGGCTCGTCTTGCCATACTTCCTGAGCCCGTCCCTCGACCTGGAGCACATTCCGTGGAAGCCCTGCCCGATCTCGAAACCCTCTCCGACCAGGAGCTGCGCGACCTCATCCACGAGCTGATGGAGGACGAGCGCAAGGTCTCCTACGAACGCCGCCTTCTCCACGGCAAGATCGACATCCTGCGCGCCGAATTGCAGGCGCGGCTGAAGAAGGAGGTGGGGGAGGGGAAGAGCCCGCTGCACGAGGTCGACGTCGACAAGCTCGCGGAGATCCTCGCCTCGAAGGCCGCTCCACCCGCAGAGTGAGCTACATCCATTGCCCCGAGTGCGGTTTCCCTCAGGGGGGTACCCCTCAGCGACCCCCGCGACATGAGTTACGTCCCCCCTCGTTCAGCCCCCGGTGAGATGAGTTACGTCCACTGCCCTGAGTGCGGTTTCCAGAATCCCGAAGCCGCCAATTACTGCTCCAAGTGTGGCGCCCTGCTCATCCATGACGAGCCGGGACAGCACACGACGATGACGTTCACGCCGGAGGACCAGGCCGAGGACGAGTCGGTCTCCCTCGCCGATCTCCGCATCGAAGGACCTGCGCTCGTCGTGCGGGCAGGCGGCGGCCGAGCCGGGGAGACCTTCGCTCTCGAGGGTGACCGCGTCGGCGTCGGGCGGGGACCGGAGAACGCCGTCTTCCTCGACGACGTGACCGTGTCGCGGCGCCACGCCGTCCTCGTCAAACGAAACGACGGCTATTACATCGACGACGAGGGGAGCCTGAACGGGACCTACGTCAACCGTCGCCGCGTCGAGAACGCGAAGCTCGAGGACGGCGACGAGGTGCAGATCGGGAAGTACCGGCTGACGTTCCTCGCGGGCTAAAAACCATGGCGACCGTCACGAGCAACATCGACCGCGGAGAGGGCGAACGGCGCGCCCGTCCCCTCACGATCGGAGCCGTTTGCCGCCGCCTGCAAGACGAGTTTCCCGACATCTCCATCTCCAAGATCCGCTATCTCGAAGACCAGGGCCTCCTCAGCCCGCGGCGGACACAGGGCGGCTATCGGCTCTTCAACGAGGACGACGTCGACCGGCTCGAGACGATCCTCCGGCTGCAACGGGACGAGTTTCTGCCGCTCCGAGTGATCCGCCAGGAACTCGCCTCGCCGCTCCGCGCCCGCGATCGCAAGCGGCCGGCGCGGGGCGGGCTGCGGGCGCGCGAGGAGGAGCTCGACACGGCCGCGCTCTGTCAGCGCTCCGGCGCCACGCGTGACTTCGTCCGCGAGCTGGAGGACTTCGGGCTGCTCGAGCCGCGCGTCGAGGACGGCGAGCGGGTCTACCCGGAGCGCGACGTCGAGGTCGTGGGGGCGTGCCTTCGCCTGGCCCGATACGGGGTCGAGCCGCGCAACCTGCGGAGCTTTCGGACGGGCGCCGACCGTGAGGCGGGCCTCCTCGAGCAGGTCGTCGCGCCCGCGCTCCGGTCGCCCAAGCCGGAACGCCGCAATGCGGGCCTGGAGGACCTCGAGACGCTCGCGTCACTCTCGCAGGAGCTGTCGCAGCTCCTCTTCTGGCGCGCTCTCCGCTCCCTCGTCCCCTAGTGCCGATCGATCTCGAATCGAAGATCCGGGACATCCCGGACTTCCCGAAGCGCGGGATCGTCTTCAAGGACATCATGCCGCTCCTCGCCGACTCGGAAGCGCTCCACGAGACCGTGGAGCGCCTGGCCGAGTTTGCGGAACCGAGGAAGCCGGACCTCATCCTCGGCGCGGAGGCCCGGGGCTTCATTCTCGGAGCCGCGCTCGCGTACCGGCTCGGCTGTGGGTTCGTCCCGGCGCGCAAGCCGGGGAAGCTGCCCTGGCGGACCGTGAGCGTGAAATACGCGCTTGAGTACGGCTTCGACGCGCTCGAGCTCCACGCCGACGCGATCACGCCCGGAAAACACGTGCTTATCCACGACGACCTGCTCGCCACCGGCGGCACTGCGAAGGCGAAGATCGACTTGGTGGAGCAGCTCGGAGGCGAGGTCGTCGGCCTTGCTTTCGTCATCGAGCTCGAGTTCCTGCACGGCCGCGACCGTCTCGAGGGTTACGACGTCTTTTCCCTGATCCAATACGGGGAATAGCGTTTTACGTCTCGAGTGCCGATACATAATCGGCACATGTACGACGAGCTCACCGGCCGGTACACGTTCCCGTGTCCCGTACGCGGCGAGGTGCAGCTGCCTTTATCGGACTTCCGCGTGCTCGAGCGTCTTCCAGGCACCGCGCACCCCGCGGTCTACAAGGTGACCTTCGCCTGCTCGTGCGGGCACGACCACGAGGGTCTCGTCACGCACGACGAGCTCGACTGGGCGCCGCTGGCCGGCTGCGACATGCCGTATCTCAACCTCATGACCGCCCAGGTCGAGGGGTCCGGCGAGGAGTTCCTCGAGTTGGCCGCGGTCCGCATCAAGGCGGGTGAGTGGCCGTGGAGCTTCTTCTGCTACCCGGAGGAGCGTCCGCGGCCGGTGTTTCCGTCGGCGTTTCGGGTTCTCTCCGCGGGCGAGGAGCGGGTCGGCGTGGCCGTCGAGTGCCCGGCCTGCGCGCGCACGTCGGTGAACCTGGTGACGCGCCCGCACGTCGACGTGCCTTTCTACAACGATTCGCGGGTCGACGTAGTCGAGCACATTTTCGCCGCCGACCGTCGCTACACGCTCGCCGCCTTCCGCGCTGAGCTCTACTCGGGCTCCTTCGATGCGCGCCGCCGCGATCTCGCCGCGTAGACCGCTGAGACCCTGCGTAACCAAAAGCGGGTTACAAGCGTTTCATTAGCGGGAAATTCCCGCTTGCACACGACAGAACGAGGTGACGAAAGTGGGCATCTTCCGCAGACGAACCGATCGCGACGTGGCGACGCCGGACCGGCCGGTCCAGCGCGACCGCGTGGTCGCTGACCGGCAGGGTGACTGGGGTGGGCCTCCGCTCGTCAGGGCACTGTTCACGCTGGCGGCTGTCGCCGTCGCGGGCCTGCTCATCTGGCTCGCGCAGCTCCTGAACCTCACGAACACGAAGGAGTTCTGGGCGGCGATGGGCATCATCGCCGGCGCAGGCCTGGTGCTTGGGCTGTCGCAGCTTTTCGGCGGCTGGACGAAATGGGGCGTGCCCGTCCTCAGCCCGGGCGTCTTCCTCTTCGCGTTCGTGCCGACGGCCGTCGTCGTCGGCTGGATCCTGATGGTCACACAGCCGGAGAACGGCTGGTACCAGCACAAGCTCCAGAGTTGGAGCGCCAGCCTCGGGGTCGAGCACTTCGTGCGCGACATGGGCCTCTTCCGCGCCGTTCTCGCGTTCGGCCTCGGTCTCGTGCTCGCCTTCACCTTCGACACGACCGGCCCGCGCAGGCGCGCGCTCGTCGACCGGGAGCGCGAGGTCGTTCCTGATGAGGACGTTCACGACTACGACCGCGGTGATGTCGTGACCACTCCCGCCGGCACCGGAACCACCGCGCGCGACCGCGACACGGTCACGGCGGGCGGCGGCCCGGATGATCGAGTCGCCATTCGCGATCCGAACAGGCGCGAGACTACCTAACGCGGACGTCTCGATTTGCCTTGTCGAGGGGCGCCTGACCGGCGCCCCTCTATCGGTCCGACCTTCGTTCACTCCCGCCAGGGATCGGCCCCGACTGGCCGGGGGCCGATGATGGGGACATGGAAGCCGCAGGAGGCAGGCGCCCGGTTCCGGGGCGCGGGGCACCACGTCTCCTGGAGCATTGCGCCGCCCTCGAACGCCTGCTCGGCCCGGAGGAGCGAAGCGCCCGGGCTCGCCTCGAGACGCTGGTCGGGACCGAGCTTGCGAGCCTCCTCTGCCGCGCGCTGACGCTCGGGCCGCGGCCGCCGGTTCTTCTCCTCGCTTGACGTGCCCTAGCGCCGGAGCAGATCCGCCCCGAAGAGGCGGACGTAGAAGAAGATCACGACTGCCGAGACAAGGCCGAAGAGAAAAGCCGTCCCGCCGGATACGCCGATCGCCAGCAGACCGACCCAGATGAAGCCGCCGAAGACGATGGCCCAGACGAACGACGTGAAGCCCGGGCTGAAGGCTGGTGGGCGCGGGGGAAAGGCCACGACCCCAAACTGTAGTTCCTGTCCGCCGCCCTGCGTCGGACCAAAAAAATTCACCGAGCCGGTGACGCTTTCGTCCACTTCTCCGACCGACCTTCCGCTTCCGCGTACAACCGACCGGTGAAGCTTCAACCTACTCGCGCTCCGTGCTCGGCGCAAGCGGCACCCTAGGAGTTCGCGTAGGCCTTTGCAAGACGGCGTTCAACTTAATGTACGCAATTTGCGAATAGTTCAGTTTTCCACATTTTCCACATCTGCCGGGTAGCTCTGTGGGAAGACTTGTGGAAGGCGGCTTGACTAGCGGAAAATGCCGATGAGGACTCCTCCCGAAACGACGAGCACCGCGCCGAGGACGAGGCGGATCCCGACGACCTCGACGCGCAGAAAAACGGCCGAGAGAAGGACGCCCCAGAGGGATTCGGTCGCGACGAGGGGCGAGACCACGGACACGCGGGCTCGGTAGTACGCGTCGAAGAGGAGGACGTAGGAGACGCCGAAGCAAAGGCCGGAGAGCGCGAGCGGCCGCCAGCGGAGGCGCTCGAGCGAGTCGCGCAGTCGGCCCCGCCGCGCGACGGCGACATAGCCGGCCATCCCAACGGCGGCCACGCCGAGAGCCGCGGCCGCCGCGGCAATCGAGCCCGTGTGGGCCTCGCCCGCGAAATGGCGCACGAGGTTGTCCCTCGTCGAGAAGAGGAGCGTGGTTATCACCGCGAACGCGATCCCCACGAGCCGGACGTGAGGCGGGCGGGAGGATTCGCTTGCCAGCACGACGCCAGCGAGGACGATGAGCAGCGCCCCGGCGACCAATGGAGGCCTGACGGGTTCGCCCAGCGCCACGATCGCAATCGCGACCGCGAAAAGTGGGGCGCTGCCCACCACGACCGAGCTTCGGGACGGCCCCGCGTCACGGACGGCGCGCGTGAAGAACACCTGGGAGAGACCCGGGGCGAGCAGGCCTGCGAGCGCAAACAAGCCGAGCTCACGCGGTCGCGCGAGGGGATGGGCATCCGGGTCGAGCGCCACGGCGGCGAAGGCGACGAGCGCCGCAATCCCCGTCATCACGAGCGCGCCGACCTCGGCGTCCGCGCGGGCGGGCAGGCCGAACCGCATGGCAACCGTCATCGCGCCGAAGAGCACGGCCGACAGGAGCGCGAGCAGGACGGCGGCTACGGTCCCGCGAGGGCGGCGTCCGAATAGGCGCCGCCTGCGTTCCAGAGCATGAAGCCGTCGACGCCGGCGTCGCGCGCGGCCTGAATCTGTTCACGAACGTCGTCGATCGTGTACGTGCGCCCGAGCGAGAAGTCCTGCAGCCACGGCACGAGCCGCGTCTTCGAGCCGCGCAGAGCTACGTCGAAGTCCCGAAGGGCGAGCGCCACGGTGCGGCCGGGCTCCGCGTTCGGATCGGGGAGGTTGTACTCGCCCGGAGCGAAGTGGGAGGGATAGACCATCGGATAGATGGCATCGACGGCCTTGGCGACCCTGCGGGGCGCCTGTCCGATCCCCATGTTCCGCGTCGCCGAGAGTCCGAAGACGTCCGCCGAGACGCGCACGCCGAGCGGCTTCAGGCGCCCGGCGGCGTACGAGAGAAAGCCCGTGATCACGGAGCTCTTGCGGCCGTTCGTCGCCCCGGCAAAGCGCGCGTTCGAGAGGTCCCCGTCGGTGGGGAAGCGCACGTAGTCGAACTGAATCTCGTCGAAGCCGGCACGCGCCGCGGCGATGCCCACGTCGACGTTGTACTTCCAGACGCGCTTGTCGTACGGATTCGCCCAGCCGAGGCCCGCGGCGGTACGCCATACGCCGCCGTCTGCAGTGCGGATCGCATAGCCCGGCTTCTGGACGGAGAGGACGGGATCCTCGAAGACGACGATGCGTCCGATCAGGTAAACGCCGTGCGCATGCGCTTGAGCAGCGGCGTGGAACGGGTTGTAGTAGCGGTGTGCCGAGCCGATCGCACGGGCAAGCGGCACGGCGGGGCGGACGAAGCCGACTTGCCCGTTCTCGTCCTTGACGTCCAACTCGAGCGCGTTCAACCCGGCGCTAGTGAGGGCGAGATACTGACGGAGCTTCCCACGCAGAGAGGCGAGCGCCATCGTGACGTGGACGCCACGAATCTCCGTGGGAAGCGGGCGAGGCTGGGCCTTGGCCTGCGTCGTCGTCTCAGCGTGCGAACTCGCTGCGCCAGAGCCGCGCCCGGCGGTCTCGCGAACCGTGAGGAAGCGCGCGCCGAGCGTCAGGCCCGCGGCGCAGAGGGCCACCACGGCGAGCGCCGTCGTGCGCCTGATTGCGCGCCGTCTTCGTGCCTGTCGACGCCGGGCTCTGAATTTCTCGTTAGGGTCGACAGGTTCGAGGAGCATAGAACCCCGGCACGCTAATTGGTCGCGAGGGGCGCCGCAAGCCGCCCTGCCGTCGCCGCGCAACACTTTCTGTTGCGCTACACTGAGACGGTGCCCGTCGCGCCTGCGGTCAAAGTAGAGGCGCTCAGCCGCGATTTTCGTTCCCAGCGTCGGTTGGCCAACGCCCTCGGCGTCAGCCCTGCGCAGGTGTCCCGCTGGAAGCGCGGGCAGGGGATCGACGCGGACAACGCGGAGCGCCTTGACCTGCTCGAGCTCGTGATGTCGTCGCTCCTGCGCGAGTATGAGCCGGGAACGGCCGAGCACTGGCTGTTCGGCTTCAACCCCTTTTTGCGGAACCGCCGTCCGATCGACGTGATCAGGCAGGGGAGAGTGGAGGAGCTGCTCGCGGCGATCCGGCAGGAGCGCGCCGAGTCCTACGCGTGATCCTGTTCCGCTGCTTCGCCTGGGACGAGGCAGCGGCTGCCCGAGCGCGAGGCGGGCCGCTCTGGTTTCCGCGCATGCTCCAAGGCGACGGCAGGCACGACAATCCGGCGCTGTACGGCTGTCTGTATGTGTCGACGGAACCCGTTTCCGCCGCGGTGGAGCGCCTCGCACGCCTCGCCGGCACGTCGCTCGCCCAGTCCGACCTCGTCCGGCGCGGGTATCCCTTCGCCCTCGCCGCGGTCGAGCTGTCGGACCGCGCCGAGCTCGTCGATCTCGACGATCCCGCGGCGCTCGTACGAGAGGAGCTCAGGCCGTCACGCGTTGCTACGAACGAGCGTTCGGTGACGCAAGTGCAGGCAGGAGAGCTCTTCGAGCGTCACCCGAACGCGGCTGGATTGCGGTGGTGGTCGACGTTCGAAGCGCTGTGGGCCAACGTCACCCTCTTCGACCGCGCGGAGCCTCTGCTCGAAGTCGCCGACGTCAAGCCGCTTGAGGTGGGGGACGATGTCGTGCGCGAGGCGGGCGAGTTTCTCGGGCTGCCGGTCTCGACTTGACATAACGCCCATTCTCGTGCGCGACGCCGTCCAGCGAGACGAACTCGGTCACCACGACGTCGCCCACTCGAGCGCCTCTTCAGCGCGGCGCAGGAGCATCGACTGGTCCTCGTCGCGCCGCAACTCGACGAGCCCCGCATGGAGGCGGACGCCCTCGCCGCCGTTGTCCACGCGACCACCGAGCGCGAACTGGACCCGACGGAGGACCCGCTCGGCGTCCGCCTGCCCCACCTCGGGCATGATCACGGCGAAGCGGCCCTCGCCGAGGTAGCAGGGCACGTCGGTGCCTCGAACAGCGCCGCGAATCCGCTCCCCGGCGGCCGCCAAGTCGGGAATCTCGCTCTCAGCTTCGGTGAGGAGCAGGCCGAGGGCGCGGCCGTAGCGGCGAGCGCGGGCGCACTCGCGCCGCAGCCGCTCGTCGAAGTAGCGGCGGTTCCGGAGGTTCGTGAGGGGATCGGTCTCGGCCAGGCGGCGCGCGTCCGAGAAAAGGCGCGCATTCTCGAGCGCCGGCCCGAAGGCGGCGGCAAGATCCTCGAAGCGGGCGAGCTCCTCGTCGGTGACGGCGTGGTCGGCGCGGCGCCAGAAGACCGCGAGCGTGCCCACGCGCTCGCCGCGCGCGTCTGCGAGCGGCACCGCCAGTCCGCCGCTCAGCCGGAAGGCGTCGTTGGCCGCCTCCTCGGGCGTGTACAGGTAGTTGAGCTTCACCGCCCGCGCGCGGCTCGCTTCGGGGGGCAGGCCGATCAGGTCGCGCAGCGACTCCTCGCCTGTCAGCCCGAACGTCGCGGTGATCGGTTCCGCTTCCTGGTGGAGAACGATCATCGCCGCGTCGGCCTCCGCGAGCTGGCCCACAGCGCGCAGGGCACGCTCGAAGGCCACGTCGAGGTCGAGCGTCGAGCCGAGCTCGCCGAGTGCCGACAGGCGCCGTCCTTCGGCGCGTGTATCGCTGAGCGCGCGCGTGAGCTCGGTGAGGAGGCTCTCCGTCCGCTCGCTCGCCGCCTGGATCTGGGCGATCTCACGGGTGGCGGCACGCCGCCAGCGCACGAAGAGCAGGATGCCGAGCGCCAGGAGAAGCGCGGAAAGGGAGAGCGCTCCCACGCCGGTCCACGTAGCTCCTTCGTCCAGCCGCAGCAACTCGCTCCTCTCCCCAATCAGCCGCACCACCCGCGAGCTCTAATCTGAGAATAGGCAGGATTTGCGGAAATTCCACTTTTCGTACCGTTGGCTTGAGGTTTACTTTCACCGCGAGGTTGGTAGGGTAGGGCGCGGTGCCGTCCGGGTTCGGTGGGTGCGTCTATCTCTCGGGCGGATGTGCGCGTTAAATGGCTGACGAGACGAGCGTCCTCCAACACGAGGAGATCCAGCATCTGCTCGAGCGCGGCGAAGCGGCCGGCTTCCTCGACGCAACGGAGCTGACCGAGACGATCGATTCCCTCGAGGCCGATCCCGCGGACGTCGAGGCCCTCTACCGTGAGCTCGAAGAGCGCGCGATCGAGGTCGTCGAGACCCCGAAGGAGCCCCCGCGTGAGCCCACCGCTCCCCCCCGAGCGACCGAAGTTCTCGAGACGACGACGGACGCGCTGCAGCTCTTCCTCCGCGAGATCGGCCGCCATCCGCTGCTCACCGCTGCCGATGAGGTCGAGCTCTCGAAGCGGATCGAGTGCGGGGACATGGAGGCCAAGCGACGCATGATCGAATGCAACCTGCGCCTGGTCGTCTCGATCGCGAAGAACTACCGCAACCAGGGCCTCCCCTTTCTCGATCTCATCCAGGAGGGCATGTTCGGCCTGATCCGCGCCGTCGAGAAGTTCGAGTGGCAGCGCGGCCTCAAGTTCTCTACATACGCGACCTGGTGGATTCGCCAGGCCGTCGCGCGCGCCATCGCCGACAAGGCGAGGACGATCCGCGTGCCCGTCCACGTCGTCGAGCGAATGCAGAAGATGCATCGCGCCGAACGGCACCTCTGGACTCAGCTCGCCCGCGAACCGACGCTCGAGGAGATCGCGCACGAGGCGGGCCTCCCTCTCCAGCAGGCGATCGAGGTGCGGGCCGCGGCGCGGGCCTCAACGAGCCTCGATCAGCCGATCGGAGAGCAGGAAGACGCGGTGTTCGGCGACCTTGTCGCCGGCGAAGATCCGCTCCCGGAGGAGGAGACAGAGCGCCGCCTCCAGAAGGAGGCCCTCGACCGCGCGCTCGAGTCGCTCCCGGAGCGCGATCGGCGCGTCCTCGAGCTCCGCTACGGCCTACGCGGCGAGGAGCCGCACACGCTGGAGCACATCGGCCGCCGGCTTGGGATCACCCGCGAGCGGGTGCGGCAGATCGAGATCGAATCCCTCGCACGGCTAGCGTCCCTTCGCGAGATCGACGCGGTCGCGACCCGCTAGGCCTGGAAGCGCGCGCCCGTCGAAGAGGGCGTCCGCCCTCCACCCCATTCTCGCCTGCACGGCGCGATAGGCGTCGGCGAGCTGCGGCGGCCGCGCGCGGCGATGGCCGTCCGAGCCAACCAGATCCGCCACGCCCTCGTCAATGAGTCGCGACGCGAGCGCCTCGATCTCCGGACCGTGATAGCCGGTGATGCTGGTGGCGTTCAGCTGGAAAAGCCAGCCGCGCTCGTGGAGGCGGTGTGCGAGCCCCGGATCGGCCGCGATCGCCTCGGAGCGCTCAGGGTGCGCGATCACAGGTTGCAGGCCAGCGGCCTCGATGTGCTCTCCCAGGCGCTCAGCGAGGCTTAGAGAGCCTTGGAACGGCACCTCCATGAGGACTGCAGGAAGCTCGCCGAGCCGATAGCGGCGTGGATCCTCGTCGAGGAGAGCCGGCGTGGGCGTCAACTCGAAGCCGAGCTGGAGCTCGATGCCGAATCGCGCGGCCTCGGGAGCCATCTCGGAGTGCGCCGTACGAATCGCCTCCTCTCGCTTCGGAGGTAGGGGCAGCATCGGCCAGACGTGCGGCGTGGCGAAGAGGACGCTCGTCCCGGCGTCGGCCGCGCCGCGGCAGAGCGCAAGCCCCTCCTCCACGCTCTGCGCCCCGTCATCCCCGGACGGGATCACGTGCGAGTGGACGTCGACGAACACGCCCGTCACCCTACCCGCGGGCGGGGCGTGCCCCTATTCGGCGCGCAGGTAGAGGCGCAGGTCGGGCGCCGCGGCCTGCAGCTCGCGGAGCGCGCGTGACTCGAGCTGGCGGACGCGCTCGCGCGTGACTCCGAGTTCCGAGCCGACCTCTTCGAGCGTCTTCGGGATCGCCCCCGTAAGCCCGAAGCGGAGCTCGAGCACGTGCCGCATCCGCTCGGAGAGCTGCGCCAGCGCCGTCTGCAGCTCGGCACTCCGGAGCATCTCGGCGAGGACGAGATCGGGCTGCTCGGAGTTGACGTCCTCCAGCATGTCTCCGTAGATGGAATCGCCGTCGCCGACGGGCGTCTCCAGGCTGACAGGGTCCTCGACGAGGTCGAGGAGCTCGTTCACCCGCTTGAGCTCGAACCCGCTCTCCTTTGCGATCTCCTCCGGAAGCGGCTCTCGGTTGAGCTTCTGCGTCAGCACCCGGCGCGCGCGCATGACGCGTCGCACCTGGTCGACGACGTGTACGGGCAGGCGGATCGTCCGCCCCTGGTCGGCAATCGCTCGTGTCACAGCCTGGCGGATCCACCAAGTCGCATAGGTCGACAGCTTGTAGCCCATCTTGTAGTCGAACTTCTCGACCGCTCGGATGAGCCCTAGGTTGCCCTCCTGGATGAGGTCGAGGAGCGGCACGCCTGAGTTCACGTAGTTCCGCGTGATCGACATGACGAGCCTCAGGTTCGACTCGATCAGCTTCCGCTTGGCCGCCTCGTCGCCCTCGTCCTTCCGCCGGGCGAGCTCGCGCTCCTCGGCGGGCGTGAGGAGGGGCCCGTCGCCGATCTGGCGCACGTAGAGCTTGAGCGGATCCTGCGTCGGACCGCTGGCGAGGCTTTCCTTCTCCTCGTCTTCGTCCTCCTCTTCGGGCTCCTCGCCGGCTGCGTCGGCCGAGGCGGGCTCGGATACCAGCTCGAGCTTCGGCTCCTCGGTTTCACTCCCCGCAACGGGATCGGAATCAGGCGATGGCAGTCTGGAGACAGGCCGTCCCACGCAGCCCCTATCGGCCTCCGCGCGAGCGGGCTTGAGGCGAACAACCGTGTTGAGGGATAGCGCCCGGAAGCGGCCGAAACGATGGTTATAGTGGAGAGTCTGCGTTTTGTGTGGGATCGCCGGATATAGCCTCAGTCGCAAAAGCAGGGTCGACCCCACGCTCGCCTCGCAGACCCTCATGGCGGCCATCTCCGAGCGCGGCGCCGACGCGTCCGGTTACTGCTTCCGCGGGCCGACCGTGGCCCTCGAGGTGCACAAGCGCCGGGCGGGCGCGAGCGAGTTTCTCGACTCCGTCTCCGTCCCCGCGGACGCGACCCAGGCGCTCGTCCACGTCCGCGACTACACCAAAGGCCATCCGTCGCTGAACGCCAACAACCATCCCGTCAGGCACGGAACCGTGGTCGGTGTCCACAACGGGATCATCAAGAACGACGAAGAGATCTTCGAGCGCTACGGGTTCGAGCGCGCAGAGGAAGGGATGACGGTCGACTCGGAAGCGATCTTCGCCCTCGCCGAACGCGAGCGCAGCAGGGCGCGTGCGTTCGAGGAGCTTCACGGTTCGATGGCGACCGCCTGGCTCGACGAACGCGATTCCGACGTCGTCTTCCTCGCACGCGGGGTCGGACGGCCCTTGTGGATCGGACAGGCTCGGCACGAGCTCTTCTTCGCCTCGACACAGGAGGCGCTCGAGCTCGTGGAGCGCTTCGGGGGCGTGCACCTGTCGAAGCGCGAGGTCCAGGAGGGGACGCTCGTCGCCGCCGTCGACGGCCGGGTCGTCCGCACCGAGGCGTTCGAGCCTGACCGGAGCTTCACCGAGGTGCTTCTCCCAGCCGTGCGGGCTCCCGAAGAACGGCAGTCCTGTCTTGCGCAGCTGGCCGCCCTGGCGACGGCCGCAGCGGGACGCTAGCGCCCCACGCGACCGTCTTCGCGCACCTCTACGCCGTCGTCGACGAGACGACTGCGCACGAGGTACTGAAAGGTCGTCCAGGCGCCGCGGCGCCCGCCGGCCAGACGGTAGACCTGCCACTCGCTCGGAAGGCGCTGGTCGCGCTTGCGCGCGGCGGCCCAGTCAGCGAACCGCGGCAGGCGCTTGAGCCGGCGGGCGAGACGCGCCCCTTGCCAGACCGCCTGCTCCAGGCGCTCCTCGCCGAGCGGGACGTCGAAGCCGGCTTCACGAAGGGCGTTCCGGAGCGAGCCGAAGACGTGCCAGTAGAGAGACTTCGAGTGCATGGTCGCGCGATGGCGTAGGAGGTCGGCGCCTGTGGGCGGCCGCCCGAGGTCGTCCCCGAGGCGGCGAAGCTCGTCCAGGAGCTCCTCCCTCGTCGCGTGCCTGCGCGTGGTCAGGCCCGCGCGCCGCTTGGCCGCGTTCCAGCTCCCAAATCGCTCGATCACAGTTTGGGGATGAACGTGCGTGCGCCGGTCGCGCTCGAACTCCCGCATCGTCGGGGAGCGGCCGAGGCGCTGCGCGGAGTCCCTGAGCTCCGCCAGGATCTCGTCGTCCGAGTAGCGGCGACGCATGCCGGCCCTGAAGGCGGCAAGATCGGACGAATCGATCTGCACGGCGGCCTCAACGCCAAGGATAGAGCAGATTAGACGGAACGCAAGTAACGGGAGACTTGCCTTCCGCGCGGCCGGTCTCCGATGGTCTCAGAGGAGCCGGCTCAGGCGGTCGCCAGCAGCTGGCCGCTCGGACGCTGTTCGGCCGGGTTCGTGTGCAGCAGGCGCTCGAGCGCTGAGACGCACCGCGGGCAGAACTGGGTCCCCGAACCGCGGCGCAGCTCGTCCAGCGCCTCGTCCGCGGGGCGCGCGGCGCGATAGATGCGCGTGGTCAGCATCGAGTCGAGCGCGTCGGCGACGTGGATGATGCGCGCCCCGAGCGGGATGTCCTCGCCCGCGAGGCCGTCGGGATAGCCCGTCCCGTCGAAGCGCTCGTGATGATGGCGAATGGCGGGCACGGCGTCGTTGAGGAACCCCAGGCGATCGATGATGCGCGCGCCCTCGTCGGCGTGCCGCTGCATAAGCGCCCATTCGTCGGGCGTCAGGCCGACCGGCTTCAAGAGGATCGCATCCGGGATGGCCAGCTTCCCGATGTCGTGGAAGAGGGCGGCGTGACCGAGGAGGTCGAGCTCCGCCTGGGAGAGGCCGAGCTCGCGTCCGATTGCCAGGGCGAGCTGCTGGACGCGCCGTGAATGGCCGGCCGTGTAGGCGTCGCGCGCGTCGACGGTGGCCGAGAGGCTCTCCATGGCGGCGGTCGAGCGCTCTTTGAGGAGACGGTTCGCCTGCTCGAGCGACACGTTCTGGGACTGGATCGTCTCAGCGGCCTTGCGGAGCTTCTTGGTCGATTTCTCGGTGTGACCGAGGTACGCCGCCATCGTCTTTCGCATGAGGAGGAGCGGGAGGATGAACACGGCCAGGCCATAGAGCCCAATGGCCGCATAGGCGAGGGCGATCGCGCCTCCCACTAGCCCGAAGACGACGTAGTGTGGCAGGAGCCACGAGAAACGCTCCTTCCAGACGTTTCGCCAGCGGTCGTGGCCTTCGAGGGCCATGGCGAGCGAGATGAGAGCCGTGTTCACAACGAAGTAGGCCCCGCCCGCCAAGAGGCCGGCCGCGGCGGTGACGAGCTCACCGGCCGGCGTCTCGATCCACCCAACGCTGAAGACGGCCGCCGCCGCGAGCGAGGCGAGGCTCAGCGCGCCGATGTTGAAGAGCACGTAGTGCCAGTCGTCTCGACGGGCGCTCCATTCGACGGCCACGATGGCGATGGCGAGGGGCAAGGCCGCCCGCGGACCAAAGAGCGCCGCGCCGGCGAGAGCGCCGACCGCGCTGACGGAGATCGAGCCGACCTCCAGCTCGAGGGCGAGCGCCTGGCCGCCGCCCACGAGGAGGACGATGGCCAGGAGGCCGATCAGGTCGTCCGTCGTACCCAGGAGGAGGCCTACGACGCCCGCGACGATTCCCGCGATCGCGACGAGGGCGACCAGCACGGCAAGCGGCGCCGAGAGGGCGAGAAAGTGCGGTCGTCCAGGCGTGTGCGGACGCTGCTGCTGCGCCTCACGGATCTCGCTGGCTCTTTGCTCGGGCAACGACCGTGACGCGGACGCGACGTATTCCCCCTCCTCTGGGACGGCGGCGAGCCGCGCGCCGCGCTCACCGGTCATGAGCAGCGGCTCCGAGCTCGCCCCGAGGACGCGGTTTCGTCCCTGCAGCTTGGCCCGGTAGACAGCGAGGTCGGCCTGGTGGATGAGCTCGTTCGAGTCGGTGCCGTCCTTTGGATAGGCGGCCACGCCCAGCGAGACCGTGGCGCGGATCGGCTCGCTCGAGGTCTCGATCTCGAAGGGCTCCTCGGCGACGGCCCGGCGGATGCGCTCCGCGATCTCGAGGGCCTGCTCGGCGCCGGTTTCCGGCAGGAGGATGGCGAACTCCTCTCCCCCGAACCGGGCGGGGACGTCATAGTGACGGAGCTGTCTGCGGAAGACCTCCGCGATGCCCTTGAGGACGGCGTCGCCGGCGAGGTGCCCGTACGAGTTGTTGATGTCCCGCAGCAGGTCGAGGTCGGCCATGATCACCGACATCGGACGCTCGAAGCGGTTCGCGCGGGAGAGCTCCTCGCGCAGCTCGGCCGCGAAGTGGCGTGCGTTGAAGAGTCCCGTCTTGGGATCGACACGCGCCTCCTCCTGCAGCGCCGGGACGCTCAGAGAGCGATGGATGAGTAGGAGCGGTGCCACGACCGTCGGCAGCAGGTAGGGGTTCCAGCGCCAGATGCTTGCGAACGCCACCCCGAGGGCGGCGAGGACGAGGTCGGTGGCGAGGCTGTCTGTGGAAAACAGGCCCGTCTCCCGGAGCGTATGTCCGCGGGCGAAGTGGAGCATCGTCGCCAGGAGGACGTGGTTCGTGGCCACGAAGACCACGCAGGCGACGAGCCCGGCGACGGCCATCGTGGGCTGCCTGCCCCAGCCGAAGGTCCGCACGAGGTCGACCGCACCCCACGCCGCCAGCCCGTTCAGCGTGTGGTTGCAGATGTTGAAGCTCTGGATGTACCAGGGGTAGCGAACCTTGAGCCACTCCGGGACGAGCGCGATTGCCATCAGCGCGACGAGCTCCGGCGGGAGGAGGAGCGCGGCCGGAATGAGGAACACGTTCGTCGTGTGGTACGACTGGTCGCGCGGGGTGCGCACAACGAACAGCTGCGCCACGGCGGCGCAGGCGGCGAGCACGAAGAACGTCAGCCAGCCGTGTGTGCCCGGCGTCACCTTCGTCAGCGGGACGAAGGCCGCGATCACGGTCGCCACCGCCACCGCCGCCAGGTACGCCTTCGCGTGGCCGGACAGGCCCCCCTGTTCCGTGGTTTCGGGGGCGGATTCGCGCCGCGCGGTCGCGAATTCGGTGCGGACGACGCTCATGAAGCCCAGCCTGAAATCCCGCTGCAGTCGGTCATTGCAGCTCCGATCCAACTCCACGCGCAAGCGCGAGGCCGCAGAGCCATAGCCGGAAGTTACGCCCCGCCCAGAGGGGTGGCGTCCCCCGTTTGAGGGACGGAGTCGATTTCACCCAAAAGGGTGAGTCCCGGGTCGGGTGGGCGACCCGGGGCTCGCGGTTGCTCTCGTTTCTACGGGAGCAGTGTCGTAGACGGGTCGGTGGTCCCGAGGAGGGCGTCGAGCTCCGCCTGGTCGATCCACTCGCCCCCCGAGGAGCTCATGTCGCCCTCGGCGTTGTCCGCGTAGGAGACCGACGCCCACGAGGCGTCGGCCCACGACGCATCCGACCACGAGGCGTCGCACCAGCTGGCGCTCGCCCAGGAGGCATTCGCCCAGCTGGCGTTCGCCCAGGAGGCGGCGCTCCAAGAGGCGTTGGCCCAGGAAGCGTCCGACCAGGAGGCGTTTGCCCAGGACGCGTTCGCCTTCGCCGTATTGGCCCAGCTTGCCGAGTCGAAGGCGAGTCCCGAGCCGCTTGCGGAGTCGGGCTTCACGAATGGACGAAGGGCGGCGTTCGGGTTCGGCGCGCTCGTCAACGCGACCGCCTTAGAGGCATCGAGGATGCCGACGCCTTCCGAGAGCGGAGCTGCGTTGGGCGTGCGGCTCGCGGTCAGCATGAGCGCGCCCTTGACCTGGTCGGGGCCCCAGGTGGGATGCGCCGCGAAGATCTGAGCGGCCGCGCCTGCGGCAATCGGGGCCGCAAAGGACGTGCCGGAGAGCTGGATGTAGCCGGGGGCGACGATCGCATCC
The DNA here is from genome assembly GCA_035639875.1 of Gaiellaceae bacterium. Taxonomy (GTDB): domain Bacteria; phylum Actinomycetota; class Thermoleophilia; order Gaiellales; family Gaiellaceae; genus JAIBJP01. The sequence continues at coordinate 2,213 of DASQXE010000106.1, read as the reverse complement.
GCGCGCTCGAGAGCGAGCGTCGACGTCGCCGGGACCGGGCCGACGATGTAGCGCCCGGGCGCAGCGATATCTGGCTTGGCGAAGCCGTCAAGCGTATAACCGTATGCCGACCAGGGCGCGGCGACGTCGTCCGTCGTGGACACCGAACCGTCGACATCGTCCGCTCCGACCGTGATCACGAACGGGTCGTTGCCGGGCGCGAAGGGAACACCGCTCGGCTGGCCGTTGACGCCGTAGTTGCCGGCGGCGGCGACGACGACCACGCCGCTGAACCAGAGCCGCTCCACCGCCTTGTCGAGGGGGTCGAACATGAAGCTGTTCGGCTGCGAGGAGTGAAGCGAGAAGTTCGCGACCTTGATGCCGTACTTGTCCTTGTTCGCGAGGATCCAGTCGGCGGCCGCAATAACGTCCCGCGTCATCGCCATACCGTTGTCGTCCATGACGTCGAGCGCGACGATCTTCGAAGCCGGGGCGGCACCGGCGTAGTTGTCGCCTGATCCCGCTGCAATGCCTGCGACGAAGGTTCCGTGTCCGCGGCCGTCTCCGGGCGAGTTCCCCGTGAGCGACGTGAGATTGACGTTCGCGACGACGCGTCCGCCGAAGTCGGCGCGGGAGGCATCGATGCCGGAGTCGACGATCGCGATCGTGGGCGTTCCAGCCGTCGTCCCGTTCGCCCAGAACTTCTGGACGCCGGAGACGTACGGCCACCGCTGCTTGTTCGACAGCGTGCCCGCGAGCTGGAGCGGGGCGTCATACGTGATCGAGCTCACGTGGCCGTTCCGCGCGAGCGTGAGCACCTGGCTGCCGGTGAGGCGCGCCGCGACACCGCTGATCGACTTGTACTGGCGCCGCGTCTTTGCCTTCGGGCTGTCGAAGCTCGCGACCTGCTTGGCCAGCCACGTCGAGGGCCGGTCGCTCGCCATCAGGACGACGTCGAAGGTCGCCTTCGGCTTCGCCTGCGCGGCGGCGATCAGCCCGGGAGTCGTGTACGCCTTGAAGCTCGCGCTGCCGTCTGCATAGGCGGCCGGCGCGGCGAGCGCCGCCCCGACAACGAGCGTCGCGAGGAATCCGCGTCCGCCCTTACCCCAGAGTGCGCTTGAGCGCGTCTCGCCCTTCGAGGGCTTGCCCCAAAGAGCGCTCCACCGAATTCCTCCGTACGAACCGCGATCCTGCCGCATCAGTTCTTGGTTCCTCTCCCTCCGCGCCCTCTGCGCGGTCGTCTACGCCAGACCGCAAGCTAGGCGGATTCGGCCGCCGTCACGTCCCCCTTTTGCGGGAGAAAAGGCGAATTCACTCTTTCGAGGGATTAGGCCCCGGAGCGGCGCCGCGCGCCCTACTCGTACCAGGAAGCGGCGGCCCAGCTGGCGGCGTTCCACGACGCCGCCGCCCAGGACGCCTGCGCCCAGCTGGCCGCGTTCCATGATGCCGATGCCCAGCAGGCGGCCGCCCACGAGGCGTTCGCCCAGCTCGCGCTCGACCACGAGGCGGCGTTCCAGGACGCCCCTGCCCACGACGCGTTGTTCCAAGAGGCGTCTGCCTGGGCAGTGTTCGCCCAGCTCGCCGAGTCGAACGCAAGACCACCAGCGCCGTCCGACGTGACGAACTGATCAAGGCCCAGGTTCGGGTTGGGCGGGCTCGTTACGTCGAACGCGGCCTTCGCGTTCACCTCGCCGACGCCGAGGGCGACGCCGGCCGCAGTCGGCCGTGCGCTCAGCATGAGGGCACCCTTCACCTGGTCGGGCGTCCACCTCGGGTTCTTCGCCAGGAGGAGCGCAGCGGCACCCGAGACGACCGGCGCCGAGAACGACGTACCGGACATCCACATGTACGCGGAGGCGGTCATCCGCTCGGGATGTTCGAGCGCCATCGTCGACGTGCCCGGCACCGGGCCGATGAGGCGACGGCCGGGTGCTCCGAGCTCCGGCTTGGCGAACCCGTCGAGCGTGGAGCCGTACGCAGACCACGGCGCGGCGAAATCGTCTGCTGGATTGGTGGCCGTGCCGTTGAGATCGCTCGCGCCGACCGTGATGACGAACGGGTCGTTGCCCGGCGCGTACGCGACCGTCGTCGGCTGCCCGTCGACGCCGTAATTGCCGGCGGCAGCCACGACGACGACGCCGTTGAACCAGAGCTTCTCGACGGCCTTGTCCAGCGGGTCGTACATGAACGACGCCGGCTGCGTTGCCTGGAGCGAGAAGTTGGCGACACGGATG